>CANOMQ010000032.1 GCA_947567595.1 uncultured Lachnospiraceae bacterium | reverse complement strand
CCGTTTGTCTGCTGTCTTCCGGCCAGCTCCATGTTCCATAGTTATTGGAAGGCAGTGTTAATTCTTCCAGTTTTTGCCCTTGTTTTGCTGTCAGGCTTGGTTCTTCGACAACCAGCAGGTCAAACTCATAAATATCCTCGTATAAAGTTACGGCTATCGTTGTGACGCCCTCTTTTTCGGAGTCAAACCCCTTCACATCTTTATCGCTTAGGGAAACGGTATCATCTACTATCTTGACACTCGATCCATCCTTGTCAAACGCTTCGCCCACTTTATAAACAGTTTTTGTATCGGGTGTCAGTCGAGGTTCTGGATCGATGTTGTAAAAGAGTGTAACATTTGATAGTCTCGCTGCCGTGTCGCCTATTTTTTGTATGTTCTTCCATTCCGCCTCACTGCCGCCGTAATACACCGTTGTTAGAGCACTGTTAGAAAATGCGGCCGTCCCTATTTGCGTCACGCTCTTCGGAATAAAAACAGTCGTCATACCTGTACAGCTTGCAAAAGCTCCCTCCCCAATACTGGTTACCCCTTCCGGAATGATCAGTCCGAGAAGAAGCGGACAACTGTAAAACATATTTTTGCCTATTTGGTTCATTGTTTTCGGCAGAGTCACATCCATCAACCGCCAACAGCTATTAAAAATATCATCTCCTACAGTCACACTTTCTGTGTCGGGATCAAATCCCACGCTTAGCAGCTGCTGGCACTGAAAAAATGCTCCGGAGCCAATTTTGTTTATGCAGGCGGGCAGTGTTACGCCCCTGATATTATCGCAGCTCTGGAAAGCGCGTTCTCCAATCGTGACCACTCCCTCAAGATATACATAGCTAATCTTCCTGCATTCACGGAAAGCATCATCGCCGATTTTTTTCACGCTTTTCGGTATGGATACACTGTAAGCGTCACATTTGCGAAAAGCGTTGTTGCCTATACTTGTCACGCCATCTTCGATAATGATTTTCTGAACGCTGCCTATATTATCATTCCATGGACGGTTTGAGATGGAAGGATTTCCAAAATTAAAATCTGGCATATCTCCTTTTCCGGATATTGTGAGAGTGCCCGACTTGGTAAGTTTCCATTGAAGTCCGGACGAATTCCCTTCATCGTCTTGAATCGAGCCTTCACCAATGACATCATTCGCGCCCGGATCATCGGGAGGGATATATCCTTTTGGATAACGGGTGAGGACGTGTGCTGATCGTTCCACTTCGCTTTTTGTCACTACGCGCCCCCAGTGGATGGATTTATTGTAGTTTCCCTCGGCAATGACCATCGAATCATCATTGATCTGAAGTACAATCACGCTGTGTCCATAGGTTATTCTTAATATATCTCCGACCCTGATATCTTCAAATTTAAATTCGTTTTCTTTCAGCATCCGCGCGGGAAGTGTTCCGAATGCTTCGTCGCTTAATCGGAAAGCAAAGTATACACAGCCCGTGCCCATGGTTGCAATCTCACCATTTTCTCCGCTTCCCCCCTTCCACGTATATGTACCGCTGCTGGCATCCGTCCAAGGCATTCCCTCCGGAAAATCTGACTGTAAGGCAATCATGGCATCATAGACTTCCTGTGGAGTTGGGACGTCCCCACCTTCATCGGCGGCGCGTGCAGTCATCTTCTCCGCCATTTCTGTTTCGGTTTCCATAGTTTCTTCGTCTGTTGCAGTTTCCGTGGTTTCTTCTTCCATTGTTTCGGATTCTGTCGATTCGTCCGATGTTTCCGCTGGAATAATTTCCGTTTCCGTCGATTCATCCGGTGTTTCCGTTGGAATAATTTCTGTTTCCGTTGGAACAACTTCTGTTTCTGTCGATTCGTTGGATGTTTGCGTCGGAACAACTTCCGGTTCCGCCGATTCGCCTGACGTTTCTGTTGTCCCTTCTGCCGTCGTTTCTGTTTGTATTTCCGTATTTCCGTTTATTATTAAACTCTCAGATGCATACGCCGGAATTTCCACACCGGATACGGATAAAATACCCGACAACGCCAGACACGCCAGCTTTTTAAATATTTTTTGTTTCATGAAATCACCATACCTTTCTCAACTCATGCCATGCGAAAAACGTACCACGGCCAAGTAAAAATCCATGCACTGTTCCTTGCTGCGTTCCCTATTTTTGCATTTTTAAAAGTATAGCATAGTTTCCGGCAGATTACCAGTCCATGATAGGGCATCTGTCAGAATACATGGTATCTAAGGGAAAAACATATAAAATGGATGCCCTACAGCTCGCTGCCACAGTAATTAGTGGCTGTAATGTGTTTCTTACAAACGACAAGCAACTGCGGCAGTATACGGAAATAGCGGATCAATAAAAAGCTTTTAAGCAGTGGGAAGTATTTCCGTTAAAGATGGAGATACTTCCTTTTTTCGTGGAAAATGTAAAGATATTTATGTTTTTGTGTGCATTTGTAGAGTGTTAAAATTTTTACAGGAACAGGTTGAAATTGTTTCAACCATATGCTTTGTGCTTGCGCATTGTCGGGCGCAAGGCTGTAACACGCAGAAATGGAGGGAAATTATGAAATTTAGGAAATGGAAACGGATTATTGCAGGCATGATGACAGCGGTGATGATAGCGACATCGGCACCGTCAGGCGCTTACGCGGCAGAGGAAAGCGACATTGAGGGGACTGCGGCGGAAGTTTTGACAGAAGGAACAGAAGAAACAGTAATTGAAACGCAGGAAGCGGTTTCGGCAGAGCAGGCAATTGAAGAAACGACGGAGGAAGGGTGGAAGAAACCCAAAGAGGAGCAGGCGGAAACAAAAACGGTGGTTGAGTTAACTGAGGAAGAAACAGAAAGCAGTTTGCAGAATGACAGCAAAGAAAGTGACACAGAGGAAAATAGGACAGAAGGCATGGAAAGTAGTCAGCCTGATACTTTACTTGATACAGAGAAACAAGAAAATTCAGCATCCACAACCGAAACTTTGACAGAGGAAGAAATGCAGACGGAAACGGAGACGGAAGAAATTTCAGATACGGAAACTGATGTTCGTGCAGCAAGTGATATCACAAGAGATGAGGCTGTCGATTGGGTGAATAAACAGGTTGGAAAACAATTGGATTATGATGGATACTACGGAGCTCAATGTGTGGATTTAATATGTTATTATTATAAATATTTAGGGGCAGCGGTTTTATATGGAGATGCGAAAAACTATGCAACGAATGCGACTCCTGCAGGGTGGAACCGCATTGGTTTTAATGCGAATGTAAAAGATGTACAGCCGGGCGATATCGCAGTATGGACTGGAACTTCTACAGGTCATGTGGCGATTGTAGTATCCGTAGATGCAAATGGGTTTAATGTTGCAGAACAAAACTATGCAGCAGGGGCAGATGGCACTTTCGATTATGGAGATGTTCCATGTGCTATTCGATATCATGCAGGGTATAGGCATTATACTGGCGGATCCTTGTTAAACTGCGTTATCAGACCGAATTTTAAAGCGTCCACTCCCCCTCCCGAACCCGACGGTCCCGACCTTCCAAACGGCGGCACGCGTACCATTATGGACGGCGATTATCATATTGTCTCAGCGCTTGACAATACTATGTGTTTGGACGTTGACAGCTATCAAACGGTGAATGGCGCAAATGTTCATCTTTGCCACAGCATAGACAATCCCAAACAGGTCTTTACCGTCACATGGCTTGGCGCGGACAAAGGCTATAAAATCGTCTGTAAAAATTCAGGTAAATGTATAGATATAGAATATGGGAGCAGAAAAAAGGGTGCGAATGTCCATCAGTGGGAGTATACCGAAGGACTAAATCAGCAGTGGGTCATCAATGAAGTTGATAACGGCGCGTATTATACGATTCAATCAAGATGCGGCAGCCATTATTTAGATGTGGCTGAAGCGGCAGACTGCGCGAATGTTTACGTGTGGGAAGGACACAGTTTGGACAACCAAAAATGGCGTTTTGTTCCGGCGCAGTCACAGACCATTCCAAACGGCGATTATCATATTGTTACCGAAGTGGACAACGGTAAATGCTTAAGCGTAGAAAACACAAATGTCCAAATCAACAGTAAAATAGGGCAGAATGATGCAGTCTTTACGGTTACTTATCTGAATAACGGTTTTTATAAAATCATCCATAAACAAACAGGCATGAGTATGGATATATCACGGGCAGAGGCATATAGAGGAACCAATGTCCAAGTTATTGCATATGATGGAAACTTTGCTCAGCAGTGGGCAATCCGAAAAGCGTCCGACGGCACATATTATATCCAGCCGCGGTGCAGCGGACACTATTTGGATGTGGCAAACGCGGGAACACAGGAAGGAACAAATGTATGGACATATGTATGGACACATGGAGGAAGCGGAGCCCAAAATTGGAAATTCGTCCCCGCCAAGAAACCCAAAATGCAGCCGCCAACCGCCCCATATCCCGACGGCGCGGAAGTCGAGGCAGGCACGAGATTCTATCTTGACACACACGGCGCGGACGAGGTCTATCTCACATGGGACGGCACAGAACCCACAAGGCAGAGCATGGCGTATTCCAAGTTTAAATATTCAGGACTTGCAATTTTTACACAGTGGAAATCTTACACTCTCAAAGCGTTCGCCGTAAAAGAGGGCTACGAGGACAGCGATATTGTGACTTATACATATAAGGTAATCCCAAAGGAGACCGAACCCGAAAGTGAAAAAACTGAGGAGAGCAGTAAAACGGAAGAGAGCGGAAAAACCGAGGAAAGCAGTAAGACGGAAGAGAGCGGAAAAACCGAGGAGAGCAGTAAAACGGAAGAGAGCGGAAGCACCGAGGAAAGCATCCCAACTGAGGAAAGCAGCGAGGACGAAGACCCACAAGACGGTGTAAAATGGCACTACAGCGAGCAAAAAGTCACTTACAAAGACTTATCCATGCACGGCGAAATCGCAACAGCCATCAAACCCAAAACCTACGACGGCACGCCCTACAAGCCCACAATCAAAGTAACAACAACCGAAAACGGCAAACCCGTCACCCTCACCGAAGGAACGGACTACCGCGTCCTCTACTTCAACAACACCCACGCAGGCACCGCCACTGTCACCGTCAGAGGAAACGGTATCTACAAAGGCACAATCAGCAGGAAATATGAAATCAAAAAGAAACCCTGCAAAAAGCTCAAAGTCCTCGCAGACAGTATGCCCAAAGGCACGACCGCCGCGCCAAAAGTCTACGTCTACGACGGCGCCACCCTGCTAAAGGAAAACAAGGACTACACCCTAGACGGCATTACCCAAAACCTCACCGCCACAAAGGGCAAAAAACAGTTCTACGTCATAGCCGCCCCTGACTCCGACTACGAAGGCACAACTACCGCAAAACTCACTGTCTATGACGCGGCAGGCACCCGCATTCAGGGCACAATCGACAACCCGAACGCCGTAAAGCTGTCCCAAAGCACCTACCCCTACACCGGAACCGCGTGCAAACCGACGGCAGTCGTCACAATAAACGGCAAAACCCTGACCGCAGGAAAAGACTACACCATAACCTACCAAAACAATAAACAGACCGGAACCGCCTTCGCAATCATCACAGGCAAGGGCGCCTACGCCGGAAGCGTTGTTAAGGAATTCACAATCAAACCCTCAGATGGGGAATTTACCCTGAAAAAGCCAATTGCCACCCCCACCTACAACGGTAAACTCCAAAAGCCCAAAATCACCGTCATGGCAAACGGCAAGACACTAAAACTCAACAAGGACTACACCCTCACCTACACCAACAACCTCCACGCCACTGACCACGCAAAAGTAACCGTCCGTGGCAAAGGAAATTACAAAAGCATTCCGGCAAAGACCTTTTACTTTACCATCAACCCATGCCAAATCAAAAAAGCGACCGTAAAAGGTGCAAAAGGTAGCTTGACAATAACCTACGCAAAGCACACACTGGTAGAAGGCGTAGATTATGACCTCATATATGGCGAAGTCGTCGGCAAAAATAAAATTACCGTCACAATAAGAGCAAAAGAAGGCGGCAGCTTTACGGGTGAGGTGACAAAAAGGGTAAGCTCTTTATAAATAGAAAGATGTAAGGGGAGATGGCATTAAAAAAACATTGACAGATTTCCAATAAAGAATTAACATAAGTATAGTACAAGGGCGCACGCTACAACAGGCTTGCGCCTTTTCTAAAAAATTTGAAAATAACAGAAAGGCAAGGTGTAACAATAAATGATACAATTATTTGAAACAGGTGCATATCTCATAAACGGCACAGAATTAATTGCCGACAACGCGGACGCGGCGGCAGCGGTTAAGGCAAAAACCGGAAAAGACGCGGATAAAGCGGCGGCAAAGAAAAATACGATTGCTTATGGCATTCTCGAAAACCACAACACGTCAGACAATATGGACAAGCTGAAAATAAAGTTTGACAAGCTGACATCACACGACATAACTTTCGTGGGAATTATCCAGACAGCGCGCGCGTCGGGACTGACCAAATTCCCGGTTCCGTATGTGCTCACAAACTGCCACAATTCGCTCTGCGCGGTTGGCGGCACCATCAACGAGGACGACCATATGTTTGGATTGACCTGCGCCAAGAAATACGGCGGTGTTTACGTGCCCCCTCATCAGGCGGTCATTCACCAGTATGCGCGTGAAATGCTTGCGGGCGGCGGCAAAATGATACTCGGTTCCGACTCGCACACACGTTACGGCGCGCTTGGAACAATGGCGATGGGAGAGGGCGGTCCGGAGCTTGTAAAACAGCTTTTGAGCCAAACCTATGACATCAATATGCCCGACGTGGTTGCCGTTTATATGGAAGGCGCGCCTGCAAAGGGTATCGGTCCGCAGGACGTGGCGCTTGCGATTATCGGTGCGGTGTTTAAGAACGGTTATGTGAAAAATAAGGTGATGGAGTTTGTCGGTCCCGGCGTTTCGTCTTTATCGGCAGATTTTCGTATCGGCGTTGATGTCATGACGACGGAAACGACCTGTCTTTCTTCGATTTGGAGAACGGACGATGAAATCAGGGAATTTTATGAAATTCACGGCAGAACACAGGATTATGCAGAGTTAAATCCGGGCGAAACGGCTTACTATGACGGCGTGATTAAGGTTGATTTGAGCAAAATCAAGCCGATGATTGCAATGCCGTTCCACCCAAGCAATACATACACGATTGAGGAGCTGAATGCCAATCTTTTGGAGGTTCTTGACGAGTGTGAGAAGAAGGCGCTTGTCAGCCTTGACGGGGCGGTTGATTTTAAATTGAAGGATAAGGTGCGCGACGGAAAGCTGTATGTCGAGCAGGGTATTATCGCGGGCTGTGCGGGCGGCGGATTTGAGAACATCTGTGCGGCGGCGGATATTTTGGAGAATGCAAGCATTGGTCCCGACGCGTTTACGCTGAGCGTTTACCCTGCGTCCATGCCTGTTTACATGGAATTGGTGAAAAACGGCTGTGCGGCGAAGCTGATGCAGACGGGTGCGGTGTTAAAGACGGCATTTTGCGGTCCGTGCTTTGGTGCGGGGGATACGCCTGCGAACAATGCGTTTTCAATTCGTCACTCAACGAGGAATTTCCCGAACCGTGAGGGCTCGAAGCTGCAGAGCGGGCAGATTGCGTCGGTTGCGCTGATGGACGCGCGTTCGATTGCGGCGACGGCGGCGAATAAGGGATACTTGACACCTGCGACGGAGTTTGACGGAGATTTCACAAAGTACAAGTATTTCTTTGATAAAAAAATATATGAGAATCGCGTGTTTGATTCAAAGGGTGTGGCGGACGAGTCGGTGGAGATTAAGTTTGGTCCGAACATCAAGGACTGGCCTGCAATGGTTGCGCTGACGGATAATCTGATGTTGAAGGTTGTTTCGGAAATCCACGACCCTGTTACGACAACGGACGAGCTCATTCCGTCGGGCGAAACGTCTTCATACCGTTCAAATCCGTTAGGACTTGCGGAGTTTACATTATCAAGAAAAGACCCTGCTTATGTAGGACGCGCGAAGGAAATTCAGGCGGCGGAGAAGGCAAGGGAAGAGCAGTCGTGTCCTGTACAGACGCTTCCGGAGCTGGAAGAGGCTTGGGCGATGATGAAGACGATTACGCCCGATGCAGACCGTTACAATACGGGTATTGGCAGCACGATTTTTGCGGTAAAGCCGGGCGACGGTTCGGCGAGGGAGCAGGCGGCAAGCTGTCAGAAGGTGCTTGGCGGCTGGGCGAACATTGCGAATGAGTACGCGACGAAGCGGTACCGCTCGAATTTGATTAACTGGGGTATGCTGCCATTTTTGATTAAGGAGGGCGAGCTGCCGTTTCAAAATCTTGACTATATTTATATCCCGGGTATCCGAAAGGCTGTCGAGGAGAAGGCGGACGTGATTCAGGCGTATGTTGTCGGGAAGGATAAAAAGACGGAGTTTGAGATGACGCTTGGCGAGCTGACCGACGAGGAGCGACAGATTATTCTGAAAGGGTGCCTGATTAATTATAACAGGGTTGGGTGATTTTTGGCTTGGTGATAGGTGCTGCGGTGTGCCGTGCTTTGAAAGGAGAGTAAAATGTTGCGGTATTTCAATACGGAGGGCTCGTGTAATCCGAATGAGCATTATATGGTGCGTCTTGACGAGCGGGTTGAGAAAATAAAGCGGCTTTTTGTGGACCGGAAAAAGTATTTTGTGATTAACAGGGGGCGGCAGTACGGGAAGACAACGACGCTGAAGGCGCTGGCAAGTTATCTTGAGTGTGAGTATGTTGTATATTTGCTTGATTTTCAGAAAATGTCGACGAGCAGTTTTGCAGATGAATTTATATTTTCAAAAGCATTGGTGGAAAAGCTCTATATGGCGCTTTGTGATTTGGTATTGGATAATAAGGAAGAATTGCAGAGATTGCTGTTGGATTTTCAGAAAGGCAATGCGGACATGGGACTGAATGAGTTGTTTGTGTGCTTAAGCAATTTATGTAAAAAGAGTACACGTCCCATTGTGCTAATCATTGATGAGGTTGACAGTGCAAGCAACAATCAGGTATTTGTGGATTTTCTTGCGCAGCTTAGAGGCTACTATTTGGAGCGTGAAACGACACCGATTTTTCACTCTGTTATTCTTGCGGGTGTATATGATATTAAAAATTTAAAATTAAAGCTGCGACCTGACGCGGAGCATAAGTACAATAGCCCATGGAACATCGCGGCGGATTTTGATATTGAGATGGGTTTTTCTGCCAATCAGATTTCTGCAATGCTGGAGGAGTACGAAACCGACAACCATACCGGAATGGATATACAAGTCGTGGCAGAGGAAATTTATCAGTATACGTCAGGCTATCCGTACCTTGTCTCTGCCATTTGCAAGCAGCTTGATGAAAAAATTTTAGGCACTGACGGTTTTGAAACCATGCAGCAGGTGTGGACGAGAGCAGGCGTGGCGAGAGCCGTTCGGATTATTTTGAAGAAAAACCCGCCGCTTTTCGGGCATATGACAAAACAACTGGACACCTATCCCGACTTACGCAATATGATAGAAAACATCATATACCGCGGCAAACGAATCCCGTTCAGCCCCGAAGAAAAGTCCATCAATTTAGGAGTCATGTTTGGCTTTTTAAAGGAAGAAAACGACCATGTTGCAATCGCAAACCGCATTTTCGAAATGTGTCTGCTCAATCTGTTTATGGCACAGGAGGCAGGCAGCGACGCGTTTACGCAGGGCGAAATTGACCGTATTCAATTTGTGAAGGACAAACGCCTTGACATGGATTTGGTGCTGAAAAAATTTGTGGAATATTTTTGTGACATTTACGGCGACAATGACTGGAAATTTGTGGAAAGTCAGGGACGAAAGCTGTTTCTGCTATACTTAAAACCGATTATCAACGGCGTCGGCAACTATTACATCGAGGCGCAGACAAGAGACGCAAGGCGCACAGATGTCATCGTGGATTACCTCGGTGAGCAGTTCATCGTGGAGTTAAAAATTTGGCATGGAAACGAGTACAACGAAAGAGGCGAACAGCAGCTTACGGAGTATTTGGAGTATTATCATCAGGATAAAGGGTATATGCTGAGCTTTAATTTCAATCAGACAAAGACGACGGGGGTAAAGCAGATTGTAGTTGGTGGGAAGACGATTGTGGAGGCGGTTGTGTAACACATTGCATAAAAATTACGAACGATAGCACTTTTATGTGCGCCCGGTATGGACGCAATCTAATCGCTGAAAGTCCGTAAAAGTCCAATAAATACTCGGAACGAATTGTGGTAAATGTGGGTATCATATCAGCAGGCTAGAAGCCCTGAAAATGCAAACACAGCAGCAGATTGGAGTGCTAATAGGTTCTATGGATATTACGAATGAATGGACAAGGACAAGAGGAACAGAAGGCACTGTTACCGAACGGCAGGAATATACAGTCAATGGCACGATATATAAAGTAGATGGGAAACACGTCATACTCCACCCAACGAAGCAGGAAAGGGAGGTTGCTGCGATTTCAAGCGGGAAGTATGGGAAACACGTTGAATTTGTGCCACAGGTGTTTTTAATTTATGGACTTATTGCAAAAAAACATAAGCAGGCAGACAATTTCATCATAGATATTTCCGAATGCCCTTTAAGTGTGGAGGAGGTTGAAAGGCAGATTGAAAGTCTGTATACTTCTCCAAGGCTTGGTTTTTTGGAACAGATTATTTTAATGAAAAATGAGGAAGTATTAAAGGTATATGGGAGAAAATAAAAAGAGCCGTTCATGGAACCAGTCAACCATTCAAAGAATGGGACAAGGGGTTCGAGGACGACTCTTTCTCTAATTAGTTTATACCATACTTTTGAAAAAAATGCAAGGATGACGTTGAAGGACACGAAACAGTATTCAGCCCTGATACAGGTATAAATTTTTATGAGCAGCCCTGTGTAGGGGAAATATGTCGCTAAGGTAACATATCCCCTACTTGCTTGCGAAGATAAGCAATCCCTGCTATGAGGCTTTACAATAGAGATGCCCATTAAACTCGTGGAAAAGACTTTCTTCTTTCTTATTCATAAATACAACCAATTCATCACCCCGAAAAGACAATTGGAACTGCACACTGCCGACATAGGCATCAATAATATGCGCCTTGATGAACAGCGTACCATCGAAAAGCCACGCGCCGCTTGCGGCGTACTGTTGGTCATAAATCGGGAAGATGCCTGTCTGCATTGTGCCGATGCCGAATTTGATTTCATATGGCGTGTGTTTACAGGTGAAGGACAAAGTACCTGTGTTTTCCTGTATGCAAATCTGAACAGTCTGAAAGTCAGAGCCTTCCGTCCGAACCTGATATGTTCTGTTATTTATTTCACAAAGATTTTTTGGCGCAGGCGCACTTTCCAAAGGCTTTATGGCAAGGGAAGCACAGATGTCTTGCAGGCGCTGTGCTGCCGCTTGGTCAGGGGAAAGTGCGGACTTTTGCACATGGGGAAGGATTTCCTCATAAAACGCATCATAAATTTGCTGGTTGCCGCCCTGTATTCTTTGGGTATCCGCAGTGGTCACGCAGATGAGCTCATAATCGGGCAGGAAAATAATAAGCTGTCCCCCCATTCCGTAGCACACAAAGCCGTTCTGCTCATTGCGCCAAAACTGTAAGCCGTACCCTTGCGCCTCGCTTGGGAGGGGGGCTGTCATGCAGGTTTCGGTCAAGGGAGAAACTGCCAAATCAATGTAGGAGGGCGAGATAAGCTGTTTGCCTTCAACAAGTCCTCTGTGTGCGATAAAGTAGGCGAATTTCATCATATCCGAGGGGAGCGCAACCAAACCGCTTCCACCCATTGATACGCCGAAAGGGTCTTTTATCATATAGGAGTCTTTTGAAAATCCGAGAATATCCAGCTTTTTTTTGAGATAATCGAGCATATCGCCGCCAGTCAGCTTTTCCACTAAGGCGCAGAGCGTGTGCGCAGAGGAGGTATCGTAGTGGAACAGGGTTCCGCTAGGGTGTGTGGGCGGTGTGGTGAAAAAGCTCTCCACCCAGTCGGACGACATATTCAGCTTGTATGTGGTGGAGGCGTGGCAGGTGCGCATCATCAGCATATCCCGAATGGTCATTTCGGCAATCCAAGGGTGCACTTTTTCGGGCAGCTTTTCCGGGAAGTATTGGACAATCGGAGCGTCCAACGCAATTTTTCCCTCGTCAATCAGCAGACCGATTGCGATGGAGGTAAAGCTTTTGCTGATGGAAAACATACGGTGCAGGCTGTCCGCGCTGCAAGGGGCGTAATAGTCCTCAAAAATCAGCTTGTCATGATGCATCAGAAGAAGGCTGTGCATGGGAATTTGCCGCTGTTCCATGCGTTTTATGAATTGAAGGATACAATCACTAGGGATACCGGTTTCCTCCGGCGTGGCTGTTTCAAATGTTAACATAGTGTTTTTTACCTTTCGCAACAATAAATGAATGTGGTACATGAACGTTCTGCTTAAAATCTTATCACGAAACGGTTTTTTTATCAATGTAAAGCAGGGAAATCGTGTTTTTTCCTTGACATCATATTATCGTAATGTATAATATTATATAAAAGCCAAATGATGTCATGAAATAAGCTTTTCAGGAGGGGGAAACGAGTGGATAGTAAAAAGAAAAACGGAAAAAAAGCAGCTATTATAATAGTTGTCGTAGTTTTGCTGGGATTGGCGCTGCTTTTCCATTATATCAGAAAAGGAGGCAGCATATTGAAGCTGTTCAGGATAGCCGGGGACATCTGCCATTATGAAAACGCGGATACATACGGGGACTTTAGGGAGTCCGGGGCATATAGCAATTTCAAGATTTTTCCGCAAACACTTGACGAGGATAGGACGGTCAATTCTTATTTTTGGGAGTATCAGGATTTTATTTTTGATCCGACGGTGCAGGTGTACTTGGAATGCACCTATGAAGCCGACCAATATGCCAAGGAGCTGGAACGATTGCAGGCTGTTTCGGAGGAATACAAGGGAAACGTGCAGAAAATACGCTATGACACAGAGCATTTTTCCTACCCTGCATATGTGACGATATATGCCGATAATCACTGCTACGAATATGCGCTTGATTTGGGAGACGGAAAAATCGCGTATGTGTTTTTGATGTTCGTCCATGAGGAGGACATTCAATTTCCGGCAGATTATCTCCCAAAAGAATATGAGTGTACCAATCAATCAGATGCTTCATACAGCATTTATGTTTTTTATCAGGAGGACGGAAGCGGAGTTAGTCTATACTAATCAATCGGAAAACAGCATTTATTTTGGAAGGCGCAAACAGAATTTGAAATAAGGAAAGCATTGTGGAGCTTTGGAGGAGAAATAATGGAACGATTGCTTTTGGGAATGATAAATACCTCGGTGACAGGCGGACTGAGCATTCTGATATTCTGTTTTTTGTCATGGGCGCTCCGAGGAAAGTACGGCGCAAGGAGCAGAAAAAATGGCTGGCTCCTGATTGCGGTGTGCCTGCTTTTGCCACTCCATTTGGTCGAACTGCCGCATATCCATATGCGCACGGTGCAGCTTCCAAGCCTTGTAATCAGGGACGCATCGGAGGAGGCGGCGCATGTGCAGGACAGTGACAATGTGCAGCAGTCCGGGCAAAAGGACGATACGAACTGGGTTGAACCCATGCAAAATGAACGTCATATGTCGGCGGTTTCGACGGAAAAGCTACTCTTTTGCATTTGGCTTACCGGCGTGCTGCTGCTGGCAGTCTATCATTGTTTTTTGTATTGGAAAATGTGCCGCAGAGTCAGGCGGTGGAGCTGCGACTGCAACAATGAGGGGTTACATAAAATGGCTGCGGAGATTGCTGTCGACTTGGGGTTAAAAAGTATTCCGAAGCTGCAGCTTACAAAATCGGAAGCGCCGTTCACAATGGGGATTTTCAGAACGGTAATATGCCTGCCGGATGAGGAGCTGTTGGAAAAGGACTTGTACTATATTTTAAAGCATGAACTGATTCATTGCAGGGAACGGGATATTTTATGGAAGCTGCTGCTTCTGACCGTGAACATCGTACACTGGTTCAATCCGCTTGTGTGGCTGCTGCGCAGGCTTGCGGAGAATGACATGGAGCAGGTATGTGACGAGGGTGTTTTGCAAAATGCCACAAAGCAGGAGCGCTGCGAGTACAGTGAGGTCATCATGGCATGGGTGGAGAAAAACGGGCAGCCCAAAAGCCCTGTGGCGACGGGATACATGGCGGAAATGGCATTCCTAAAATGGCGGTTTTCCAATATTTTTGACAGCGCGCCGAAAAAGAGCGGAGCAGTCCTGTTTGGGGCAATGTGCGTCGCAATCATGGTCATTGGAGGTGCTGTTGATATCAGGGCAAGTGGAACGTTTGGTGAAACCCGTTCGCGGACGAACCGCATTCCAATCAGCGTTTCGGTTGACTCGGGAATTGAAGCCAGAACGGATTTAAACGGGGACGGAAAAGAGGACAGGGTGCGCACGATTGACGTGCGCAGCGGCGATGCGGCATTTACGCAGATTATAGCGGATGTGAACGGTGTAGATGTGGCAATGAAGGACTATGACGGGCATTATGCTTCAACCGTTGTGACAGGGGATTTATCGGGGAACGGAAAAGCGGACGTGGTATCCGTGCGGGGAGTGACAGGCAGTAATTATGGTGCGGTTGAGGTTTCCATACTGCATCTTGAGGGCACGAAATGGGTGGAATATCCGTACAATTTTATCCATAATCCTGATATTTCCATGGAACAGCCGGTAAGCTTTGAAGCGGAGGAGAGCTGGTTGAACGGGGATTTATATATTGAAGGGGCGACAATCTTTTTAGAGAACGGGAAGACAATGGTTCGGTTCATACAACTGCTGCCGGAGGAAGATGATGAGACGGTCAATGTGATAGATGCTTCTTATCGGGAGAATGGCTGGTATATTGAGAATATCCAGACCGTTTCCGGGTTTTACAGTGGCGATAGAGCGCGGCATATCTTAGCACCGGGGTAAGGGATTTCTGATAAAAACGCATGACGTTTCGGAAGGTTTGTAGTATACTGTAAGGAAAGCTTTAACGGGGGAGAGGGACGGATATGCAAAGAACAAACGATGACGAACAATATAAAATTTTACTGGTGGAGGACGACATTGAAATCAGCGATATGTTGAAAAATTTTTTGGAGACGGAGCATTTTGATGTCGTAACTGCCTACAACGGTGAACGTGCGTGCGAGCTGTTTCCTGCGGAGCCGTTCAGCTTGGTACTGCTGGATTTGATGATACCAAAGAAGAGCGGCATAGAGGTGATGAAGGTCATTCGGGAGAACAGCACGGTACCAATCATCATTTTGTCGGCAAGGGATTCGGACTCGGACAAGACGCTTGGCTTGGGGCTTGGGGCGGACGATTATGTGACGAAGCCGTTTTCGGTGACGGAGGTTTTGGCACGGATTAAGGCGAATATCCGCAGGAGCACAAAGTATGCGGCGGAGACGGACGAGGGGGAAACGGTGCTTATGCACGGTGTGCTGTGTGTGAATTTGGAGGAATATTCGGTGTCGAAGAACGGGGAGCGGATTGAGCTGACGGCGAAGGAGTTTGAGATTTTAAAGCTGTTGATGAAAAATCCGAAGAAGGTGTATACGAAGGAGCAGCTTTACGCGTTGGTGTGGAAGGACGCGTATCTTGGTGATGAGAATGCGGTCAATGTGCATATCAGCAGGCTGCGCAACAAAATCGAGGACAATCCGCGCAGTCCGCAGTATGTGGTTACGGTTTGGGGAATTGGTTACAAGTTGGGGGATTTGGCATGAGTGACAAGGTGATAATCATTGGATTGGCGGGGATTGGATTGGCGCTGTTGGTAATTGTCTGTTATCAACAGTTTCTTTTATGCACAAAATCACCGCTCTGCCTTCCGTGGGGAATGCGGGCGCGTATCCGGGAAATCAGTGCGGCTTTGGCGCAGATTTTGGAGCGGGACAGTGACGAGAAAGTGATGGTGTTTACCGATGACAAGGATTTGATGGAGCTGCTTGGGCAGATCAACAGGGTGCTTTTGGACAGGCAGAGGGTGAAGGTGGATTTTCGGAAGCAGGAGCTGTCGTCGAAAAAAATGCTTGCGAATATTTCACATGACATCAAGACGCCGCTGACGGTGATTTTGGGATATTTGGAAATCCTTGGCATGGACAGGGCACAGGACGAGGGCCTGCAAAAGGTGGAGGCAAAGGCGAAGCAGGTCATGGAAATGATAAACGAATTTTTTACGCTGGCAAAGCTTGAGGCGGGGGATATGTCCCTTGCGATGGAGAAGGTCAACGTCAGTGAGCTTTGCAGGGAAACGGTGCTTGGGTTTTATGAGCTGCTGCTGCAAAAGGCGTTTACGGTCGAGCTTGCCATTCCTGATGAGAATGTCTTTGTGTGGGGGGACAGGGATTCGATTGATAGAATTTTAACAAATCTGCTGTCCAACGCCATACGCTATGGCAGTGACGGGAAGTATATCGGCATTGCTTTGCGAAAAGAGGCGGAGTTTGTTTGGATTGATGTGGCGGATAAGGGGAAGGGGATTGAGAAGGCGTTTGCGGCAAGTGTTTTTGAACGGCTTTATACGATGGAGGATTCCCGTAACCGGCAAATTCAGGGGAATGGCTTGGGGCTTACGATTGCAAGAAACCTCGCGAGGCAGATGGGCGGAGATGTGCTGTTAGAGAGCGAGCCGCAGGTGCGGACGGTTTTTTCGGTGAAGCTCAAAGAGGTTGTGTAGCGTGAAAATGTCTGGCGAAAGAAATTCGTAAGAATTTGGCAAGAGTTTTGAAAAATGGCGTCGGTATAATGGTTTTTGAAAGGGGGCAGAACAAATGCAGAATATTTTAGAAACACATCAATTAACAAAAACCATTAATAAAAAGGACTTGGTAAAGAATGTTGACATTCATGTCAGAAAGGGGGAAATCTACGGGTTCTTGGGGCCAAACGGCGCGGGTAAGACGACGGTGATGAAGATGGTCACGAATTTGTGGAAGCCGACGTCGGGTACGGTGGAGCTGTTTGGGGAGACGCTGACGCCGACCTCTTACGCGGTGCTCAAGCGAATGGGGAGCATTATCGAGTTTCCACAGTTTTACGACCATATGAGCGGGCAGGAGAATTTGCAGCTCCATTGTGAGTATATGGGGTATTGCATGCCGGGGTGCGTGGAGGAGTCGCTTGCGCTGCTGGGGCTGTCGGACGCTGCCGGCAAGAAGGTGAAGGAGTATTCGCTTGGCATGAGGCAGCGGTTGGGAATTGCGCGTGCGGTTTTGTGCCGACCGGAGCTTTTGGTGCTTGACGAGCCGACGAACGGACTGGACCCGGCGGGCATGAAACAGCTTCGGGATTTGTTCCGGCGGCTGTGTGTGGAATATGGAATGACGATTGTGATTTCGAGCCATATCCTGACGGAGGTGGAGAGTATCGCGGACACGATTGGCATTATTCATCACGGGATTATGCGCGAGGAGATTTCCATGAAGGAGATTTCGGAGCGCAACACGGAGTACATTGAGCTTGCGGCGGCGGATTTGACGCGGGCGGCATATGTGCTGAATGAGCAGCTACACCTGCGCAATTTCAAGGTGTTTGACGGGGAGCATATCCGGATTTACGACGGCGGGGTTACGACGGGAGACCTGACGCGGGCGCTGACGCAGCAGGGTGTGGAGATTTTGGCGATTGGCAGGAAGTCGGAGCGGCTGGAGGATTATTTTTTGAATTTGACTCGAGAGGAATAGGGGGAATGGAAATGTTGAAATTAATTCGTTTGGAATGGAAGAAGAACCGTATTGGAAAGTACATCTGCAAGGCTGTGATTATGACAGCGATTATTACGCTGATGATTGCCGCGATGGCGGGGGAGCTTGAGTCGGTGGAGACAATGACGGCATATGGGACGAGCATGATGACTGCATCGGTCAATCTTTTTGTGAATATGGCGTACATTATCATGACGGGGGTTATGCTGTCGATTTTTATTGTGGGGGCTTACGAGAAGAAGACCATTCATCTGATGTTTTCGTATCCAATCAGCCGCAAGAAGATTTTGGCATCGAAAATGCTTGCCGTGTGGATTTTCAATGTGGCGGCGATGATTGCGAGCAAGACGTTTGTGTGTGCAGTACTGCTTTTGGTAAGACCGCTTTTGGGGATAGACGCTGCGGGGATTGCGTTCGGCGCGCCGGATTTCTGGCTGGACATGGTGCTTGGCTCGGCGGCGATGGTGAGCATCAGCTATATTGCGCTGCCGGTGGGGCTGCTGATGAAATCTTCGAAGGCGACGATTGTGGCGGCGGTGGTGATTACATTTATGACGCAAGGCAATATCGGCTCGGCGACGTTGGTGAATAATGTGCCGTTTTATGGAATGCTGCTTGTGATTGCGGCGTGGGCTGCGTTTTTGTCGGTGCACCGCGTGGAGGTGCGGGACTTGCCATAGATGGGCGAGTGAATATGGAATATGGATACTATGGAAGAAAGCTGTTCATTTTGGGCAGCTTTTGTGTTAGTATAGGAATAAATAGGATTGGAGGGAGTTTGGTATGGCGAGAACGGTTGGCATTGGTTATCAGAGTTATGAGGAGCTGATTGGGAAGAATGCATTTTATATTGATAAGACCTTGTTCATTAAGGAATGGTGGGAAAATCTTGACCAAGTGACGCTGATTACCCGTCCGCGGCGGTTTGGGAAGACGCTGAACATGAGCATGGTGGAGCAGTTTTTTTCAATTGATTATGCGGGGCGTGGTGATTTGTTTGCGGGCATGAAGCTTTGGAAGGAGGAGCGGTATCGGCAGATACAGGGGACGTATCCGGTCATCAGCCTGTCGTTTGCCCCGGTGAAGGAAATGAAGGATTTTGCGGGAATGCGGCGGATGATGTGCAGGCTGATTTATGAGCAGTATAGCCAGCGCAGGTATCTGCTGGACGTGGACGGGCTGATGGACGACAAGGAGAAGGAGCTTTTTCATGCGGTTTCGTGGGATATGGACGAGGATACGGCTGCGATGTCGCTGAATATGCTCTCGAAATTGCTGATGCGGCATTATGGGAAAAAGGTGATTATCCTGCTGGACGAGTATGACACGCCGATGCAGGAGGCGTATGTTACGGGATATTGGGGAGAGATAGTGGCGTTTATGCGGAATTTGTTTAACGCGACGTTTAAGACGAATGCCTGCTTGGAGCGTGCTATTTTGACGGGGATTACGAGAGTTAGTAAGGAGAGTATCTTTTCCGATTTAAATAATTTGGCGGTAGTTACATCGACTTCTAATAAATATGAGGACGCGTTTGGATTTACGCAGGAAGAGGTATCAGAGGCTTTGCGCGAATTTGGGATGTCAAAGATGGAAGAAGGCGTCAAGGATTGGTATGATGGTTTTTCGTTTGGGAAAAAGACGGATATTTATAATCCGTGGTCGATTATTAATTTTTTGGATCAAAAAAAGCTGTCAACATACTGGGCAAATACCAGTTCTAATAGCCTTGTCAGCAAGTTAATCCGTGAAGGCAGCAGGGACGTAAAGGTTACAATGGAGGACTTGCTGAACGGTGGTACGCTCCATACGAGGATTGACGAGCAGATTGTGTTTAAGCAGCTTGACCACAATGAATATGCGATATGGAGCCTGCTGCTTGCGAGCGGGTATTTGAAGGTGGAGCATTACACGGATGGCAATGGTACGGGGAAGGAGGAGTATGATCTTAAGCTTACAAATAAAGAAGTAAAACTGATGTTTGAGAGTATGATTGATGGGTGGTTTAAAAACTACGGTTCAGATTATAATGATTTTATCAAAGCGTTGTTGCAAGGTGACATTGACGCGATGAATGAGTATATGAACTGTGTTGCATTTGCGACGTTCAGCAATTTTGACACTGGAAAGCAGCCGTCGGGAAAGTCACAGCCGGAGCGTTTTTATCATGGGTTTGTGCTTGGACTGATGGTGGATTTGGCAGGCAGGTATGAGATTACTTCAAACCGTGAAAGCGGTTTCGGGCGGTATGATGTCATGCTTGAGCCGGCGAAGGGGAACGAAACGGATGATGCCATTATTATGGAATTTAAAGTCCGCCGTCCCCAAAAAGAGAAGGATTTGGAGGAAACCGTAAAGGCGGCGCTTTTGCAGATTGAGGAGAAGGGATATGCAGGGGCTTTGATGGCAAAAGGGTTTCCGGCGGAGCGGATACGCAGGTATGGTTTTGCGTTTGAGGGGAAGAATGTGCTGATTGGGTAGATAGACTGGCGGAAATGAGAGGATATAGCAGTATGGAACGAAAAGAAGTGCTTTTGATGGCTTTTATGGGGCAAAGCAACATGGCGGGGCGCGGCAACGGAGCGGTTTATCCATGCGTTTTGCCGGGCGTGCGGGATTGGGAAGTGCTTTCTGATACAAATCGGAAACCATCGGGACAATAGGGCGCTGTATGTGCCGATACAGGAGGCGCAGGCTGCATTGGCGGGGGAAAATGAGGATATTCTTTTGGTGAGTGAGGCACTTAAGACCTTTGCGGAGCGCGGGTTGATAAAGGACGAATTTCATTATCATCAGGAAGGGTATAACTTGGTTGGAGAAGAGGCGGGGAGAAGATACATGGCAAAATGAATATTGCAAGTCAACTTATGGATGATTAAAAAAATTGGGCTTGCTGTTTGTGGGAATGAATGGAGAAACGTATGAAGATACAAGAGTTAAGAAACTTAATCAAGGATGCTGACAGGGAATTGCTGGAAAAGGCTTTCGCGGAAAGCTATAAACAGTTTACAAAAAGCCAGAAGGAAGATGTTGACCAAGTTATCAATAACGTCCTCGAAGGCAGAAATGAAAAAAGCACAAAAAAAGAAGAAACACTGGATTTTAGGGAATTAGCAGAGCAAATAACGGAATTTTTAGAGAATGCATATGCACAGAATTATTTTGCCCCAAACAGGATTATTCCAAAAAGCCAACGGCCCAAGTGGCGTTTTATGGTGAAAAATTATATTAAGATACTGGAAAATATACCGACAGAGGATGAGAATTGTGCTGAAGCTGCAAAATTACTACTAAACATATACCGATTATTATGTGAAGCCTGTAATTACTATTTATTTTCTACGGACGATCCTTTTCGCTCCATTGGGTGGAAACAATCAGATCTATTTCAACTGGTTGTAAAGAAAAATTTCAGCTTGGGATATTCAAAAGAAAAGATTGCTGAACTGCTTTTGGATGCAGTAAGCGGAGGACTAAGCATGGAATCACTTCATATTGTTCAAGAAACTGTTTTGCTGTCGGAGCTTGGAACCAGCGATGTAAAATATATGGCAATTGAGGAAGCACAAAAACTGGTAGAGCAAAGGCATGAGAATTTAAAAGAACTGAAACGATATGACAATGGAAGATATTATATAGCAGAAACAATAAATGAGCTGTGCGGCTTTATTCTGATGGCTGCAATAAAGTTAGCGGAACCGGAATCGGCAATTGAATATTATTTCGAACATTGTGTAAGGTCAGATAGAGAAATTACGCTGTACTGTGCGCTGGACATTGTTGACTGGATGGAAGACGATGCATTATGGATTACCGTTTATGAATATGGCATTGGGAAAAAGATTAAGCCAAGAGACAGTTTGACGCAGAAGTACCAGCAACTATTGGAAAATCGGTGATAATTTTAAATACAATTAAACCGATTGACATAATAGGAATAAAATGATATAAATTAAATATAAAACAGCAGACAGATACAATAGAGGAGGCACTATATGACCATATCAACAAAGGGACGCTACGCGTTACGGATTATGCTGGATTTGGGCGCGCATGTTGGCGAGACGGTTAAGCTTAAGGACATTGCGGCAAGACAGGACATTTCCGAAAAATATATGGAACAAATCATCGCGGTGCTCAACAAATCAGGCTACGTGCGCAGCACAAGAGGAGCGCAGGGCGGTTATCAGCTTGTGAAACAGCCGCAGGAATATACGGTCGGCATGATTTTGCGGCTGACGGAGGGCTCGCTTGCGCCAGTAGAGTGTCTTGCGGAGAATGCGCTGCCCTGTGAGCGCAGCGGGCGGTGCGCCACGGTCGAGGTTTACAGGCGGATTTATGATGCGGTGAACGATGTGATTGACAATATTACCGTGCAGGATTTGTTGGAGATTGAGAAAGAGAAGGTGGAGCCTTAAATCAAAAGCTCCACCTCATATTTTGTCAGCCAGTAGTTCACCTGCAGCAGATACGCCAAAAGCTGTGGCCCTGCCATAAGCTGTCCGTAGAATGGTCTGCCATAGTCAGACGGGTGCTGGATAAACGCAAGCGCTTTATCAATACTCACAAGCTCCCGCAAAGGCGAACGCGTATCGGAAAGCACTTCAATAATCGCCGTGCGCAGAAGGTTTTCATACGCCGGGTCATACGTCTTGGGATAAGGGCTCTTTTTACGGTAAAGCACCTCACCGGGCAGCAGTCCGTCCGCTGCGGCGCGCAGAAGCCCTTTTACGACGCCGTCCTTGCACTTCATATTCCACGGCACATTCCAAACATACTCCACAATCCGGTGGTCTGCAAAGGGAACGCGCGCCTCAAGCCCCGCGTGCATACTGGTGCGGTCCATGCGGTCAAGAAGCGTCTGCATAAACCATTTGATATTTAAATAAGAAATTTCCCTTCTGCGCCGCTCGGTATCGTCCTCGCCCTGAAGGAAGGGCGTCTCGGCAACCGTTTGTTCGTAGGCGGCGTGGGCGTACTCCTCAAGGGGAAGCAGCGCTAGAACGTTATCCTTCAAAAGCATGGTGCGCGGTGCAAAGTCCATCGACCACGGGAAGCAGTTTGCCTCAAAGCATTCCTTCCGGTGGAACCACGGATAGCCGCCAAAAATCTCATCGGCGCACTCGCCGGTCAGCGTCACCTTATGGTTTCTTGCGACGCGCTTGCAGAAATAGAGCATGGAAGCCTCCACGTCCGCCATACACGGCAAATCCCTTGCGTCAACCGCCTCGAACAGATAGTCGAAAAGCTCCGCGTTGGTGCATTCGAGATATTGATGGTTTGTGCGGCTGTAGGCAATCATCTTGTCAACCCACGGCTTATCCTGCGAGGGCTGGAAGCTGTTTGCGCGGAAATTTTTGTCGTTGTCCTTAAAATCAAAGGAATAGGTGTCGAGCCGCTTACCCTGCTTTTGCAGCTCGCCCGCGCATACTGCCGTGACAAGGCTGCTGTCTATGCCGCCGGATAAAAAGGTGCAGATGGGGACATCGGAGAGCATTTGCATTTTAATCGCGTCCGTTACGAGATAACGGGTATGCTCCACTGTCTGTTCCCATGAGTCCGTGTGCGGGCGGCTTTCCAGCTTCCAATATGGCTGTGTGCGAAAACCGGAGCCATAGTATTCCAAGAAGTGTCCCGGCAGCAGCTCCGCTATATCCTTAAAAACACCTTTTCCGTAGGTCTTTGCAGGGCCAAGACCAAACACCTCGCACAAGCCGTCGCGGTCAACCTGTGCCTTAAACGCAGGAAAGCACAGGATTGCCTTTAGCTCGGAGGAGAAGACAAGTGTGTTTCTAAAATGGGTGAAAAACAGAGGCTTCACCCCAAGCCTGTCACGAAACAGATAGAGCCTTTTTTGTGTTTCGTCCCATATGGAAAACGCGAAAATGCCGTTTAACTGCTTTACATAATCAATGCCGTGGAGCAGCCAGCCCATTAAAATGACTTCGGTATCGCAGGAGGTCTCAAACACAATACCGCTTTGCTCCAGCTCTTTTCGCAGTGCGGGCATGTTATAGATTTCCCCGTTGTAGGCAATCGTGGCGCGCCTGTTGCCAAGCTGCCTTGTCATGGGCTGCGTGCCGAGACTTAAATCCAAGATGGAGAGGCGGGTATGGGCAAGCCCGCAGCTTCTGTCAAGAAAAAGCCCATCGTCGTCGGGACCTCTGTGTTTTTGGCATTTGTTCATTTTCTGCAGTACACCGTACCACCTTGAGGAGTCTTCTCGGAAGTTCCTGTTAAAGCTGCAAAAGCCTGCAATTCCACACATGGTCAGACGTCCTTTCCGTTTTGATAATCCATTAAAATCGGCTGATACTGTTTGTGCTCCAAAGCCATTTCAAGGGTAGGAATGAGAAGCTGCGTGTGCGCCACAAGGGAGTTTGGCTTTTTCTCATAATTGTCCTGCCCGAATGGGACGAAATAAATGTTCTTGGTATTGCACAATACCCCGATGTTTTTCAGGTTCATGCCAAGCCCGTCGTTGGTTGAGATGGAGATAACAAGCGGCTTGTTGTTGCGCATATGTGCCTTTGCCGCCATGAGCACGGGTGTGTCGGTAATGCCGTTTGCAAGCTTTGCGGCAGTGTTTCCGGTGCAGGGCAGAATGGCAAGCACGTCTAGGTAGCCCTTTGGCCCGATAGGCTCCGCGCCCTCGATTGTCGTAATCGGCTCGCGTCCGGTGAGTTCCTTTATTTTTATGACATATGTGTCAGGTTTTCCGAAACGGCTTGTAATGCGCTGGGAGGCGTCTGATAAGATAGGGTAAACGTCTGCGCCTGCCGCGGCAAGCTTTTCAAGCTCCAAGAACATTTTTTCATAAGTACAGAATGAGCCGGTGAGTGCGACGCCGACTTTTTTTCCGTTTAATTTCATGTCATTACCTCCGATTTTGTATTGTTGATGTGTCGTATAACATATTCCGCAAGCTGTTTCGCACAGCTTTTTCCGGCGTATTTTCCCGGAAGCCCGGGGCAGTAGCAAAGGTTGACGCCAAGCTGCTTTGCGGCTTCATAGTCCGCGCCCGAGCGGTTTGAAGCGATGTCAATGATTAAGCACTCCTTTGAGGCATGTTCAAGGCAGCCTCGGTTCAGCACGCACGCCGGTATGGTATTGAACAGATATTCGTAGCGGCAAATGCCCTGTGAAAGCTTAGAAAGCGGCAGCGTCTGGCAGCCAAGCGCCTGTGCCTGTGCAAGCTGTGTCTCATTTTCCGAGCATACGGTCACCAAGGCGTGCATACCCTGTAAGCGGTTTGCAATCATTTTTCCGCAGCGTCCAAAGCCTAAAACAAGACAACTGCTGTCATGGAGCACGGTGCTTTTTCGAAGAAGCGCTTCAAGAATTGCACCTTCCGCGGTTGAGACGGCGTTTTGAATATTTAAGGGTTCGTCGTGCATAAAGTCGTGACAGGATATTTCCCGCTCTTCACAGACGGCGCGGAAATTTTCGGGAATAATGCCTGCAAAAATGGTCTGATGTCTGCGCAGACAGCGCTGAAATTCCGCCACGGAAATCGCGGGGGCGGTATCTGATTTTGATTTTTCGCAGTAAATCTGTCCGTCCTTTGAAAAGGGAATGCCGCATACGATAACGAAGGAGGAACCGATACATTCGCGCAGATTGTCCGTGTCACGGATTTTCGCTTTCAGCGTTCGGTGACAGGGCACCTCTACAGTGCTGCAGCACACGACGCGCCAGCCCTTTTTTGCAAAATACGGCGCCATATAGGCAGTCCGGCTGTCCCCGCCGACAATTGCAATATCATATTTTGTCATGGAAGCCTCCTCTTGTTGGAATAATCAATTGGTTTCGCGGTTGAAACTATATAATAAAGTATGATAGAATGAAAAAAATGTTCGTAATTAAGCGAATTTTAGGAGGTTTATGCAACAAATGAGAATGACAACGCTTTGCTATATCGAAAAAGACGGAAAATACTTAATGCTGCACCGGGTGAAAAAGAAGAACGACATCAGCCACGACAAATGGATTGGCGTGGGCGGGCATGGGGAGGACGGAGAAAGTCCCGAGGAGTGCCTTCTGCGCGAGGTTCGTGAGGAGACCGGGCTTTTGTTAAATTCTTATCAATTCAGGGCGCTGATTACCTTTGTAAGCAACCAGTGCGAGCCGGAGATGATGTGTCTGTTCACGGCGGACGGCTTTGGCGGGGAGCTGGCAAAGGTGTGCAATGAAGGGGAGCTGGAATGGGTGGACAAGGAGAAGGTGCTTTCGCTTCCGACATGGGAGGGAGACCATCTGTTCTTGGAACCGCTGTTAAATGGCGACAAACGGTTTTTCACGGTGAAATGCGTTTATGAGGACGACAGGCTGGTTGAAAATGAAATTGCGTTTTATTAAATGATTAAGGATTGCGCCGTGCAAGAGGGCGTGTTACAATAAAAGTGGAAACTAATGTATGCGGATATGTCGGTAAATCCGCCGCTCACAAGAATGAAACAGAGGAAATGGCAGCCTTTAGTTATGAATGGAGGAGTGATAGTATGTTTCAATTAGGGAAAAAGCAGACATTAATTGTAGTAAAAGAAGTAAATTTTGGTGTCTACCTTGCTGAGCAGTCTGAGGCCGGCATGGACGACAGGGTATTACTTCCGAAAAAGCAGGTTCCGTCCGATTGTAAGATTGGCGATCAGATGGAGGTCTTTTTATATAAAGACTCAAAGGATCGGATCATTGCGACAACCAATACGCCAAGGATTATGATCGGTGAGGTGGGAAGGCTTCGTGTTTCGCAGGTTACGGAAATCGGGGCGTTTCTTGACTGGGGACTTGAGAAGGACATTCTGCTCCCGTACAAGGAGCAGACGGGCAAATTTAAGGAAGGCGACGAAATTCTAGTCACGATTTATGTGGATAAGAGCAGCCGCCTTGCAGCAACGATGAATGTGTATAAATGCCTGAGAACGGACAGCAGCTATAAAAAAGATGACATGGTGACAGGTACGGTGTATCAGATTAACGAACAGGTGGGCGCGTATGTCGCGGTGGACGACTGCTATTCGGCGCTCATTCCAAACAGGGAGCTTTTTGGCGACGTTCAGGTGGGCGCCACGATTAAGGCGCGTGTTGTGGAGGTGAAGCCGGACGGAAAGCTTGATTTGAGCGTGCGCGAGAAGGCGTATCTTCAGATGGAAAAGGACGCCCATAAGATTATGGAAATCATGGAACGCCATGAGGGTGCGCTGCCGTTTACGGACAAGGCGTCGCCGGAGCTGATTAAGAAGGAGACAGGCATGAGCAAGAACGAGTTTAAGCGTGCTGTCGGGAAGCTTCTGAAAAGCGGGGAAATCGTTATCAAGACGGACTGCATTGTGTTAAAAAGGTAACAGCTTGAAATGCAAAACAGCCCCGTATCCGCAGTGGAACACGAGGGCTGTTTTGTTGTGCGCCATAAAGCGCAGGGGGACAGACATTTTAAACGCTGATGTCAATGTTCGCGCCAAGCTCCGGATGAACGGAACGCTCCATGGCGGCGGAGTCTAAGACCTCGGTCATGGAAGCGCCCATTACCTTTGCCATGTCAAGCGACTTTGAGAGCATTGCCGTGCCGACATCGTTTAAAAGGTTTGTCTGTGCGATATTCATGGAAAGTCCTGCTATATCCATAACAGCGTCCTCCTTTAACGGGAAATTTCCCTATATATTATTTCGGTCAGGATTGGGAAAAGATTAGGCAAAAAAGGGACAAAAACGTTTTGTGTATCTTGCATAAATTGAAAAAAATGCCCTCCCTATGGAAAAATATTGAAAAATGCATAAAAAAATTGCTATTTGCTATAGATTTATTTGTATAAATATATTAAAATAGAGACAGATTGCGGCGAAACAGCCGGAGCAATTTGACCAAAATTTGTTAATATTGTATAGGTTGATATGCACTTTTAAAAAATAAGGAGTGTGACACATGATTTCAAATCAGATAATGCAAAATACCATTGAAGGGATTAAGGCAATAGCAAGAGTGGAGCTTTTCGTGGCAGACATTGACGGAAAGCTTGTGGCTTCGACAAAGACGATCGGCAATACGTTCGAGCATTCCGTACTAGAGTTCGTAAAATCGGCGGCAGACAGCCAAGAGCTGCAGGGCTGCCAGTTTTTTAAGATTTATGATGACCAGCAGCTAGAGTATATCCTGATTGCAAGCGACGCGGGAGAAAACGTGTACATGGTGGGAAAAATGGCGGCGTTTCAGCTGCAGAACCTGATGGTTGCCTACAAGGAACGCTTTGACAAGGATAATTTTATCAAGAACCTGCTGCTTGACAACCTGCTTTTGGTGGATATTTACAGCCGCTCCAAAAAGCTGCATATTCAGACCGACGTCAAGCGCGCCGTGCTGATTGTGGAGTCGCCAAACGGCAAGGACGCAAATATTTTGGAGCGTGTCCGCGAAAGTTTTGGGCAAAACGGTAAAGATTTTGTCACAGCGGTCGATGAAAATAATGTGATTGTTGTGAAGGAAGTGGCGGACAACGAGTCAAACCGCGATATTGACAAATATGCGAGGGCAATCGAGGAATGCCTTGTGAAGGAGGGCATTAAGGACGTGCATATCTCGTATGGCACGAATGTGAAGGAAATCAAGGAGGTCAGCCGTTCTTATAAGGAAGCGAAGATGGCGCTTGATGTCGGAAAGATTTTCTTTGCGGAGCGTGATATTATCGCGTACAGTGAGCTTGGGATTGGAAGATTGATTTATCAGCTTCCGATACCGCTTTGCAAGATGTTCATCAAGGAAATTTTTGGAGGGAAAAGCCCTGATGACTTTGACGAGGAGACGCTTACAACCATCAATAAGTTTTTTGAAAATTCGCTGAATGTATCGGAGACATCAAGGCAGCTCTTCATTCACCGCAATACCTTGGTGTATCGCCTTGACAAGCTGCAAAAGGGCACGGGGCTTGATTTGCGGGTGTTTGAGGACGCGATTACGTTCAAGATTGCGCTGATGGTGGTGCGGTACATGAAGTATATGGAATCATTTGAGTATTGACAAAATTGAAATTTATGATATAAGGGTATTGTGTATTGAAAGGAGTATGGATAAGGGCATGAGAAGTACAGTAAGAGGTCGTACGGTTGCGGGGGACAATGATACGGTCATTTTGATGGAGCATGTTAGTAAGGCATACACGGTGGGAGTGCCGGCATTAAATGATGTCACTTTGCATATAAATAAAGGAGAATTTGTATTTATCGTGGGGGACAGCGGTTCGGGAAAGTCCACTTTAATCAAGCTTTTGCTAAGGGAGCTTCTGCCCACGTCGGGAAAGGTTATCGTAAACGGGACGGACGTGGTGCGCTTAAAACGCAGAAGCATTCCGAAATTCCGCAGGAGCCTTGGCGTGGTGTTTCAGGATTTCCGTCTGTTAAAGGACAGAAACGTGTATGAGAACGTTGCGTTTGCGCAGCGCATTATACAAATGCCAAACCGCGAAATTCGCAAAAACGTACCGTCCATTTTATCAACGGTCGGACTTGCGGGAAAATATAAGGCAAGACCGAAGCAGCTTTCCGGCGGTGAGCAGCAGCGTGTGGCACTTGCGCGCGCGCTTGTAAATAAGCCGAAAATCCTGCTTGCCGATGAGCCGACGGGAAATCTGGACCCGAAAAATTCGTGGGAAATCATGAATTTGCTTGAGAAGATAAACAATAATGGAACAACAGTTCTTGTAGTCACGCACAACCGCGAGATTGTCAACGCAATGCAGAAGCGGGTTATCACTATGAAGAAAGGCATCATCGTAAGTGATGAGGAAAAGGGTGGCTATATCGATGAGGATTAATACACTATTTTACTGTATCAAGCAGGGGATACGCAATATTTTTAAGAATAAATGGTTTACGCTTGCGTCCATTGCGACGATTTCGGCGTGTCTGTTTATGTTTGGATTGTTTTTTTCCATACTTTCCAATTTTCAGCATATTGTAAAGAACGCGGAGGAGCGGTTTCCGGTGAGCGCGCTTTTGGAGGGCGGCTTGAGCGACGAGCGCGTGCAGGAGATTTCCAATATGATTTCAAGGCGTTCGGAGGTCAAAGAGAGCATTTTTATCGACGCGGACGAAACGTGGGAGAAGTTTGCGGAGGAAATGAATTTTGGCGACGTGAGCATTTTTACGGAAAATCCGCTGGAGGAGTGCGCACACTTTGATATTTATTTAACGGACGTGTCGCAGCAGCCGGCGCTTGTTGCCTATTTGGAGTCGATAGAGGGCATTAGAAAAGTCAACCAGTCTGCGCTTACGGCGCAGGCGCTTACGGGCGTGAACGCGATTGTGAGCTATGTGTCGGTGGGAATTATCGTGATTTTGTTCCTTGTTTCGATTTTCCTGATTAGCAATACCGTGACGATTGGTATTTCGGTGCGCAAGGAAGAAATACAGATTATGAAATACATCGGTGCGACGGACTTTTTTACAAGGGCGCCGTTTGTGATTGAGGGAATTATCATCGGGTTTATCGGCTCGTTAATTCCGCTTGTGGCAGTGTATTTTATTTATAATGAGGCAATGATGTATGTGGCGGGACGGTTTCCGTTTCTGTCACAGATTTTTGAGTTTTTGCCTGTGACAACAGTGTTCTCGACGCTGGTTCCTGTCTGTATTGCAATCGGCGTGGGCATTGGATTTTTGGGGAGCTTTACAACGGTCAGGAAACACCTTAGTGTATGACGGATACCGCCACTGACGAGTATCGCCACTGACGGGCATCGTCATGAAAATACGGAAAGGCAGAATTATGCAGCTTGGGGTTTACAAGAGAAGGGTTTGGAAAAGGGCAGCACTTTTGCTGGCGGTTACGCTTGTCGTGACTGCCTGCTTTGCCGGTGCCTGTCCTTTTGTCAGTCAGGCAGATGAGGTGTCTGACTTAAAGCAGAGCATTGCGAAGAAGCAAAAAGAGATTGAGGATACGCAGAGTCAGAGAAAGCAGCTTGAGGGCGGGCTTACGGACGTGAAGCAGATTATCAGCAGCTTAGAGACTTCAAAGAGCAATCTCGCTTCGTATGTGAGCAAGCTTGACAAGGAGCTTACGGCGGCGCAGACGCGGATTTCGGAGCTGAATGATATGATTAGCGAGAAGGAAAGCGATATTATTCAGACAAAGGCGGAGCTCGAGGAGGCGCTGGAGCAGGAGGCTTCGCAGTATGACGCGATGAAGCTGCGCATTAAAAATATGTATGAGCGCGGGACGGATTTTTACATTGAGGCGATTTTCAGTGCGGCGTCGTTTGGCGATATGTTAAACCGTGCGGATTACGTCGAGAAGATTACGGAGTCTGACCGCAGGATTTTGGACAATTTCAGGACGACGCGGGAATACGTTGAGGTCTGCAAGGCGCAGCTTGAGGAAGAGCAGGAGCTTTTAAAGGAAGCAAAGGAAAAGGTCGAGCAGGAACAGGAGTCGCTGGAAACGCTGATATCCGAGAAGCAGACGGAAATCAATGCGTATGAGGCGGACATTAACGATAAGGAAGCGCTTCTTAGGGAGTATGAGGCGGAGATTGCGGCGCGCAACGCGGAAATCAAGGCACTTGAGGACGCGGTGAAGGCGGAACAGGCGGCACTGGAAGCTGCGTCCAATCCGAAGCGCAAATATGACGGCGGCATGTTTGCATGGCCGGCTCCTTCCTACACGCGCATTTCCGATGATTATGGGAACCGTCAGCACCCTATTCTTGGCGTGACACGGTTTCACAATGGTGTGGATATGGCGGCGCCGGGCGGCTCGCCCATTCTTGCCGCGTATAACGGAACGGTTGTGGCGGCGGCGTATAACGCGTCGATGGGAAATTATGTGATGATTGACCATGGGGATAATCTGTTTACAATTTATATGCACGCTTCGGCGCTTTATGTCTCGAAGGGGCAGGAGGTTGTGAAGGGGCAGAAAATCGCGGCTGTCGGAACGACGGGAAGGTCTACGGGAAACCATTTACATTTTAGCGTGCGGTTAAATGGGAATTATGTAAGCCCTTGGGGGTATTTAAAATAATCATGATGATAGGAAGGCATAACAATGCAGAATGAGTGGAATAATGGAATGAACCAATATCCGTACAACGGGGGAGACGACGGGGGCAATCAGGGCAGAAAGCAGTTTGTGCTTGGTCTGACCATAGGCATTTTGGTGACGGTGCTCTTGGCGCTTCTTGTTACCGGAATTCGGGGACTGGGCAGGGGAATAAAGCAGCTTCAGGACATTCGGGCGCACAAGGAGAATACCTCCGGCGGGAGTGTCACGGACGCGGACGTGGTGCGCAAGCTTGGCATTTTGGAGGAGACCATTCAGGAATATTTTTGGCAGGACGTTGACAGTGCGACGCTTGAGGAAGGCGTATACCGTGGAATTTTGGAGGCGCTTGACGACCCGTACAGTGTTTACTATACGCAGGAAGAGCTGATTGCCTTGCAGGAGCAGACACAGGGGATTTATTACGGGATTGGCGCATACATCAGTCAGGACGTGGAAGCGGGGTATGTGAAAATCAGCGGTGTGATTAAGAATACGCCTGCCGAGGAAAGCAAGCTCATGCAGGACGATTATATTTATGAAATTGACGGCGAAAGTATGTACGGTAAGGACAGTACGTACGTCGTGAGCAAGATTAAAGGCGAGGAGGGGACGTATGTCACGGTGACGGTGCTGCGTACAGGCGTTTCCGAGCCGATTGATATTAAGGTGCAGCGCAGGAAGATAGAAAGCCCGACGGTAGAGTATGAGATGTTTGACAATCATATGGCGTATATTCAGATTACGGAGTTTGACGTGGTGACTTCGGGGCAGTTTGAGGAGGCGCTGAGTCAGGCTAGGACAGAGGGCATGCAGGGCCTTATCATTGACCTTCGGAGCAATCCGGGCGGAAATCTTTCGACGGTATGCGAGATTGCGAGAATGCTGCTGCCGAAAGGCTTGATTGTCTATACGGAGGATAAATACGGTGAGCGGGAAGAATATACCTGCAACGGGCAGAATGAGATAGACGTGCCGCTTGTGGTGCTTACGAACGGGTATAGCGCGAGCGCGTCGGAGATTTTGGCGGGGGCGGTTAAGGATTACGGTATCGGAAAGCTTGTCGGCACGACGACGTACGGAAAGGGCATTGTGCAGAAGGTGATTAACCTTTCCGACGGCTCCGCAATGAAGATTACGGTGAGCACGTATTTTACACCGAATGGGAATAACATTCACCAGATTGGCGTTGAGCCCGACGTGGAGGTCGCGTTTGACGCGGAGCAGTATAAGGCGGGCGTTGACAACCAGCTCGAGAAGGCGAAGCAGGTGCTTGGGGAGATGATGGATTAAAGCATGATTTCATAAAAGACAGCGTCATGCGTCAGGGCGTTTCGGTTTTGGTAATCAAATAGAATATAGGCAGGGGCTTTGAGCCGGACTGCTTGGTAGGAGGGGTTTTCATGCCATACGGGGTATGAAAACCTTTCTACGTGTGTCATTTTTAAAAGCTGCGTTGAAGTATGGTTTTGCTCATTTGTTAAGTATTGCGGGTTTTGTGCCTCCTGCGTGAAAAAGCGGCGCAGCAGCTCTTTGTCAATGGTGTTTTCGGGCGCGAAGTCAGGGCGGCTTTTCAGGTTTTCGCGCAAGTACAAATCAAACAATAAAAGCTCAATAAAAAGCGCACGCTTATCGCCCGCGACAGAACAGGCAAAGTCCAGCAATACCTGATAGCGGTATGTTCTCGACGGCGCGTTGGTAAAATAACCGTTTTTGCGGTAGTACGCGGCAAGCGCCTCATACATCTGAAACGGCGTTGCAAATTCCTGCGCCAGTACGGGGAGGACATGCGAAAACTGGCTAGAGTTGTAGTACAGCTCCACCATTTCCTCAATGCCCTTAAGCCTTAGCACATCATCATACGAAAGCCATTTGGTGTACAAGACCTCGTAGGGCGGGTTTGCGGCATATACAATACCATATTGTGACGCCTGCTGTTCCATCGGTGAGCCCTTGAGCACCTTGAGAAACCCAAGCTGTAGCTGATTGGGCACCATTGCATAGACATCATTAAAGGACTGCCCAAAGCTGTCGTAATCCTCATAGGGAAGTCCGGCAATCAAATCAAGGTGCTGATGGATATTCTGAAATTCATGGATTTTGGCAACGACCTCGCGCAGTCTGCGTAAATCCGTGCGGCGGTTGATTGCCCCAAGCGTCGTCTCATTGGTGGACTGCACGCCGATTTCAAGCTGAATAAGACCGGGACGCAGCTCGCGCAGGACGGCAAGCTGTTCATCGGTGATTAGGTCGGCGGCAACCTCAAAGTGGAAATTTGTGACACCATTGTCATTTTCCTTGAGATAACGCCATATGGAAAGTGCGTGTGCACTGTTGCAATTGAAGGTACGGTCAATGAATTTCACCTGCGGAACACGGTTGTCAAGAAACTGCTGTAGTTCGGACTTTACCATGTCAATAGGGCGCAGGCGCACTGTCTTATCAATCGAGGAGAGACAATATGCGCACGCAAACGGGCAGCCGCGCTGGGACTCGTAGTATAGAATGCGGTTCTGAAAAGTGACACGCGTGTCATTTTTTGCGAAGTCGTAGAAGAACGGTATTTTGTCCATGTCTGTAAGAGTGCGCGTTCCCGTAAAGCCATTTTGCGATACAATGCCCTTGATGTCCGAAAGCGCGGGCGTGTGCTCCCAATAGTGGTGCAAAAGCTCCAAAAACGTGTCCTCCCCCTCGCCAACCATAATTCCGGTAAGCTGCGGAAATTCCTTTATCAGATTTTGGGCATGGAAGGAAACCTCCGGTCCGCCAAGCCAAAGGTCGGTTTCGGGCAAAAGCTTTGGAAGTTCGGCAAGCAAATCTTGTATCACGCGCCAATTCCATATGTAGCAGGAAAACGCGGCAACCTGCGGCTTTTTTTGATATAAGTCGGCGAGGATTGTATCGGTCTGCTGATTGATGGTATATTCGGCAACCGCAAGCGCACAGCCTCTTGGACGGTTTGGATAATACGCGTCCGCGTAGGCTTTTAAGCTGTGGATAGCCGGATTGGAGTGGATGTATTTGGCGTTGATGCCGATTAATAAGACGGATTGGTTCATGGTATGCTCCTGTTTTTAAAATCAATTTCAAAAGAAAAAGGTATGACTTCATTTGAAATCATACCAAATTTAAGCAATTTTGTATATAAGAAAAACAATCTTTTGCCGGCGCCGGGCTTCTCCCATACAGGAGCCTGTCTGAAACAGGCGTCAGGAGACGGCTTCTTCCACCTTTTTATAACGCTCCCCGTCAAGTATCTTTTTCAGGCAAGCAAATGGGTCAAGCTCATTGGAGAGCACCATCTTGCAGACATTGACCGAAAAGCCGCTGACCAAAGCCACGCCGAGCTTGTTTTCCCGAACCGGAATGACATTTGTCCGGCTGTTGACGTTCCAAAAGACAAGCTTTGGCATTTTGTAGCCGTAGTTTGCGAACCGTCTCTGAATGGATGCAAAAAGGGTTTCGGTTGCACCATTTCCGGTGGCACAGTCAAATTCCATGTCCGAGATAATCAGGATTGTCTGCGGAAGCTCATTCTGCCTTAAATAGCTTTTTAATGCTGTCTGCAAAATGAGCTGGAAGGTTGCCTCGATGTTGGTGTTGGTGCAGTCGTTATGCGAAAGGGCAAGCTCCAGCTTTTCCCGCAATGACCTGCACGCGGATAAATCAACGTAGCGCGGCTTTGCGGAAAACGTGATGAATTTATTGCGGAACGCGCCATGCATACGCTCTGCAAAATAAATGCCGAGTGCGTTTGACACATGGAGCGCCGTCGTGGTGCCGGAGCCTACAGGACACATCATACTGCCGGAGCCGTCAACGACGCAGAGTACATTCTGTGCATTCCCGACCGTATTGGGAAGATTTTTCCAAAGCGCCTCCAAAGCGTCGTCCTTTGTGTTGACGCTGATTTTCCAGCCGCCATAGGTGGTGTACTGCGTGGCGATTTCATGCGGCATTAAGACGCCTGCGTGAATGACTGCCTTGTTTTCGCCCACGTCTGCAAGGTACTGCGTTCTGCGCGCCTCATCGTGGAGCAGAAAGGCTTTCCGGTAAAGGACATTTGCCCTTGACGCCACGCTTGTGTAGTCAATCTCCTCCCAGCGGTTGCCGCTCATATAGGTTTCGGTTACCTTTAAATATGCCCGTAAAGACGCAAGAAGCCTGCGGTATTCCTTTGCGGTTAGTCCCATGAAACCCTGTAATTTTGCGGCTTTGTGTTTGCTGTCCTTCGAGGAGGCATTGCCGCTTGGCATCCATTTTGCGCACAGGGAAACCGACGCGGATTGCTCCATGCTCTGTACATCGTCCTCAAGCTGCTGCTTTAATGTTGCTAATACGGTCTGTTCAACTGGTGTGTCAAACAGACAAAGCAGGTCGTCAAACCGTCCGTATTCTGTCATGAGCGCGATTAATTTTTCCGCCAGTTCGGGAGTGCTTGTGGCGAGGGAGCGCATGATAATTCGAAACGAACGCCGTTCGCCTAAGCCGCCCCTGACATCTCTTAAGAAAAACAGCCATTTGAGTGCAAGAAGCTGGTCTTCATAAAATGCGGGCAGAAAGCGTTTTATGATTTGTGCTTCGTTTTCGTTTCGAAGCGACGCGACGGCAAAATTCAAGTCCACAAGTGCTTTTCCGGTGGTCTGATAACCGATAGCACCGTTTTCCGTGCGTATTTTCTGATTGTTCAGGTTGTTCTTTAAAAGCTCCATAAAATTCATAACTGCACCCCATTTCTGATTTGGTATCTTGTTTCCTTTCAGACAGCCTTACCGGGGCAGGATTCGAACCTGCGTAATCCACCTTATTGTTTGGGTTAAACATTCTGATTGCTGTGAAAGTCTTTGGCAAGACTTGTAATCGAGAAAACTCGATTTATCCACAGTAAGGCTGTGCTTTGACTTGGGAACCCATTGGAAAGCCTCTGCCGAGACGGGACTCGAACCCGCAACAACGCACTTATCAGGTGTTTAGGATTGCTGCTAAGGTCTTTGCCAAGACCTGTTTTACCGCGCTCTACCGATTGAGCTACTGCGGCAGCGGACATTCGCCTGTGTTCCCTCGTCTGAATATACAATACAATATTTGGGCGCATATATCATTTCAAAAAAGTTGCGAGGGTCAGAAATGCAATAGAAGTTTGAGGGGTTTTTGCTTTTATTTTTTCTTTACAATGGGTTGTGTCTTCGGATATACTAAGGGTAATCAGTGGATTTGGAATTTTGAACAGAACGGAGGGAGTAGTATGGAACACAAGCCATTGCCTGTAGGGGTGGATAATTTTGAACTTTTGATAACAAGAGGATATTATTTTATAGATAAGACATGGTTTATGAAAGAGTTACTGGATAAAAAGGGAAGTGTGAATTTATTTACGCGTCCGAGGCGGTTCGGCAAGACGCTGAATATGAGTATGCTCCAGTATTTCTTTGAGGATATGCGTACTGACGACGGGGAGAAAAAGGACAATGCATATTTGTTTGAAAACATGAAAATCATGGACGCGGGGGAGAAATACCTTGCGCATATAGGGAAATACCCTGTGATTAATCTGACGTTGAAGGACGCGAAACAGCCGAATTTTGAGCTTGCGTATGCGGCAATCAAGCGGCAGATTGCGGATGAGTATTTCCGCCATAAATATATCCTTCAAGCGGAATGTCTGTCTGAGAAAAAGGAAGAGTATCTCAATATTATGATGTGCACGGCAAACCGAGGCGCATATAACAATTCCATTAAGCTTTTGTCACAATGCCTTGAAAAATACTATGGAAAAAAAGTCATTATTTTGATTGACGAGTACGACGTACCGCTTGAGAATGCGTTTACAGAGAATTTTTATAATGAAATGATTTGTTTTATCCGTTCTTTATTTGAGTCCTCTTTAAAAACAAACAGCAGTTTGGAGTTTGCCGTCATAACAGGCTGCCTGCGTATTTCAAAGGAAAGCATCTTTACAGGATTAAATAACCTAAAGGTCATTTCCATTTTAGACGAAAAGTACGCGGAGTACTTTGGGTTTACACCAGAAGAGGTACAGGAATTATGTGATTATTACGGGCTGTCACATAGATATAATACGATTCAGGAATGGTACAACGGCTATATTTTTGGTGACATGAATGTCTATAATCCGTGGAGTGTCATACAGTTTATTGATGATTTGACGGAAAACGAGAACTGGTATCCGCGTTCCTATTGGGCAAATACATCTTCAAATGCCGTGGTGCGAAGGCTGTTGGACATGGCGGATGACAGTGTAAAAAGCGAGATAGAAAATCTGATTGACGGCGGCACAATTGAGAAGCCGATACATGAAGATATTACTTATGGTGAAGTATATGAGAATATGGGCAATTTGTGGAATTTTATGTTTTTTACAGGGTATTTCAAAAAGGTAAAGGAACGGGTTGATGAACAGACAAAAAAACGCTATCTGACATTGGAAATTCCAAATGAGGAAGTAAAATATATTTTCCGCGAAAAAATCATGGCATGGTTCGACCAAAAAATGAAAGCGCGCGACCTCACAAGGCTGTACACCGCCTTCGTCAACAAGGATACCCAAACACTGGAAGAAGAACTGACAGACATTTTATATGAAACAATCAGCTCCTTCGACGAGAGCGAAAACTATTACCACGGACTGGTAGCGGGGCTGCTGTCAGGCATGAAAGGCTACCGCACAAAGTCCAACCGTGAGACAGGCAAGGGCAGGTGCGACTTGTTCGTAAAGCCTGTATCACGCCGAAAAGAGGCGTTTATCGTGGAATTTAAAAAGGCAAAAAAAATAAAAGAACTCGAAGCAAAAGCGCAGGAGGCGCTGCAGCAGATTGACGATAACAGATACGCCTTGGAGCTTGCGGACGACGGCTATGACATTGCAAGCAGCTACGGGATTTCGTTCTGCGGAAAGGACTGCTGCGTCATGCATCGGGAGCGTTCGGAGTGAGAATAATAATACAAGCCTTGAATCCATGCATAAGTTGTAAAGCGAAACAGGTTCGCGTGCGATTTTTGCATGGATTTTTCATTTCCGCTTGTCGCGAGGTATTTGACTGCTTGGAATTGTTTGTGCAAATTTTGAGCAAAACATTCAGGAGATTCCGTTTTGAATAAAAGAAGTCGGATTTTTCCAAGTCACACGTCGGAAAAGTGCAGGATTGCGAAACAAAAATACATTAAATTGATAATAGAAAACAAAAAAGGAATACAGCAAATGAAAAAGAACCCACAAAACAGATTACAATACATCACGTATCTTGCGCAGCGCTGCGCGCGTCGGTTCCGCGATATGAAGCTTTCCAAAAAAATGGTTCTGATTTACCTGATTGTCGCAGGAATGAGCTGCGGGATTTCGATGGTCGGACTACAGGCAAGCTTTGGCATTTACGACCGCAAATTGTACGAAAAATCCCTGCAGGAACTGGAATTTTTTACACAAAACGTCAATGACGACTTGCAGGCAATTGAAAACCTAAGCTACACGCTTGCGATGAATGCGCAGGTGCAGGAGGCGCTTGGGAAGGCAAAGGATACGAAGTATCTTTCGCAGGAATATTACTATACGATTATGCCAATCCGAAAAATTTTTCTTGATGAAGTGAACATTCATTCGGTCGTAAAAAACGCGATGTACATTGACAGGGAAAGCATTCGGATTTCCGTTGGGACAGACTGTGGGGAAGTGGGTGAGGAAACATATCAAAAGCTGCTTGCGATGTGCAAGGAGGCGCGCGGCGGATATATCCGTCTTGCCCCGTCAGGGGAGTTTCCCTATCAGCTTTCGGGACGGGACATTCTTGAAACAAAAAACGCGACGCTTACGTATTTGGGAACGGTTATCATCACCAGTGACATTTCACAGATGATTGAAAAGAAAAAATCGGAATTGCAGTATGCGGATTCGCTGCTTTATGTTTATTCGGAGAACGGACTGATTTACGGGGACGGGGAACAGCCGCCGTATCAGCCTGACATGCGTGAAAAGCAGGGTTACCGGATTGTGAAATATCAGGGCGAGCGTTACTTTATGAGTTATCTGCGGGCGGAAAATAACGGGTGGATGTATGTGAACTATGTACCGTACAATGAAATCTTCGGGCAAATGGCGGTTTTGCGCTATGGTATGCTGCTAGGGCTGCTGGTGGTTTTTCTTGTAACCTTGTATGGAATGATCCGCCTTTCCTATATTATTACAAATCCGCTGTATCATCTGACAAAGACCATGCAATTGGCAGAGCAGGGGGATTTTCGGGGCGCAAGGCGTTTTTTGCAGGTCGAGGACAGCAAGGACGAGGCGGGACTTTTGACGCAGGAGTTTGCGGTTATGCTGGAGAAAATTGACAGCCTGATACACGAGAATTATGAGAAGCAGTTATTATTGAAGGACACACGCTATCAAATGCTGCAGGCGCAGATTAATCCGCATTTTATGAGCAATACGCTCAATGCGGTCAATTGGACGATTAAGGCGGGAGAGAACCGGGACGCAAGCAAAATGATTGTGGAGCTTGGGAATTTAATGCAGGCGGCTGTCGCAACGGAGCCGTATGTAACGGTTGCGCGGGAGATGGAGGTTGCAGGGAGCTATATCACCATTCAGCAGTTCCGCTATAAAAGCCGCATTCGGTTTACAGTGGAGCAGGAGGGTGATTTGACAAAGTATCTTGTTCCGTGCATGATTTTACAGCCTTTAATTGAGAATGCGATTCATTACGGTGCGGACCAGTCGCTGTCAGTGTGTGAAATTGACGTGTCGGCGAAGGAAACAAATGACGGGGTGACCCTTTGCGTCAGGGACAGCGGGAGCGGTATGGACAAGGACGCGCTTGAGCAGGTCCGCAACGGGACAATTGCGCCGAAAGGGCATGGTATCGGTTTAAAGAATATCAGGGAACGGCTGCGCATGCTGTATACGGACAGTGTTTTTCAAATTGACAGCGAAGCGGGCGCAGGGACGCGGGTTACGATATGTATCCCGAAAAAAATTGAGGAGAGGGAAGATGTATAAGTTTATCATTGTTGACGACGAGGAATTGGAACGGGAGGGAATGGCGCGGTTTATTCCGTGGGCGGATTATGACATCACGCTTGCCGATAAGGCATGGAATGGCGTGGAAGCGCTTGAAAAAATCAAAAAAACCGCCCCGAAATTGTGATGACAGACATTAAAATGCCTGTTATGAACGGAATAGAGCTGATACGGGAGGCAAAGCGGGAATTTCCTGAAATTGCGTTTATTGTGCTGTCAGGATACGGGGAATATGAGTACACAAGTCAGGCAATGGAGGAGGGCGTGCGCCACTATATTTTAAAGCCCTGCGACGAGGAAAAAATTATCAAGGTCATCGACAAGGTAAAGGCGGAGCTTGCGGAGCAGACAAGGCAGAAGGAACAGATGGCAGAGTACAGTACGACGATTCGGAGGCTTCTTCCAAGAGCAAAGGAACAGGTGTTCTATAATCTGCTAATGGGAAGGAAGCAGATACAGGAGGATTATCGGCTCTTTATGGAGGAACTGGAGAGCGTGTTTTAATTGAACTTTATCTTGCTTCCTGTCAAATGAAACGGATGGGGTATTCCGATGAGAAAAAGCGAGGGGTTTACCAATGGCTGCAAAGGGTTTTCGGCAAAGGACAAATTGCGGAGGACGGGGAGCAAAGCGAGTGGGAATTATTGTGTGAAACCATTGGCTCTTGCGGCGTCCTATGATTTGTATCCTGAGAAGTTTCATGCGCTGTGGGAAGACGCCGTAGCGCGTCAAAAGGACAGGACGGTCTTATGGAATATCGGGTTCCGCGGTCAGGGTGACCGCCCGTTTTGGGACGATGACGTGCGGTATCAGTCCGACGAGGCAAGAGGAGCGCTGATGGGCGAACTGATAAAACGGCAGTATGATATCGTAAAGCGGGCAAATCCTGAGGCGGTCTGCTGCACCAACCTTTACGGGGAAACGATTGATTTGTACAAAAAGGGGTGCCTTAAGCTTCCCGCCGACGTGATTAAGATATGGGCGGATAACGGATACGGAAAAATGGTCAGCAGACGGCAGGGAAACGAAAATCCGAGAGTTTGTGCACTGCCCGAGAACAAAGAGGAGGCAAACGGGATTTATTATCATGTTTCCTTTTATGATTTGCAGGCGGCAAATCACATGACCATGCTGCCCAACACGCCCGAATTTGTTAAACGGGAATTGACGGAGGTCATTGCGCGGGGCGGCGATGATTTTTGGATTATCAACTGCTCCAACGTGAAACCGCATGTCTATTATTTGGATTTTATTGCGCAGTTATGGAAAACAGGTACGATTGACATTGAGGCGCATCGGCTGGACTATGTGAGGACGTATTACGGTGCGGAGGGCAGCGGGCAGATTGCGCAGTGTCTAAAAGAATATGCGCATGACAGGCGTGTCATGTTGATTATGAATATGGAAAACCATTTAAAGGACGACGAATTGTTTGCGCTGATGGAAGCGAAACTGGATTAACGGAGAAAAGAATGAAGGAATTAGAGGAAGTGCGTTTTTTTTCGACTACAGATTCCATTACCTTGTATTGGAGAAAGCCGTTTTATGAAACGGGAAACTATACCCTGAAGCTTGACGGGAAGCCTGTAGGAGAGACAGAGAAAACCTATTATTATTTTACGGGACTTGATGCGGGAAGAAGTTATCGGCTCGGCGTGCGGTGCCGTGAGGCAAAAGCGGAGCTGGAGGTCTGTACGGCAGTTGCAAAGAGGTATATTGATGTCACATCTGCGCCGTATTTTGCGTTGGGAGACGGGGAAACGTTGAATACGGCGGCTTTACAACGGGCGATTGATGACTGCGGGGCAGGGGAAACGGTGTATGTCCCAAGCGGAACTTTTAGGACGGGCGCACTCAGGCTGCATAGTGATATGGAGTTGTATTTAGAAGAGGGCGCAGTGCTGCAGGGAACGGATCAGCCTGAGGATTATCAGCCAAAGATTTGGAGACGCTTTGAGGGAATCGAACAGGAGTGCTATAGCAGTCTGCTGAATTTGGGGGATTTGGACAACGCGGGCGGATATAGCTGCAAAAATGTAACGATACGGGGAAATGGCACGATTGCAAGCGGCGGAAAGCGTTTGGCGCAGCGCGTCATTGCATTGGAGACGCAGCGTCTGAAAGCGGAATTGGAGGCAAATCCGGACAGGGTTTTGGAGTGCGAAAAACCCGAGACAATCCCGGGAAGGGCGCGCCCAAAGCTGGTGAATATCAGCGATTGCCAGAATATCGTACTTTCGGGTGTGACGTTTCGTGACGGCGCCTGCTGGAATGTCCATATGATTTATTCGGACGATATCGTGACAGAGGGCTGCACCTTTTACTCAACCGATGTTTGGAACGGCGACGGGTGGGATCCCGATTCGTCCACAAACTGTTTTCTTTTTCACTGTATGTTTTATATGGGCGACGACTCGGTTGCGATTAAGTCGGGCAAAAACCCCGAGGGGAATCGGGTGGCAAGACCTGCGGAGCATATTTGGATATTTGACTGCAAATGCGCGTTCGGGCATGGCATTGCGATTGGCAGTGAAATGTCGGGCGGGGTTCGTGACGTGGATATTTGGGACTGCGATATGGGCAAATCCATGTATGGCATCGAAATCAAGGCAACAAAGAAACGCGGCGGGTATGTGCGCGATGTTCATGTGCGGGACAGTGTGGCGGCAAGGGTGCTGTTTCACGCGGTAGGTTATAATGACGACGGAATCGCGGTTCCGACGCCGCCTGTGTTTGAGAATTGTTGCTTTGAGCGGGTGCGGATTTTGGGTGCGTATTTTGATGACCATGCCGCTTGGAGAGAATGCGAGGCACTGGAGCTGATTGGGTTTGAGGAAGCGGGATATGCGTTAAAGAATATCACGCTGCGGGACGTCTGTATCGGCAGTCACCATCATTGCAGCCGTCATGGAATTTCCCTGCAGTATTGTGAAAATATCACGCTGGAGCGGATAAGTTGTCTGTAAAGTCTTTTGGAAAGATTTTGGGAGAAGTTTTTGGATTATGTAAACTTGGCATTCAAATGAAAGAGAATATGAATAAAAGTAAACGGAAAGGAATGGAAAAGCGGTATGGAAATGACATTCAGATGGTATGGCTCTGATTTTGACACGGTCACTTTAAAGCAAATCCAGCAGATTGCAGGGGTAACGGGAGTGATTACGACACTGTACGATAAGAAGGCAGGCGAGGTATGGAAACGGGAAGAAATCCGCGGGCTGATTGACGAGGTGGAGGCAGCAGGTCTGCACGTTTCGGGGATTGAGAGCGTCAACATTCATGACGCGATAAAGGCGGGACTGCCCGAACGGGATTTGTATATTAATAATTATATAGAAACTTTGGAGAACTTGGGCAAGGAAGGAATCCATTTGGTATGCTACAATTTCATGCTCGTATTTGACTGGACAAGAACGGAGCTTGCGAGAAAGCGCGCGGACGGTTCCACGGTGCTTGCCTATACGCAGGAGGCGGTTGACGCGCTGCAGCCCGAGAAGATGTTTGCATCGATTGCAGGCGACGCGAACGGGAGTGTCATGCCCGGATGGGAACCCGAACGAATGGCGCAGGTAAAGGAATTGTTTGCACTGTATCAAAATGTCAGTGCGGACGATTTGTTCGAGGACTTAAAATATTTCTTGGAAAAAATCATGCCGGTCTGCGACTGCTATCAAATCAACATGGCAATTCACCCCGATGATCCCGCGTGGAGCGTGTTCGGACTGCCGCGGATTATCACCTGCAAGGAAAACATCCTGCGGATGATGCACATGGTTTACCGCGAAACGGTGGATAAGGTGGAGAAGATGAAGGTCTGCACCTGCCTCAATCCGTTGCATACCTGCCTTGCAATATTTGGCTGTCTGCTCGGATACACAAAAATTTCCGATGAAATGAAGGACAGGGAGCTAGTGAAGCTTGTGGAGACGGTCGGCTATCAGGAAGGGTTACCCGTAGTGGTCAATCCGGGCATTCTTGATCCAAAGGAATTTCTTGATACGGTGCTTAGGGTGCGCGTGCCGAACCCGTTTATGCCCGATACGCCACAGCGCATTGCGACGGACACTTCACAGAAGAAGTGTGTGGTTATTTTAAGGAACTGATTGCCGGTACGGGTGCGGTCCGAAAGACATTGCGGAAATATGTATCATAATGGGATAAAGCTGTGGTATAGTGAATGTATACTTTTTTAAACCGACAGAAATGAGAGGACGTGGGAACATGGAGCGAAAAGAAGTTCTTTTAATGACCTTTATGGGACAAAGTAACATGGCGGGGCGCGGCAATGCTTCTGAGGCGCCCGCGCTGATACAGGGGGCAGGCTGGGAATACCGCGCAATTACCGCGCCTGACTGCCTGTCGCCGCTTTGTGAGCCGTTTGGGGAAAAGGAGGACAATGCTCATGGCGTGACAGAGCCGGGAATGAAAACGGGTTCCATGGTGACGGCGTTTGTGAATGCCTGCTATGCTGAAACGAATATTCCGATTGTCGGTGTTTCCTGCGCAAAGGGTGGCTCTTCGATTGCCGAGTGGCTGCCGGGTACGCCTTATTACAAGGACGCGGTTGAGCGCACAATGCGCTGCGAACAGTGGCTGATTCATCACGGGTTTACGATTCGGTATGGGGGAATGGTTTGGTGTCAGGGGTGTACGGACGGTGATTTACATACGCCTGCGGATGTTTATAAGGACTGTACGGCTGGATTTATCGAATCATATTGTGAAGAATGTTCAATTGAGAACTGTTTTCTCATTCAAATCGGAAATCATCGGGACGATAAAACATTGTATGTGCCGATTCAGCAGGCGCAGTTGGAGCTGGTCGGGGAACATTCAAATATCATTCTGGTAAGCGACCAGTTTAAGACGTTTGCACAGCGCGGGCTGATGAAGGATGAATTTCATTATACGCAGAGGGGGTATAATATTGTCGGCGAGGAAGCAGGGGGAACTGCGGGGCGGTTTATAAAGGCATATTTGGCGGAGGATGTGTGAAAACATATCCTTTTTTCTTTTCAATGGATTATGTATTCGAAGATACTAAAACTAATTTTTTTGAGGATATGCGTACCGACGATGGGGAGAAAAAGGACAATGCATATTTGTTTGAAAATATGAAAATCATGAGCGCTTGCGGCGAGGGTATTATTTCATCAAATCTGCCTGACGCAGGAGGCGTTCTTTGACAAGGTTCAGGAAATTCTCGTTTCCCACGACTTTCATCATTGGGCCAAAGGACAGCACTTCAATTAATAGCTCTGTCTCGGTCTTCTTATTATAGTAGATAAGGCATTCGTATGTGTCAGAGTCCAGCTTCCGCGTGCTTTTTTCATAGTTGGCAAACTGCAGCATGGCGCGCTCTAAGGCGTTGCGGCGGTTTTTGATGAGAATGCGTGCGGGCTCCTTATAATAGGAGCGTTTGATTGCCTTGTCAATGTCAGGCATGTGCTTTGCGGTCTTTCCGGTTGTTATTATTTTCACAATGCGGTTCAGGTTTAAGATTTCAACCTTGCGCGTGCGCTGCATGTGGTTTTCGACAGCCAGCAGACGGAAGCGGTCATTTTTAATGGAATATTCAAGGCGGCACGGCAGGTAAATGTGGTGTACCCTGTGATTGTTGCGCGATTCATACAGGATATCCAAATATTCATGGTTTTGGATTGCTTCCATAATCATTTGGAAGTGCCTACGGTAATCAGGGTTTTGATAATCGTCCTTATCGGAAAAGCGGTCATAGTAATAAAAATCGTTTGGCAGATAAAGCGGTTTTACGTCCGCAAAGGCGGCATGAATCTGTGCAAGCTCCATATCACTGAAAAAAAGACTGATTTTATCGTCCAAAAGGATTGCCTTTAAGTAAGATTTTTGCAGGTCAGTCAGCGGGACATAGAAGTCCGTGGAAAATTTTGAGCGCAGAACGCCACCCTGCTTTTCGTAAAAGCCCCAGCCGTTTTCGGTGAGCTTTGGCAGCAGGTAGAGAATGCTTTCCGCAAAGCAGGTGTCCTGAATGCGGTAGTGCAGCTCCTTTTCGGAAATGGACTGCTTTGTCTCAATCAGGGACTTGATGACCTGAAAGTAGCAGTTGTATACTTCTGAAAATAATTCACTCATTTGATTCCTCCATGTCGTCTTCGGCGGCAGGCTCTGTGGCTTCCCCGAAATACATACGGTACATTGCGGCAAAATCCCTTTGAAAGAGCTGGTTTAGCTTGGGGCAGTCGGTCTCGATTGCGATAATTCTTCCAAGAAACGAGCGTATCCAAGGCAGCATTTCGTTTGCGTCAAACACATCGGTCTCATAACAGAACGTATCGGGAGCAATGCGCCGGATAACGCCGCCCTTTCCCTCCCGCTCCAGCCGGTTGATAATAAATGCCTCGAACTGCTCATTGACATGCAGCGTCAGTTTTACGTGTTCTAAGTGCCTGCGATTGCTGTTCTGAAAGGAAACGCCCCATGCGGACGCTTTATTTTTTTCCAAATGTTCTTTGACCGTTTGATAATCAGGATAGGGTTCCTTGATTTCAGCTTTTTTGACAGCGTCCAGCCGCACGGCTGTAAACCGTTTTGGTTTGGGCAGATACAGGCACAAAAACCGCCGTCCCGTCCGCGTGCTGATAAAGATTTTTAGCGGAACGCCTTCCATCTCGCGAAAAATGCCCGATTTCGTACTTTTGACAGTTAACAGGACTGTTTTTTCCGCGTGCATTGCGTCAAGCAGGTCAAGCAGGATTTCGTCCTCCAAGGTATGTACAAAAAAGCTGTGCTTGACGCGGAAGGTTTTATTTTTGAGGGAGGCGTTGTCCATAATGGTATTTCCCACAATGCCAAGCGGGGAAAAAAGCTGATAAAAGGCAAGCGCATTTGCGAACCCGGGGTGTGCGGACAGTGTTTTGTGAAATGGCGGGTTCAGGCAGTAGAGGACTTCCTTGCCAGATTTTTCCTTTGCGAGAATGCCGTCCTTTGCGTACTGATTGCACTTTCGCCGGATGGTCTGCGGCTCAAACATGACGTCGTATTGCGCGAGAATGCCGTCGGTGATTGCGTCGGCTGTCTGCTTGGGGTATTTTTGCAGATAGTCCAAGATGTAAAAGTGCAGCATAATATCATTATCCGTGAAGCTTTTTGCCTTCCACACGCGGTATAGCGGATTGGTGTCAAGGAGGTTGCTGTCAATGGACAGGTAGATATTTTTTCCGTTTGCGGAGTAATCCTGCCTGACATAGCCGGACAGCCAGCTTTCCAGCCTGCGGCGCTCGTTATCATAAGTGCGCCCGCTCCAGCCGCCAAAATCGTCGCGCGTCTTAAAGCCATATACAAAGAAGTCACGGACGTATTCGCGGCTTTTGGAAAATGATTTGATGAGTTCCTTAAATTCGGACATAGCAATCCCTTCGTTTCTGTTTGGAATGTTTTTTTCATTATAACACAGGCTGGTAAGGGAAAACGACAGTTTCCTGCAGGAAATTTGATTGGGGGGATTTTTTATTCGTTATACAGTTAAAAATCGTAGTTTGGAAGATCATTGTTTGTATCAAAAGCTTGCAAATTCGAAACAATTGTGTTATTGTTTTACTTGATAACAACAATGAAGCTGATTTGTGAAAGGAGGAGGTTGCCATGCAGGAGAGCAGAAGATTTGGAAACTTAATAAAGAAACGGACATTCAAAGGCATGGCAGTCTTCATGTATGACTGATAGATTTTGAAACTGCACCTTTGGGGTGCTTTTTTTGTGCCCGTTTTTTGGAGTTTTATCATTTATATTAATTTATTTAATAGGAAGCTGCTTTTTTGCCTGTGGGTTTGGGCAGAAGGCAGGGACAGACAGGAGGAGTATACAGTATGATTGTTCAAATCAGTGCAGGACAGGGACCGTCCGAGTGCCAGCTCGCGGTTGCGAAGCTGTTTGAGGCGTTGGAAAAGGAGTATGGTGATTTTGAAATTTTATCGGAAACGAAAGGATATGAAAAGGGCTGCCTTGATTCAATCCGGTTTCAGACAGAGCATGATTTCAGCATCCTTGAGGGTACGGTGCTGTGGATTTGCAAAAGTCCCTTCCGTAAAAATCATAAACGCAAGAACTGGTACGTCGATGTGAGCATTATTCCGGATTTGACTAAGATTGCAACGGGGGCACAATACCGTGTGGAAAAATTTCATAGCGGCGGAAAGGGCGGGCAGAATGTGAATAAGGTAGAAACTGGTGTTCGTATTATCCATCTTCCGACCGGACTTTCAGCACAGTCAACCGAGGAGCGCAGCCAGTTCCAAAATAAGCAAAGGGCGATGGAGAAGCTTCAGGAAAAGCTTGCCGGTTTGCAGCAGGAGCAAAAAGCAGGTCAGGTGAACGCTGCGTGGAAGGAGCATAACCGGATTATCAGGGGAAATCCGGTGCGGGTTTATGAAGGGGAGGGGTTTGTTTTGAAAAGAGCAGTTAAAGTTGCAGGAAACGCAATTGAAGATGGAAATCAATCTATAAAGAAACGCTAGTAGAAAAAGGTGTATTTTTGACTGCCTTCTGCTATAATACAAGTGAATAGATGACTTCGGGAAGGAACTGGTTTCAATGGACGTTATAGATAGGTCGATAAAATTGGAAGATTTGGAAATGGCAAAGAAGCGTGATAAGAAGGTATATATTACTGATACTGCAATAAGAAAAGTACCACTAATTCAGTATAAAGGATTTACGGAAGAACAAAATTATATCATGCAAAAATTGGCACAGGAAGTATTAACAGTTTCTAAAGATGAAAATGATAGTAATGAGGTTGCCATAACCTGTGACCTTGGGGTTGACAATCCGTTAGAGGTGTATGGTGTTTCGTTTGGAACGGAACATGAAGTGGATGTCAGGGCAGATACATTGTCAAATCACATGCTTGTTTCGCAGAAATCCGTAGCAGTAGTTATTTTACACAATCATCCTTCCACGCAGACATTTTCCATACAGGATATACGGTTCTTTATTGAGTTTTCTGTTTTAGAGGTTATGGTTGTAGTATCAAATCAGGGAACGGTTCACTATTTGAGACGCGAGGAAGATTATGATCTGAAAAAGGCGGTAGCTTTATTTAATGAATGTGTGGAGCATTTGAAAAAAGCTTCTCCATTAACGGAGGTTTATCTTTCCGCATTGTCATTTTTGGAAAAAAGCATAGAAAAAAACAAGGCTATAAAAGCAAGAACAGGTTCTTTCTGAACTTTGGGTATAGGCAACAAAAATTATAGGTTGAAATCACAT
>CANOMQ010000031.1 GCA_947567595.1 uncultured Lachnospiraceae bacterium | reverse complement strand
CAGATCTTTGACCTGTTCTTTTATTACCTATCATACCCAAAGTTCAGAAAGAAACTTTTTTTGAAACAGATAGCTTAAAAAAGTGCATTTCAATTGTCTCTTGAAATATTTTGGAATGTTAAGAGCGCGTAAAACCCTAAAAATCAGGTGCTTTGGGATATCGTTATTATCGTAGATTTCCCGAATCTACGATAAGAAAAATACTGTATTTTTCTGTCTACATAACGTTATATCGGTATTAGTTTAACATGAATTAAGAGAAATAGCAAACATTTTTTAGAAAATCATTGCCAAAATCATTGCCTGATGACTAGGAAATATATGGTGATAACAGTATTTTATGGTAAAAATAAAGGTATATAGGGCATTTTATGGTCAGATTTAGGGTCAAAAATTCCTGAAAACGAGGCAGCCTGATTTTTAGAAAAACAAATTGATAAAGGTCAGAGCGTTCTTAAAAAATCACAAAAGCAGAGAGGAATAATTGTTATGGCAAGACATGGAGAAAACATAAGAAAAAGAAAAGATGGTCGTTGGGAGGGGCGTTATCCTGTATATAATGCCGAAAAACAGAAGAAGGTTTACTGTTCTGTCTATGGCAGGACATACGAAGAGGTGCGCGAAAAACTGTTTTTGCATAAAAGTCCGGCAAAGCAGAATGGAGGCGGGGGAAACCGGAAAATTCTATTGAACGATGCGGCGCGGGAATGGCTTGTGGAAGTAAAAGTGAAAAGAAAGCCATCAACTTATGTAAAGTATAGTATGGTTTTTCAAAAACACATTGAAAAGGATTTTTCAGGTAGGATGCTGTCAGAGATTACGGATACGCTTGTCAAAGAAACCCTTTCAGACCATTTATCAGACAACATGCGCAAAAGTATTTACTGTGTGCTAAATCAAGTTTTAAAATACGCGTTCCGTCGGTATTCTATAGCAATGCCCTGCTTAAATAAGCCTGAATCGGAAATGAAAAATAAGCCCATTAAAACGTTTATCAAAAAAGAACAGCAGAAATTGGTTGCCGCTCTTTGCCATGAAACGGATTTGTTTAAAATGGCGGTGCTGCTGTGTCTGTTCACAGGACTTAGACTCGGCGAACTGTGTGCACTAAAATGGAGTGACATTGATTTTGATAACAAAACGCTTGTGGTTAGCAGAACCGTACAGCGCCTTCATGTTGAAGGGTATAAAACAAAAACCATACTAATAGAGACAGTCCCCAAAAGTGCGTATTCTTGTAGAGAAATTCCATTGTCAGACACAATACTGAAAAAACTTATTTGTTTTTATAGAAATGGCGAATACGTGTTTGGTGGAGATAAACCATTAGAACCTAGAAATTTACAGTACCGTTTTAAAAAGATCTTGCGGGAGGCAAATTTGCCCGATACAAACTTTCACATTCTGCGGCATACATTTGCCACAAACTGTATTGAAGGAGGAACGGATGTCAAAAGCCTTAGTGAAATGCTAGGCCATTCTGATGTAGAAATTACTTTGAACCGTTATGTGCATCCGTCTATGGACACAAAACGTCAATGTGTGGACAGCCTGTCAAAGCTTTATGGTCACATTTATGGTCATGCAGGTTAGAGAAACACTGTATTTGGAAGTGTTTGGAACGTTTTATCGTAGATTCGGGAAATCTACGATAAGCTTGCATAACTGTTTTGCGGATCGTAAATTTGTGTCCGTGCGTATATCAGAGCAGCTTTTATTAACAGTTTATCGAAAAAGAATTATTCTGCCAAAATAAAAAAGACAGATTATTCAAAAAGGGTGAACAGAATGTCCGCAGGTAGTACAATCACAAAGACCGTTTGGCAGTACAGTGAAATGCTGCCAGAAGATACAATGGTATTTTTGAGAGGAATTGCATCTGACTATGGCAAGGTAAAAAATTATACATACAAACGGTATTCCGGCATCAAAAGTCTTGGAAGACTTACACCGGTATTTGACATTATGCGTGAAGTGCGCCATAGCGGCATTAGGACGCAGCTTGGACTGCCGTCCGCATATTTTGACCCCGCCATTGTTGAGGCAGTTGCCGATATCAAGGGAATGTGGGGAATGCTCAAAAACAGGATTGGAACACTGATTGCGGCAAATGAGAACCTAAGTGATGAGGATAGGCTTTATCTAAGAACCGTTTTGAAGCTTGACAAAATATATGCAGCGGTGCTTTGCTGTGAGGATTATGAAATGCCGAAAAGGGCACAAGGTCTGGATATTGATGTAGAACGTCTGAATAATCTGCTGCGAAGGCTGACAAGAAAGTATCTGACAAAGCCAAAGACAGGCGGCGGAGATTATTTCAGTATAGCGCCTTCTGGTTATGCATACAGGGATGGTGCTATATGTATTGCGTCAAGAACGGCAGGACAGAGAATACCGATTCCGTTAAAAGATAATCAAATCTGTGACAGACAAATTCGGATTTGTATCAAAAATGAATATGCTGCGCTTGCGCTTCCAGTGGAAACAACAATTAAAAAACACAAGGACTATAATGGTACGATTTATATTCATATCGGCTATCAGGATATGTTCACGCTTTCCAATGGAGTTGTTTACGGACAGTCGCTGGGCGCCATAACCTCAACAGAAACGCAGCGATTGATGCAAAAGAACAAAGAACGTGCAAAAATGCGGGCGTTATATCAAGACAGTATCATGTCAGGAGAGCAGGAACAGGCAGAATGTATCGCAGCCAATAATCTTGGTACGCAGAAATATGACAGGCGTAAAGAGAAAGAACTCACAAAGACACAGGCGCTTATCAATACGGAAATCAACAGAATGCTTGCGACGGAAAAACCGGAGCGGGTTGTGATTACAAAGCCGGTGACAATTAACAAGACAAAGCTTGCATCAAAGTCTGCAAACAGAAATATGACAAGAAGCTTTAATGGATATGTCAGGGAACGGCTCTCTTATAAATGCCGTCTTCACTCTATTGAACTTGTGGAGATTAATTCCAAAGGGACAGGAAGCATATGTTCTTGCTGTGGGGCAGAAGGAAAACGGCAGCCGGACGGTTTTGTGTGTCCAAGCTGCGGATATAAAGCCACAATTGCCCTAAATGGCGCAAGAAATATTGAAAATAAACATAACAGTAGCAAAAACGTTAAAACTAAAAAGAATTTTAAGACGCAAGTCGGTTAAACCATACAGAACTGAGAATAAACGGTCTGTTTAAGATTTGAAACAAATTTTACATAGGCAGTTTCACCCGGTGTATTGTATCGGGGGCGTTTTGGGAAATGCCACGGATACAATACACCAAGCAGGATCACAGGAACGTATGTTAACAATATCGTGCACAGCAAAATGCTGTTCACAAAGGCAACAAACGGCATTATCTGAGTTATTTTAATAACTTTCCGGTATGCCAAGACCGCAGCCTTATGCGGAGCGAAGTAAATCCAATGAAATTGGATTTACAGGCATAAAACGCCCGGCTAATCCTTATGATAAAACAAAAAGATTTTCTAAGTCTGCAAAAGACGCAGACTAAGTAAATCTATATTTTGTTTAAAAGAACGCAAGGACAGCGTTCTTTGCGAGGGAGTTTGGTCTTGTAAAAGACATTTTTTTAGCATTTTTTTAGCATTCTTTCGAATAATTTATGTATAACTGGGAGCAGAAGATGAGAAAAGCGCAGAAACAGCAGGCGGAAGAATTGGTCAAACAGATTGAAGAAGCACACGACCAGATAAAACAGTATATAGAACAAGGCAGCGTGCAGTCTGCGATGGAGCTTTTGGAGGATTGTCAGAATGGCGGGATTGCCATAGGTACCTTGATTGAACAGACGCAGGGTGAAGGGCATTCTGCGGTATCGTTGTTAGAAGAGTATTGTGAACTGGTTTATCAGATTCATGCAAATTTGGCAGAGTATAAAGAAATCAAATCCAGTAAGGTGTTCAAGCTGCTTCGGCAGAAAATGATTAAGATTGGAAATTGTATCAGAAACGATATTCCAATCAGAACAGAGGCAGTTTTCCTGCCATATAAGGCCAGTATGTGGGACAGCTTAGAGAGTGTATGGAAGGCGGCAGACGAAGATCCGAACTGTGACGCGTTTGTTATCCCGATACCATATTATGATAAAAATCCGGATGGAAGCTTTCGGGAAATGCATTATGAAGGAAAGCAGTACCCGGATTATGTTCCGATAACGAAGTACGATGAATTTGACTTCGAGGCGCACCGACCGGATACAATTTATATTCACAATCCGTATGATGATTTAAATTATGTGACGAGTGTACCACCGTTTTTCTTTTCGGAGAATTTGAAGAAGTATACGGAGAAATTAGTATATATACCATATTTTGTCCTGAATGAAATGAAACCGGATGACACTGATGAAATAGAGGGAATGAAGCATTTTGTGACGACACCGGCCGTATTCAATGCACATAAGGTCATTGTACAATCAGAGGATATGAAGCAGGTATATATGAAGGTTCTTCTTGATGCTACAAATGATCATAGTGAGGCAGCTAGGAAATATTGGGATGATAAAATATTGGGACTTGGTTCGCCTAAGATTGATAAGGTATTGAATACCAAAAAGGGAGATTTAAAGATACCGCCGGAATGGTTGCAGATTATTGAGAGGGCAGACGGAAGTTGGAAGAAAATTGTTTTCTACAATACGAGTGTAGGTGCGTTGTTGCAATATAATGAGAAAATGCTGCAAAAGATGGAGTCTGTATTTGAGGTGTTTAAAGGAAATCAGGAAAATGTAGTTCTTTTGTGGCGTCCACATCCATTGATTAAAGCCACAGTGGAAAGTATGCGACCGCAGCTTTGGATAGAATATGACAGGCTTGTCAGAAAATATCGGGAAGAAGGCTGGGGGATTTATGATGACAGTAGTGATATAAATAGAGCGATTATAATAAGTGATGCGTATTACGGGGATGGAAGCTCCGTTGTGGCATTGTATAAGAAAACAGGAAAACCAATCATGATACAGAATGTGGAGGCAATGACCGAATCAAGCGTTGCTATGTGTAATGGCACACGTGTTGGTAATGATTGGTATTTTGTTTCTGTAAAAGATAATATTTTGTACAAGATGGACCTAAATACATTCATGGTAGAGTATGTACGTTATATGCCGCATGTGGATGAACTGTATTTAACGCAAATGGGATATACAAAATTATTTTCTTATAAGGATAAGTTGATTTTAATGCCGGATCTATGCAAATACATTGCAGTTTATCATATAGCAGAAGGTAAAGTAAGTTATATAGAGTTTGGGTTCAAAGGAAGGATAAATGGAGCGTGTTTTAATGGGGGAGTGATGTTAGGAGACATCCTGTTTTTGCTGCCGTGTCAATATGATCAAATTGTGGCATTTAATATGGAAAAAGAAATTATTGAGGAAGATAAGTCCATAACATTACCTTGTATTGGTGAAAAATATACAGATATATTTTCATGGGGGAATTTTGTACAGGAAAAAGAAAATGTTATTTTTACAAGTATAACACAAAATAAAATAGTTCATGTGAATTTAAAAACAAAAAAGGTAGACACTTTGGATTTTATCAGCAATGAGCCACTTGCTGGGATTGTTGAAGCAGGGCAATATTATTGGGTGTTTCCTATGAAGGGCGACAGGATAATTAAGATAAATGAAAAATGTGAGACTGTACAAATTATAAAAAGTTTTCCTTTGGGCTATGTGTGTGGCGAATGGAGCTTTCATATGCAGCACATTGTGGGAAATGAAATTGTATTATTGCCTCGACTTGCAAATAAGTTATTGCGCATGAATAAAAGGACAGGTGAAATAAGGGAGATTAATATAAGTGAAGATGATTACGACGAGGAAAATTACTGGGATCATTATTCAAGGTTTAATACACTTTTTGAGTGGGAAGATAAAAAGATACTTGTTGAAACAAAAACGGGAAGATGGATTATTTTAAATGATGAATATGAAATAATTGATACCGTGGAACTAAATGTAGAACAAAATGTAAATAGAATGGAAGCCATATATAATTGGGGAAATTTAGATTGTAGTCTTAGGGAGACAGATGGTCCAATTATTAATATAAAGAATTATATATGTATGCTTTGCGGTATAGAATAGGAGAATGGTGATGGAAAAAATTGTTTTATATGGTATGGGAGCCAATTTTTTAGATTATAAAGATTATTTCTCTAAAAAGTATACTATTGTAGGAGTTTCCGATTCTAATGATGAGAAAAGTGTATTGTGTGACAATTTTGTGAGATGTAAGGAAATAAAAAATTTGCAATTTGATTATATTATTGTAACTGCCAGCAGATTTTATGAAGAGATTAAAAATAATTTAGTAGAAAATTGCAACATACAATCGAAACAAATAATTAGTTTAAAGCAAATAATGGAAGCGGAAAAGGATGTTATCGTAATCAGAATGTATGGAGGAATGGGGAACTACCTTTTTCAATATGCGTTATATAAGAAACTTCAATTTTTATATCCTACTGTTTCGGTCAAAGTAGATTTGTCATGGTATTATTCGGAAAATATGTTTCTAATGTCGTTTCAGGTACCTTGGATTTTTGAAAGACTATTTAATGAAAAATTAGAGATTGCGTCCAAAACAGAAGTATTAGTGTCAAAGATGAAAGGATATTATGCAGAAAAGGAAATGAGTAAATTTGATGCAGATATATTTATGCGGGGGAGTGGTTACTATAACGGATATTGGCAAACAGGACGTTATTTTGATGATATCGGTGATTCAATAAGGAAAACTTTGCTGAATATTAATGAGAATGCGGTATCGTATCGTCAAAAGAAAATACTTCATCATATAAAAAGCAGTGAGTCAGTGGCGATTTGGGTGAGACGGGGAGATTATATTGCAAATGAAGAAAATAGAAAAATATTTGGAGATATATGTACGGATGACTATTATCAAAAGGCTATAGATTACATTCGTAATATGCATCCGAATGCAGAATTTTTTGTGTTTTCCAATGACGAAGAATATGCCAAAGAAAAATATAGAGATATGAATGTAATTACATACAATCTTGATTCACAGGAATTTAAGGAATTTAATATTTTCCTAATTTCACAATGTAAACATATTATTGGGGCCAATAGTTCAATGAGTTGGTGGGCTTCATGGATACATGGGAAACAAGGTACCGTTATAGTGCCTCAAAAATGGAATAATACTACTTCATGTCCGGATGTATATGAAGAAAATTGGATTAAAATGTGAAAATTAGGAAATACGGAGAAATAATATGCAGGAATTTATTAACCAAATGGAGCCATCTTTTGATGATGCAGAGAGAAAAGCGATGGATGAATATCTTCGTTCTGGTGGATGGCTTATGGAATTTAAAAAGACGCGAGAATTAGAAAGCATGATAGCAGATTTCACAGGTGCTAAATATTGTTCAATAATGCCGAATGGTACGTTAAGTCTTTCGGTTGCCTTGATGGCTTGTGGAGTGAACGTTGGAGATGAAGTTATAGTTCCCGATTATACGATGGTTGCTACGGCAAATGCAGTTGAATTGATTGGAGCAAAAACAGTCTTTGCAGATATAAATAAAGATACATTCTGTATGGATTTTGAAAAAATGAAAGAAGCAGTTACTTTCAAAACGAAAGCAGTGATTTTTGTATCAATAAATGGAAGATGCCCGGAAAATATCCATGAGTTTATTGTGTATTGTCAAAGCAGAGGAATACATTTTATTGAGGATGCGGCACAATCGTTAGGGAGCAGATGTGGGGGAGTTCATTTAGGAAGATTTGGCGAGATAGGAAGTTTTTCGTTCAGTGTACCCAAAATTATTACAACAGGACAGGGAGGAGCATTGATTACAGATGATAAAAATTTGTATGAAAAAATAAAACTAATCAGGGATTTTGGTCGTGAAAAGAGCGGAAGTGACCATTACATAACAAAAGGATGGAATTTTAAATTTACTGATTTACAGGCAGTTATTGGGATAGAGCAGATGAAAAAATTACCATCTCGCATACAAAGAAAGAGAGAACTTTGGAAACTTTATTTTGATTTACTGAAAGATATATCACAAATAGAGATGATTTCTATTGATATTAATGATTCTTTACCATGGTTTTATGAAATATTATGCGAAAGAAGAGCAGAGCTACAGGAGTATCTAAAAGAAAGAGGTGTAGGCAGCAGAGAATGCTATCCGCCACTTCACTCAGAACCAGCATATGGATATGGTGGGGAGTTTGCGGTAACAGAAGCTGTGACTAAGCGCATATTATGGCTGCCGTCAATGATAACTTTAAAAAATGAACAGATTGTGTATATATGCACATGCATTAAAGAGTTTTATTTGGAAAGGTAAAACAGATGGATATTAGCAGACGTGAGACGACAGAGTGGCTGAATTATTGGATTGAAGACGCTAATAAATGCAAACAAAGAATTATTTTGATAGGCGACTCTGTTACAAGAGACATAAGAAAAAGATTAAGTTTTTATGCGGGGGGGTATTGTGTCGACTTGTTAGCAATGTCCTACAGCATTTTAGATGATATGGTTATGGAAGAAATATGTCATTTCTTTGAAAAAATGCCATATAAATATGATTGCATTATTTATCATATAGGAGCACATCATGGTTACAATATTGAATGTGTACAATCAGAGGAAGCAGCAGGGCAGTATAAAGATAGAACTAAGAAAATTTTGTGTTTGCTAAAAAAATATAGCACTAATGTTAAGGTAATGTCGTTGACATTTGAAGGATGCACTGATGAAGAAAGTGGCTTAGACCATAATGCAGAAATTAAAAAACGAAACGAGATTTTAAAGATAGTTTCAGAAGAATTGGACTTAATATTTTTTGATTTAAATCGGAAAATGAACTATAAAACAATCCAATATATAGACAGATGTCATTTTGCAGACGATGATTACGAATATATTTCAAAACTAATTCTTGAATATTTTTTTCCAGAGTTCCATTTTTCATATTCAAACCGTGTAAGAGAAATAAATGAGTTAAATAAGATGATATGCATGTATGCAAATATATATGTTTATGGAAATGGTATCCGCGGAAAAGCAATAAAAATGTATTTGAAAAAATATGGGTATACATTCAGCGGATTTATAGTTTCTGATGAATACTCAGACTTATATGATAATGTATCAAAAATAAATGAAATAGAGAAAGAAAATACATTAGTTATTGTAACACCTATGGATATAACGATATGGGAACGGTTAGAAGAAGGGGGATTTGATTATATATCGTTGGGATCTGATATATATGCATATTTGAATGAAGAAATTATTAAATAATCACATATGAATTGGAGGATACGTTTTTGAAGATATTGTTATTTACTAGAAGTGCCTATACTAACTATATTGGCAAAATTATTGATTCACTGGAAGAGACCAAAGATGTGCTTTTAGGAGTGATTGGTGATAGAGGATTATGTCAGCTTTTGGATAACAAACACATAAAGTACCTAGGAGATGATTATACTCAAATAGTTGATTTAGCGTCGCAGGCTGATTTGGCCATAAGTTGGTTATATGATAAGAAAATTAAAGAGCCCTTTATTAGTACACCCAAATTTGGATGTATTAACTTTCATCCGGCACCTCTGCCAGATTACAGAGGATCAGGCGGATGCAATCTGGCTATTTTAAATAAAGTCACGGAATGGGGAGGAACTGTCCATTGCGTAGATGAAAAGTTTGATGAGGGTGATATTATCCGAAAAAAAATGTTTCCAATCGATTACAGGAAAGAGACAGCATATAGTTTAAAGCAAAAAACAAATGATGCTTTATATGAATTATTTGAAGAAATTTTGAGAGAAATACATGTTAAAAAAGTGATTAAGGGAGAAAAGCAAGATCTAAGGAAGGGTCTTTTCTACAGAAAAAAGGATGTTTTGGAGTTAATGAAAATTGACTTAGAAAATGACGATGTAGACACAAAAATTCAAGCATTTTGGTTTCCTCCATATGAGGGAGCTTATATTGAGGTTGGGGGAAAGCACTATACATTAGTAAATGATGTAGTTTTAAATTCTTTAGCAGAAAAGAAGTAAAGCACACAGGAGAGAGAAAATGCGTAATTTTACAATGAACAGTACTAAATTGGATGATACTGTACCTAGAAAACTTGATTCAATTGGAAATATTATTTCTAATAAGTACTTAAATGTTTATTTGGTTGGTAGCTTGGAAAGGCAAAACGAGTATATTAAGAAATTTGAGCAGTTTTCTAATAGAAAATTTATTATCACAAATGACTATAATGTTCTGAATGAGAATAGTAACATTGTTGTATGTGCTGAAAAGGACAGGAAAAAATATCTGGACATTTATGAATACTTTAAGCAAAAAGGATGGGAAGAAAATATTAATTTTTTTCAGGAAGAAATATATGAAGCTTTTTATCATGTGTATGTCAGAAATCAGGTTATTGTTGACAGAATAGAGATTGTAATGACTACATTTTGTACTTTGAATTGTCAAAAATGCATTTCTTATATTCCATATCAAAAAAAACAACATTTTTCCATAGAGCAATTATTGTCTGATGCAGATCTTTTGTTTAGTAAAGTGGATTATGTTAAGAAAATGAAATTATTGGGTGGAGAAGGTTTTGTATATCCACATTTAAAAGAATACGTGACATATTTATATGATAATTATAGTGATCAGATTGGTGAGATTAGGATAGGAACAAACGGAACACTGTATCCTTCTGAGGATATCCTTAAGCTATGCAAAGAAAAGGATGTAATTATTGATATTAGTGATTATACATGTGCGGTTCCGGATAAGTGCAAATTAGATAACATTGTAGCTGTTTTTCGTGATCATAATATTCGTTATGATATAAAAAGAAGTGGGGAAAAATGGTTGGATATGGGATTTCCTGATAACATTCCAACGGAAAGAACAGATTCGGAATTAGAAATGCTTTATCATAAATGTGCGATATTTTGTCGTAATTTTTATCAAGGAAAGCTGTACCATTGTTGTAGTAATTGTGCTGCTGTCATTTCAGGGTTATTTCCTGATAATGAAAATGATTGCTTGGATTTCCACAAAGATATCCAAAAGAAGGATATCTTAGCATTCGAATTGGGGTATACACCATTAGGCTATCTTACATTTTGCAAAGTTTGTCAGGGAGGCTCGGAAGATGCGAATCAAAATCTTATAGATGTGGCAGTTCAATGTGATTGAAATATTTATAAAAAGGGTTATAGGGGGACTTGCATATGTATCAAGGTAAAAAAGTAATTGTGTATGGATTAGGAAGAGAGTTTCAAAAATACGAAACATTCTTAAAATCATATTTTGATATAGTAGCATATAGTGATAAGAATAGAAAAAGTATGGGTGGATCTTATATACAACCATCAGAAATTAACACTAAGGAATATGATTATATATTTATTACAAGTAGAAAATTTTATGATGAAATTAAACAGGAACTACACGAGAAATATAATATTAAAGAGAACAGAATTATATCAACAAAAGATGTGCTGGGCATTCCAATTAATATTGAGGAAATTAGGGATACATGGGTTATAACAAAATTATCAGAAATAGAAAGTGGAAAGACTATTTTAGATGCTGGGGCAGGGGAGATGAAATATGCAAAATATTGTGAACATCTAAAATATATTGCGCAAGATTTCGGAAAATATGATCCTCAGGAAGAGCATAGAGGATTTCAGATGACAAAGTGGGATACATCTGCGTGTAACATAATTTGTGATATTATTGATATGCCGTTGGAAAAGGAAACAGTTGATGTCATTATGTGTACAGAAGTATTTGAGCATATTAAAAATCCAGTATTGGCATTAAAAGAATTTAACAGAGTTTTGAAAACAGATGGGATATTATTGTTAACGGCGCCAGTATGTAGCTTGACACATATGGCTCCATACTATTACTATAATGGTTTTAGCCTATATTGGTATCGTGATCATCTGCGGGAAAACGGCTTTGAAATTATAGAAATAAAAGAATATGGAAATTATTTCAAATTTTTATGTCAGGAAATGCTACGTATACAAGCAATAGCAGAAAAATATTGTGGCTATCAGTTACAAGAAGAGGATTATGAATGCATTTATAAAAATATGAGTTTATTATCCAAATTGGCAAACATGGATCAGGGGAGCAACGAGATACTGTGCTTTGGATATATGACGCTTGCAAAAAAAGTAGAAGGAATAGAATGGTAAAAAATAAGTATAAGAAATTTAACCTTAATGTGAATAATGTAGTTAGTGTAATTGTGCCTGTGTATAACGTTTTGGAATTTTTGCCAAAGTGTATTGAAAGTATACAGATGCAATCTTATTCTGATTTACAGATTATATTGGTTGATGATGGTTCTACGGACGGTTCAGGAAAAATATGCGATAAGTATGCTGAGAATGATAAAAGAATTCAGGTAATCCATAAGGAAAACGGAGGGTTAGTTTCTGCAAGAAAGGCAGGGTTATTGATTGCATCAGGAGAATATGTGGGATTTGTTGATGGAGATGATTACATAGAAGGGACTTTTTATCAGAACCTGTTGTATTGTTTGAAAAATTCGGATGCAGATTTTGTACATAGCGGCATTATAGCGGAAGAGGGAAATGGCAATACAAGAATGTTTATAACAACTTGCGACAGAACGATTACAAATGAGGATAATAAAATTGAATTAATACAAAGACATATTTTATGTCAACATGAATGTGATGGGGAACATCTAGTAAGTATATTGTGTTCTAAGTTATTTCATACAGATTTTATAAAGGAATGCTATAGCTGTGTACCAGATAATCAATCCTTTGGAGAAGATATGCTTGCTTTTTGTAGAGGAATTTTAAAAAGTCATAAGTTTATTGTACTAGCAAAGGCTGAATATCATTATATGATACGGGAAAATTCTTTATCTCATGTATGGAATATTAATAATTTTTGGCGGGAAAGTAATTTGCATAATGAGCTGTGTCTTATTTGGAAGGAATATGGCTACTTGGAAAAAATGAAAAATTTTATGGATAACTATTTGCTTATCCGCATGATCGGTTGTATGAACCGTGTTTATGAAAAGGGTTTGGGAACAGTCCGTTATTTATTGCCGGATAATAACAGATTAAAAAAGCACCGTTTAGTATTATATGGTGCTGGAAAAGTAGGGAAAGATTATATCAGTCAAATGATACTTGAACCAGAATACAATATTGTTGCATGGACAGATAAAAAATTTCAAATGAAATTTAACAATTTATGTATTCCTGTAAATTGTTTGAAGGAGATAGATTTTGATATTGTGTTGATAGCTGTACGGAATGAAATAATTGCATCAGAAATAAAAAAACAATTGCTGGCTTTAAATATTACAGATGAAAAAATAATATGGTTTGAGCCATTAGAAAAGGAGCAAGCCTTTATCATGTAAGTTAAATCGTTATTTTGTTATTAGAAGCTGTGAGGAGAATTGATATGGAAAAAATACAATTAATTAAAAAAAAGGATAAACTGTTAGCTATTATCATTAAAAACACTTATCAGTGTGAGGGCGTAGATTTTATCACGCCAAATGAGTTTTCACAACAGCTAGCCTATATGCATCATCCGACAGGTAAAGTGATTGATGCACATGTGCATAATTTGGTACATAGAAACGTAGTGCTTACGCAGGAAGTGTTATTTATCAAAAAAGGCAGGTTACGAGTAGATTTTTATGATGAATATAAAGACTATTTAGAAAGCCGTATATTGGAATCGGGAGATGCCATTTTACTGACCTCGGGGGGACATGGTTTTAAGGTATTGGAGGAAGTGGAAATGATAGAGGTAAAGCAAGGCCCCTATTCAGGGGACATGGATAAGACTCGTTTTGAGGGTATCTATGATGAAGAAGTAATTTTGAAAGTTGAGGAATAAATGCATGGATTTTATACCAGTGAACGAACCTCTTTTAAATGGCAATGAGAAAAAATATTTGTGTGAATGCATTGACACGGGATGGATATCCTCAGAGGGACCGTTTGTCAGGCAGTTTGAGGAGAAGATGAGTGCCTCCGTGAATCGCAAATACGGCATTGCGGTATCAAATGGAACCGCTGCATTGGAAGTCGCCATGCAGGCACTTGAAATTAAGGAAGGCGATGAAGTTATTATGCCAACCTTTACAATTATTTCTTGCGCGATGGCAGTTACAAAACTCGGAGCAGTACCTGTATTGATTGACAGTGATGCAGATACGTGGAACATTGATGTGAATAAAATAGAAGAAAAGATAACACCAAAAACAAAAGCCATTATGATTGTTCATTTATATGGTTTACCTGTTGAGGTTGATGAAATTCTTGCATTAGCGAAAAAATATCATCTGAAAGTGATAGAGGATGCGGCAGAAATGCATGGGCAGACCTATAGGGGAAAGCCTTGTGGTAGTTTTGGAGATATCAGTACATTCAGTTTTTATCCCAATAAACATGTTACAACGGGAGAGGGCGGAATGGTTGTTACGGATGATGAAGCGCTTGCGGAGCGCTGCCAGATGCTTCGAAATCTCTGCTTTCGGAAAGATGTGCGTTATGTACATGATGAAATAAGTGATAATTACCGTTTTACAAATTTACAGGCAGCGGTTGGCTTAGCGCAGTTGGAGCGACTGGAGGAGTTTGTTGCAAAAAAACGTGAGATGGGGCGTTTTTATACGGAAAATCTGTCTGATATAAAAGGAATCCGTCTGCCTGTTCCAAAAACGGAATATGCAGATAATATCTATTGGGTATATGGAATTGTTTTAGATAAGAAGGGTAAGTTATCGAACCGTGAAGCAGTAAAACTTTTGGCTGCGGAAGGGATAGGAGCAAGGACATTTTTCTGGTGTATGCATGAGCAGCCGGTGTACCAAAAACAGGGAATGTTTGCAGGACAAAGCTTTGAAACCGCTGAATATTTAGCAAGAAAAGGATTTTATATTCCAAGTGGGTTAGCATTGACAAAAGAACAGATGGAAGCTGTAGTTGAAAGGCTGCGTAGTGTTTTAACAAAATGTTAAAAGAGTGTTATGCATGGAAATAAGGTTAAATAGGGAGGCTTTCATGGAAGTATTTCAAGACTATGCATATTATTATAATGCATTTTATAAGGATAAAGATTATAAAACAGAGGCGCAAACGGTGGACAAGCTGTTGAAAAGTTATAATTCTCAGATTCAAAATATCATAAATTTTGGATGTGGTACGGGAAAACATGACATAGAGCTTGCAAAATTTGGCTATCACTGCAAAGGAATAGATATAAGTCCATTAATGATAGAGATAGCAAATCAGCAGCTTGAATCAAATGAAAAAAATATAGAGTTTGAGGTTGCTGACATAAAAAATTACAAAGATGAAAAGAAGTATGATGCGGTAATTTCACTATTTCACGTAATGAGTTATCAGAATACAAATAGAGACCTGCTAGGGACTTTTGAGGCGGCTAGAAGGATACTTCCGACAGGTGGCTGTTTTCTTTTTGATGTATGGTATGGACCGGGCGTTTTGAGCGATAAGCCTTGTGTCAGGGTGAAAGAAATTGAAGATGAGAAGAATAGGCTGATTAGGATAGCGCGGCCGGTTATGCATGATAAAGAAAATGTAGTGGATGTCAATTACGAGGTACTGATTATTCATAAAGAGAGCAGTAAAGTACAGACTATCAACGAAGTGCATAAAATGCGGTACTTTTTCAGACCGGAACTGGAGGCACTGCTGGCTGAAGCGGGATTTGAGCTGATAGACAATATAGACTGCATTACATTAAAGGATACAGATTTCAATTCATGGACCAGCTTTTTTATGGCGAAGGCAGTTTAAAATAATTTTGGTTTTTTAAGGGGATAACTGAAATGGTTCGATTCATGGCATATGAGGACAATTATTTTGATATGTGCGAAGCCTTGGGGCACAGGACAGTAATATATGGGGCAGGAACATATGCTAAAAAAGCGTTTCCTAATTTAAAAAATGTAGCTTATATCTGTGATAAATGCGCGGGTGAGATACAAAGTCTAAACGGTGTGTCTGTAATAACATTGGCGCAGCTTGAATCAATCGGTGAATCACTATTGATTGTTATCTGTGTAAAATCTGAAAGTGCGAGGAAAGAGATCAAATTGCGGTTAGGGGAATTGTCAATAGATGCTTATATCTTTGATTTCTTTGACAATGCGGCATTTGATCTGTATAAAGAAAAAATTCGTATAAATGATGAGGAAAAGAGAGAGATACGGTATGTGCATATAGTCTGCGAGGATAGCGGTTGGATTTTGAAAAAATTTGCAATAAGAATGAAAGAGGAGTTGGACAAGCAGGGATATCAATGCACTATTGGCAATGCGATAGACCCATCAGCAGATATCAATCATCATGTTAGTTACGCAAGCTGTGAACCCATTACTTCCGATCATAATGAAACATTTATGATTACGCATATTGACTCATACAATAAGATAGGCTTTTTAAAACACCAGTTAAACAGAGCCAAAATGGGTATTTGTATGTCAAGGGAGACAATGGAAAAACTGGCATCATACGGGATACCAAGAGAAAAAATATGCTATATTAATCCGGCACAGGACGGAGTGATAAATCCTAAGAAATATATATTGGGAATAACACATAAAACGCACGATGATCATAGAAAAAATGTGAACATATTAGTGGATCTTTGCAAAGCATTGGATCCAAATTATTTTGCATTTAAAATTATGGGTTCTGGTTGGGACAATATTGTGACTTCCATAAAAGATATGGGATTTGAAGTGGACTATTATAATCAATTTGATTATGAGGAATACATAAAAATGATGCCATTGCTTGATTATTATTTGTTTTGGGGATTTGATGAAGGTTCAATGGGTTTTTTAGATGCCTTGCAGGCAGGCGTTGAAACGATTGTCACACCGCAGGGATACCATTTAGACGTTAAGGATGGAATTACATATGCATGCCGTACATTAAATGATTTCAGGGATGTGCTTTTGAATTTGCAGATGAAACGTAAAAGAATGATTGATTCGGTCAGTGAATGGTCATGGAAAAATTATGTGGACAAGCATTTGGAAGTTTGGAATTATCTGCTTGGAAATGAAGAAGACATTTATAAAAACCAGCATATGTATGAAGATGGTATTTTCTCCGTATTAAAATATAATGCTTAGGAAGGAATTTTTATGAAGATAGCAGTATTTGGAGGGATAAAAGATAAGACATTGTTTCATCAACTGTTTCGTGAAAATGTGAAACTCTCTTTTTTTATTGATAATAATATGGAATTAAGTGATAAAACATTGGACGGAATAAAAATATACTCTCCTTATATGTTTCCGCAAGATATTGCAGATTTTATTGTTATTTTTGTGTACCAGTATGAGGCAGTCCGCCAGCAGCTAGTAGATTTAGGGGTTTGCTCCTCAAAGATAATTAATTTTTATGATGACAAATTATCATTGTCTGAGTATGGGATTTTTAATGAAGAAGCTGCAGACAGGCTGCGTTTAGAAATGAAATTAGATTATTTGGACAAAAAAATCAAAGCATTAGAAGACAATCAACAATATTTTGAACGGAACTTTTTATACGAGGCTGTTGACAGGATTAAGATTGAAAATATAAGACTTCCGAAAGTTAATAGCGTAGAAAATACATGTAAGAAGATTTTTTCTGAAAAATGTTCTATGAGCAGGTATGGAGATGGAGAATTTGAAATCATTTTGGGAAGTGCCAAAGATATATATCAGCATGACAATGTGCAGTTGGCAAAGCGTTTAAAAGATATTTTAATGTCTAATCTCCCAAACCATTTGGTGGCGGTTGCTGATGATTATGGAAGTATGGAAGGATTGCGGCAAGAGAATAAGAATACCATACGAAGATACATGACAGAGGAGAAAAGGGAACAGCATTATGCGCTGCTGGATATGGAAAAAGAATATTACAATGCCTATATTAGCAGACCTTATGTGATCTATCCCCATGATGATATCGAAAAAGCAAAAAAAAGATTTGGTGATTTAAAGAGAATATGGGATAAGCAAAATATTTTGTTTATAGAGGGTGATAAGACACGAATGGGAGTCGGAAATGATTTATTTAACAATGCTGAAAAAACCGAGCGGATTATTGCACCAAACGAGAATGCATTTGATGCGTACGATGAGCTTTGTGATGCAGCAATGCTATATGGAAAAGATAAGCTGATATTAATTGCTTTAGGTCCCACTGCAACGGTGCTTGCATATGATTTGGCAAAGGCAGGATATTGGGCGTTAGACATTGGGCATCTTGATTTGGAATATGAGTGGTTTTTAAAAGGAAAAGGATATAGTTATATTCCCAATAAATATAATAATGAGACGTTTGGAGATACGAATGTTACTGCATTATCCTGTCCGGAATATGATGACTCAATATTATGCAGGGTTGGCGTATAGCTCATTATCATGCTAAAAACTGTGATATAAGAAGGTGGAATGTGTGGATATCAGCAAACAGATAATCATATACGGAGTTGGGAAAAGAGGCAGGTCGCTTATAGAATTGATGGATTTATGCGGTATATCGGTTGGGAGTGTTATTGATAAAAACAGCGCGCTGTGGGGTCAGGCTGTCGGAAAACATATTATTGAGTCACCTGAGATATTACGCAACAAGAAAGAACAAATATGCATAACGGTAGGAAGCTTTTTAGATATCGCAGATATTAGGAAGATGCTGACGCAGTCATATGGGTTTCAGCTAAATCATGAAATTTCCTACCATCGGCTGATTATGTATTTATATGAAAAAGTGGATGTAAAAAGCCTGATAGAAAAGGAGCAAATCAGATATCAGGATCATACGACAATCATTTTCGGATGTGAATCAGGACTTGGGCTTGGAGGAATAGAAGAATGGACGAAGGGGATTTGCAGTAAGTTTTTGGAAGAGGGTGAGTATGACTCCTATATTTTAACTGATAATGGTGCGTATCATATCCCAAAAGAATTAGACAATCATCTGTTAAAGGTAGATATTGACAGTAGACAGATGTTTTCACTCCATAATATGAAAAAGATATTAAACTGCATTATAAGCCATCTGCCCTGCATTCTTGTAACAAGTCAACCGGATCAGACATTGCTGGCGGGGAAACTGCTAAAGGATTTATTTGCGGGGTATGTAAAGGTCATATCCGGCATCAGGGGCGGGCTTTCTGAGATTAATGAAAGCTATATGGATATGAGAAACTGCACAGATCTTTATGTATGTGTAAACTCGGCTGTTCGAAAGGACATGATGGAAAGAGGGGTTCTTCCGGAAAAAATATACACGATGCTTTGTCCGGTTGAATGCCCAGAGACATTAAAACGCGATTATGCGTTAAATCATGGCAGCCCAATTAGAATAGGATTTGCAGGAAGACTGGAAAAAGAAGAAAAAAGAATGGATTTGATGCTCAAGGTTCTTGAAATTTTGGAAAGAATGCAGGTTCCTTACAACATCGCGTTTGCCGGGACAGGAAGCTATGAGACGAAAATAAGAGAGTTTGCAAAAGAGAATGACTGTGACAGCCGGATTAAGCTGTTAGGCAAAATTGACAAAACTGCAATTTCGGATTTTTGGAAAGAGAAAGACATCTGCATTAATATTTCGGATCATGAAGGCAGGTCAAGATCGACAATTGAAGCGATGGCAAACGGAGCAGTACCTGTTGTTACAGATACGTGGGGCGTGCATGATGATATTACCGATGGAGAAAATGGATTTATTGTCGCGGTTGGTGATTATGAAATGATGGCGGAAAGGATAGGTCTTTTGGACAGGGAGAGGACTAGGCTTTTGGAGATGGGACAGAAAGCACATCAGGAATTGAAAAAGAAATGTAGTATGGATGATCACTATAAATTTTGGCAGAAGATGATTCAACTTGTAATGTAGGAGAAGAGAAAGTGACTGTTAGTGTAATCGTACCTGTTTATAATGCTGAAAAATACTTGCAACATTGTGTGAATAGTATTTTGGGACAAACATATAAGGAGACAGAACTTATACTGGTAGACGATGGTTCTACGGATATGAGTGGAAAAATATGTGATGAATATTCCAAGATGGATAAGCGGGTTATAACAATACATAAAACAAACAGTGGTTCGTCTAATGCACGTAAAGCCGGATTAGCGGCTGCCAAGGGACAGTATATTGGCTTTGTGGATGCGGATGACTGGATTGAATCGGACTATTTCGAAAAAATGGTAAAAGCACAGCAGGACACAGGGGCGGATATAGTAGTGTCCAATCATTTTCATGATATAGGCGCGGACTTTAAAAAGGTATGCAGTAATTTCCCGACTGGTCTGTATCCAAAAGAACTCCTTTTGCCAACGCTTTTGTATTCAGGGCAGTTTTTTGAATATGGTTTGCAGCCGCATATGGTAACAAAGCTATTTCGCAAAGAAATAATACTGAAAACACAGATGTGTGTTGATGGGCGAATTATAATCGGGGAAGATGCAGCAGTTGTTTATCCAAGTGTGTTAGAGGCTGATACGATTTATATATCGGATATATGCGGATATCATTATGTGCAGCGCTTAGGGAGTATGACGAAAAAAGAAACACATGATGAAACCGGAATATATCGTTTACTGTTTGAACATTTGGAGAATGCGTTCCGTCATGCAAATGTGTGGAGTGTAATGGCACCACAGATGGAACAGTATAAGAAATATTTATTATTTATGCGTCAGATGCAGTCCTTTGATGACAAGGTACTTCTTCCATTTGGGGGAATTAACAGAAAAAGCAGAGTTGTGATATATGGTGCGGGCGTATTAGGTCAGAAGATGTACAGCTATCTGTCAGCAGTTGACGGAATGGAAGTTGTTTTATGGGTGGACAAAAATTACATGGCTTATCAGAAAAACGGAATGAATGTTAATCACCCTGAGAAGATCCTGAGTCTTATTGATTATGACTACATACTGATTGCGAATACGGTACAACGGACGGCGGATAGTATTCGGCAATATTTAGATAATATAGGGATTGTGAAAGAAAAAATAAGATGGTTTTCGGAAGAATTTGTTAATTGGAACAGATAGAGGAAAAGGGGCATATGGAAGGGAAGGAAAAGACAGGGATGGCAGATATCATTCTCTTTGGATGTGGAATGTTAGGTTGTGAGGCACTTCATTTTTTAGGCGCGGAAGCTGTAAAATGCTTTTGTGATAACAACGTAAAGACAGAGTGTGATAAATATGGCAAAAGTGTAATACCCTTTGATGAATTGAAGCTAAAATTTCAAAATAGTATCATTATTATTTGTGTTGTAGAAGAGAAGGACATATATAATATTGCGAAACAGTGTGAGGAAAATCAAATATACGATTATTTTGCCTATGAGATGATCAAGGCATCTGTAGGGAACAGGGAGCAATTTTTGGAGTATATCGCAGCCCCGTCAAACAGAATGCTGATAAAAAGGGCGCTTTGGGAAAATAGGATCAAGACACTGGAAATGCAGGTAAACTTTTTCAAAAGACACACCAATCTTGCTGATTTGAGACCGGCAGAGGGGCAGCTTAGGCAAAGGCAGTTGGAATGTGTGAATGCGGCAAAAGAATTGTTTGAGAAAATTGGGGAACAGGTGGATATAAAACCTTTTTTGTATGGCGGCAATCTGTTAGGATATGTCCGGCATGGAGGATTTATTCCTTGGGATGATGACATTGATTTTGGACTGATTCGGGCGGATTATGAAAGACTGAAGGAGTACTGCAGAAAAAATCTTTATTCACTGGAAGAATTTCATGAAAAAAGGAAAAACAGGACGAATGATACAGACGGGATAGAGGATTGTTATTGGGTAAACTATTCGGATCACTTTATGGTGGTAAATAAATTAGTCGGAATTGATTTTTTTTCTCTTGATTATTATGCAGAAGATTTTTCGTTTGAGGAACTGCGTACTTATACGGCTAAGATAAGGGAACAGCTTAAAGCATTCGCTTCTGTTGAAGACAAAATACAGCATATTGAAATAATCATAACGGAAAATAAGCAGCATGCCGTAGCAAAAAGCAAGTATATTTATTTTGGCTTTGACAATATGGAAATATGGAACAAGTACCACAGAGGGACGTATATCCCTGCTGATGCGATTTTTCCTTTGAAAAGAATTACATGGGAAGGCGGGCAGTTTTGGATTCCGAACGACCCGGAAGAGGTTTTAAAATATGAGTATGAAAACATATGGGAATATCCAGAAGATGTAGGAATACCGAAACATTTTAGGACGCTTGGGATTGGAGAACATACAGTATAGTTTTGGAATGCGGGAAAGAAACCGGGACGCAGGGCAATGAGGGAGTTTTGCGATGAGGATAGCAATTTTTGGAGCTAAGAGCTTAGCGCTTGGTGTATACAGGGCAATACAAAAGTTGTATAGCGAATTTGAAATGGCTGGTTTTTTGGTTACCAACAAGAGTGGCAATCCTGATACGCTTGCAGGGTTGCCTGTATATGAGATTGGGGATTTTCAGGAGCAGGATATTTGTGTATTGATCGCGACGCCGGAGGATACACATGCTGCAATCGTAAAAACCCTTGAAGAAAAAGGCTTTCACAATTATATCAATATCGATTCAAGGAAAGAGTTGGACTTAATGGGAAGATATTACGCAATGGCAGGAGAATTTAAGCCATTGTGGCTGGTGGCAGACGGTGATTCGGAATAAAAACGGATTGTAGCAATGGAAAGAAGACGGGTTGAGCTTATGCGTGTTTTCATGACAAAATTTTATAAAGATAAGCCATTAAAAAATATCAAAGAACTTCCGGCATGGTTAGTGCCTGTTCAGGCAGGGGCGGCGTTGACAAAAGAAAGGGTTGCAGACGTTTTGGATTGCAAGGGGGAAAACATTTCCCGTAAAAATCCCAATTATTGCGAACTGACTGTCTTGTATTGGATATGGAAAAATTGTCTTTGTAAAGAAATGAATAAAGAAATTCAATACTATGGATTGTTTCATTATCGAAGATGGCTTGATATTGGGAATGCGGAACTATCATATATATTAAATCATGATATAGATGTGATACTGCCATACCCGACAATACATGAACCGGATATCAAAGAACACCATATGCGTTACATAAAAGAGACGGATTGGGAGGCTGTTTTGCAGGCCCTAAAAGAGCTTTCCCCGGAATATTATGCGGCTTATGACATGATTTTTTCACAGGAATATTTGTACAATTATAATATTCTTATCGCAAAGACGGAAATTTTAAAGTCGTACTGCGAGTGGCTGTTTCCGATTTTGGAACGGGTGGAAGAGCTGTCTGTGCCAAGAGGAGATGAGCGGGCAGACAGGTATATCGGATATATTGGAGAAAATCTTCTTACGCTATATTTTATGCATAACCGACAGCGTTTTAACATTGTGCATACAGGGCGGATTATGCTGGTATAAAAAGAAAGAGGACAGGTATTTGAAGATGTGTTTTGAACTTACGGCATCATTGATGTGTGCCAACTATGGAAATCTGGAAAAGGAAATACGGGAACTAGACGAAGGAGGGATTGACTCATTCCACATCGACATCATGGATGGACGGTTTGTCCCGAACTTTGCGATGTCCTTAAACGATATGAAGTACATAGCAGGCGCGACGAAAAAGCCGCTTGACGTGCATCTGATGATAGAGCACCCAAACAACCGTGTGGAAATTTTTTTAAAAAATCTCCGTGTTGGTGATACGGTTTATATCCACCCCGAAGCAGAGTACCATCCATCAACAACATTGCAGAAAATCATTGATGCAGGGATGATACCGGGCATTGCGATTAATCCGGGGACAAGCATAGAGACGGTATACGAAATGCTTCGCATTGTCAAAAAGGTTCTTGTCATGACGGTAAATCCCGGAAACGCAGGACAGATGTACATGCCCTACGTCGGGAAAAAAATAGACAAGCTTTTGCTTTTAAAGGAAGAAATGGGGTTCAAGGCGTATTGGGACGGCGCGTGCAGTGCAGACAAAATACTAAAGTTTGCGCCGAAAGGGATTGACGGCTTTGTGCTTGGAACAACACTTCTTTTTGGAAAAAACAGACCTTACGGGGAGATTATCCGGGAAATTCATAGTTACTGTGACAATATATAGGTTTACATAATTCAAAATAAGAGGTACAACAGATGGCGGCTGCATTAATTTTATCGGGTGGGAGCGGTACCCGCCTCGGGGCGGACATTCCGAAACAGTACATCAAAATTTATGACAGGAGTGTCATTTCTTATTGCACAGAACGTTTGCTTATGCATAGTGGGATTGATGCAGTGCAGGTCGTGGCGGCGCCGCAGTGGCACGAAACGATACGGGAATGCTTTGAGCAATATGATGAAAAAGGAAAGTTTCGCGGCTTTTCCACTCCGGGCAAAAACAGGCAGCTTTCCATCTATAACGGGCTGACAGACATTAGGAAATACGCGGACGATTTTGACACGGTACTAATCCACGACGCGGCAAGACCTCTGATTACGGCACGGATGATAACGCAGTGCCTTGAGGCAGTGCAGGGACACGACGGCGTGGTGCCTGTGCTTCCGATGAAGGATACAGTATACCAAAGCGCGGACGGTAAGAAAATAAGTGCACTGATAAACCGGAGCGAGATATACGCGGGTCAGGCACCGGAAGCGTTTAAAATCGGAACCTATTATGAGGCGAATAGGCAGCTTATGCCGGATAGAATACTGGAAATCAACGGTTCGACGGAGCCTGCGGTAATGGCGGGGTTAGATGTCGTGATGATAAAAGGCGACGAGGGAAATTTCAAGATAACGACGGCAGAAGATTTGGAGCGGTTTAAGGAAATCATAAAGAAAGGATAACGGTGCGCAGGAAATGAGAGCATGGGTATTGCATGGAGCGGGCGATTTTCGATATGAGGAAGTTGAAATGCCACAGCTAAAAACAGGGGAAGTACTGGTCGCGGTAAAGGCGGCAGGCATCTGCGGGTCGGACATTCCGAGAATATACCAGACAGGTGCACATACCCATCCCTTGATACCGGGACATGAATTTTCAGGGCAGGTGGTAGAAACGGGAGAAGAAGTTAACATAAAATGGAAAAACAAACGTGTCGGTATTTTCCCGCTTATCCCGTGCGAAAACTGCACACAGTGCCAAAACCACCATTACGAATTATGCCGAAATTACAGTTATCTTGGCTCGCGCAGGGACGGCGGCTTTGCACAATACGTTGCAGTGCCGGAATGGAATTTGATTGCGCTTCCCGACAGTGTATCGTACGGGGAAGCGGCAATGCTCGAACCGATGGCAGTGGCAGTACACGCAATGCGCCGGATAGAACTGCATAAAAATGACACGGTTGTCATTTTAGGGTTAGGCACAATCGGAATGCTGCTGTTCCTGTTTTTAAGGGATGCGGGTATTGAAAACATTCTTGTAATAGGAAACAAGGAATTTCAGAAAAAGACAATCATAAGGCTCGGGCTTAATGAAAACCGTTATTGTGACAGTAGAATCGAAAACGTTCCCGAATGGATACTCCGTTACACAGACAAAATGGGCGCGGACGTGTTTTTTGAATGCGTCGGCAGAAACGAGACCTTTTCGCAGGCAGTTGACCTGACGGCACCACAAGGGCAGGTTTGTCTGGTCGGCAATCCAAGTTCTGACATGACGTTGCAAAAATCGGTTTATTGGAAAATCCTAAGAAATCAGTTGACAATAACAGGAACATGGAATTCGTCCTTTACACAGTACAAAGATGACGACTGGCATTATGTGCTTGAACGGCTGGGGCATAAAAGAACTTTGCCCAAAGAACTGATTTCCCATGAATTTGCGCTCCAAGACGCCGAAAAAGGCTTTCTGCTTATGCGGGATAAAAAAGAAGCATATATTAAGGTAATGATAAGAATGTAATTTCCGCTCTTTACACCACCTCCACAATTCGTTATAATATAGCCTAATAATAGGAAATGGAATGATAATGATTTCACAAACCAACAGGTGAACAATGTATCTAATATCAGCATACTTCGACAAACCAACAGAACAAACGCTGACACGCCATATCAATCAGATTGTAAAACAGACCGGAAACACATTCATGACAGACAATCACGTCCCGCCGCATCTGACCATTTCGTCGTTAGAGGCACGAAGCGTGGAAGTGCTGCTGCCCTGCATGGAACAGTTGCGCGATAAGATACCACAAGGGACAGTCTCCTTCGTATCCATAGGCGCGCTGCTCCCGTATGTGCTTTATGTGACACCTGTCCTAAACACATACCTACAGGAATTGTCACAGCAAATTTGCTCGTCCGTAAGCCAAATTGCAGATGTGCGTGTCAGCAGGTTTTACCGTCCAATGCAATGGCTGCCGCACGTGACGCTTGGCAAGACGCTGACAAAGGAGCAGCTACAGACGGCATTTGCCGTTATGCAGGAGCGCTTTGTACCATTTGACGGGAAGGTTGTAAGCCTCGGGCTTGCAAAGACCAATCCGCATGAGGATTTATGGACGTTAGCGTTATAATTACAAATCAGAAAAAAGGAGAGGTGGGGCAGTGGGATTGTTTCGGAAAAAAACGCAAAAGAGCGGATACGACAAGGAAAACCAAAAACCTGTGCTTCGGTGCAGTATCTGCACAGGGGAGCAGGTGGCAGGATTTCAGGATATTCATACCGGAAGCTTTGAGGAAGTCATGCTGATACGAAATGAAGCGGATCTTGAGGCATTTAAAAGCCGGTATGCGCTTACAGGTGAGATTGCAAAGATTTATTAATCGAATATATGTTCGTCTCCCTCATGGCTGCCGCCGTGGGGGAATTTTTTGCTGGGAGCAGAAGACGGAATAAAATTTTAATAATAATTGCGCATTTGCGGATTATTGGGTATGATAAGAGCATAGGAAGCATGATTTTTTGATTTGAAGTTTTGATTTGAAGATTTTATCGGAGGTGAGGATATTTGAAAAAAACAATTGCAGTTACAATCTGTGCCGCACAGTGCCTACTTTTGGCAGGAGGCGTTGCGGGCTGTACAGGAGGCAGTAACGGCGCGCCAAAGTCGCAAACGCCGCAGTCTGTACAACAGGAGCAGACAGCTCCAAAGGAAACCATGCAGGAGACAACACCGCAGACCGTGCCGCAGGAGAAGGGCACTTTAGATGAGGCGCGCCCGACAAGCGGACAGACGGGCAATGACAACAATCCGCCACAGACATCACAGGCACCGCAAAACGGGGAAGGACAAATCAGCCTTGAGGACGCCAAAGCCGCGGCACTTGCCGACGCAGGGCTGTCAGCTTCCGATGCTGTCTTCACAAAGGAAAAATCCGATTACGAGGACGGCGTTATGATGTACGAACTGGAGTTTTATGCACCGGACGCGGAGTACGAATATGAAATCAACGCCGCAACCGGCGCGGTTTACAGCAAGGACATAGACTGGCACCACAATCAGGAACGGCACAACCATCATGAAGCAGCCGCGCAGGATTACATCGACGTGGCGCAGGCGAAAACGATTGCGCTTGCACAGGCAGGCTTTACGGAGGAGGACGTTACGCTGCTGACCTGCGAGTTTGACTATGACGATGGCATTGCGGTGTACGAGGTGGAATTTTACAAGGACGGCAGGGAGTACGGGGTCACCGTCGGCGCGCTGGACGGGGTGGTCTTTTCCTATGAGGTCGATTAAAAAAACCCTTGCTTTTTTTTGGAAGCTATGATAATATGTATTGCAGTGACGCACAAATGTCTTTTGTGGAAAAACAGATAAGCTCAATTGTTTTTGTGGAAGAGGCATTTGTTTTTTTGACAAATAAAATCCGAAAAGAAAAAGGAAAGAAAACAATGGAAGGAACAACAGCCTACTATGTCGTGAGAAAGAGGGCGCTTCCCGAGGTTCTGCTTAAGGTAGTCGAGGTCAACCGCCTGCTTGATACAAGAAAAGCCGCATCTGTGCAGGAAGCGGTTGACAAGGTCGGTATCAGCAGAAGCTCGTACTATAAGTATAAGGAAGACATTTTCCCGTTTCATGATTCCGCGCAGGGGACGACCTTAAACCTTGCGTGCAAAATTGATGACGAACCGGGACTGCTTTCCGACTTACTGAAGGTGGTGGCGGATTTTGAAGCGAACATTCTGACGATTCATCAGACCATTCCGATTAACGGAACGGCATCGTTGTCTCTAAGCGTGCAAATTCTTGCAAACACAGGGGATGTGTCGCAGATGATACAGGCAATGGAAAAAAGAAGCGGTGTGCATAACGTAAAGGTGCTGGCAAAAGAGTACAATGAGGAGGATTTAAGATGATAAAGATAGCGATATTGGGATATGGTACAGTGGGGAGCGGCGTTTTTGAGGTCGTGAAACGAAATCAGGAGATTATCAGACATAAAATCGGTGAGGAAATCGAAGTAAAATATGTGCTGGACTTAAAAGACTTTGAGAATGACCCTGTTACGCAGGTGCTTACAAAAAGCTTTGATGATATTGTAAATGATGCGGAAATCAAAATCGTATGCGAGACAATGGGCGGTGTGAAGCCTGCCTACAAGTTTACAAGACGTGCACTTGAGAGTGGAAAGAGCGTGTGTACCTCCAACAAGGAGCTTGTGGAAAAGCATGGGCCGGAGCTTTTAAAAATCGCAAAGGAAAACAAATGCAGCTACCTGTTTGAGGCGAGCGTCGGCGGCGGCATTCCGATTATCAGACCGCTTCGCACCTCGCTTGCACAGGAGGAAATACTTTCCATCACAGGTATCCTAAACGGCACGACCAATTATATCCTGACCAAAATGGAGACGGAGGGTCTTGCGTTTGATGATGTGTTAAAGCGCGCGCAGGAGAAGGGCTATGCGGAGCGCAACCCGGACGCGGATATTTTGGGTTTTGACGCATGCAGGAAAATTGCGATTCTGACTTCGCTTGCATATGGGAAAAACGTTGATTACGCGGATATTACGACAGAAGGCATTACGGCGATTACGGCTGTTGATTTTGCATATGCCAAAAAGATGGGCGCGACCATCAAGCTGTTTGCAAAAAGCCTGAAAAAAGAGGGCAAATACTACGCGATTGTAGCGCCGTTCATCGTCATGCCGGAAAACCCGCTCTATGCGGTAAACGGCGTGTTTAATGCAATCCTTCTCAACTGCAACATGGGCGGCGAGACCATGTATTATGGAAAGGGCGCCGGAAAGCTTGCCACGGCGAGCGCAGTTGTTGCGGACGTATTGGATTGCGCAAAGCATATCGGGAAAAACCTTGACACCAAATGGGACGAGGAAAAGCTTGCAATTTCCCCGGTTGATTCGGCAGTGCGCAGGTTTTTTGTCAGGGTATCGGGCACGGATAAGGCAAGGATACAGGAAATTTTTGGCGAGGTTCGGCTGTTTGATGATGTAGTACCGGGCGAGTGCGGCTTTATCACGGGTGAGATGAGCGAGGCGCAGTATCAAAGTAAGGCAGAACAGGCGGGCAATGTTATCACAATGATTCGAATGGATTAATACTATAAAATAGAACGAACGAAGGAGACTGATGGAACGATGAAAAAGGTAGTAAAGTTTGGAGGAAGCTCACTTGCGAGTGCGCAGCAGTTTAAAAAAGTCAGTGAAATCATTCATGCCGATGAGGACAGGAAATTTGTGGTGCCCTCGGCGCCGGGAAAGCGGTTTGACAAGGATACAAAGGTGACGGATATGCTCTATGCATGTTATGCGCTTGCGGAAAAAGACCATGATTTTATGAAGGAAATGAACGCGATTGAGGAGCGGTATCAGGAGATTATCGACGGATTGGGATTAAAGCTTGACCTTGCGCCGGAATTTGATAAGATTATTGACAATTTCAAGAAAAAGGCAGGCTCTAACTATGCGGCAAGCCGCGGAGAGTATTTAAACGGAATTATCATGGCAGAGTATCTTGGCTATGAGTTTGTTGACCCCGCCGAAGCAATCCGTTTTAATGAAGCGCAGGCATTTGACGCGGAGCTTACCAACAAGCTTTTGGCAAAACGCTTAAAGGGTGTTGAGCGGGCGGTTATCCCGGGCTTTTATGGCGCGATGAAAAACGGAACGGTGGTCACGTTCTCAAGAGGAGGCTCTGATATCACAGGCTCCATCGTGGCGAAGGCGATACAGGCGGACGTCTATGAGAACTGGACGGACGTTTCGGGCTTTTTGATTGCAGACCCCCGTATTATCGAGGAGCCAAAGGGCATTGACATCATTACCTACGGCGAGCTGCGGGAGCTTTCCTACATGGGAGCCGGCGTGCTGCATGAGGACGCGATTTTCCCGGTCAGGAAGGAAGGCATTCCAATCAATATCCGCAATACAAACAAGCCCGAGGACGAGGGAACTTGGATTGTAGGGAATACGTGCCAAAAGTCCAAGTACACGATTACGGGCATTGCGGGAAAGAAAGGCTTTGCCTCTATCAATATCGAAAAAGACATGATGAATGCCGAGGTCGGCTTTGGCAGGAAGGTGCTTCAGGTGCTTGAGGATTATGATATTTCCTTTGAGCATATCCCTTCGGGAATTGATACGCTGAGCGTGATGGTGCACCAGTCCGAGTTTATTGACAAGGAGCAGAAAATTCTCTCCGGAATTAACAGGGCAGTCAATCCGGACCATTTGGACATTCAGTCTGACCTTGCGTTGATTGCGGTTGTGGGACGAAGCATGAAGTCACAAAGAGGTACGGCGGGAAGAATTTTTGCCGCGCTCGCACATGCCAACATTAACGTGCGGATGATTGATCAGGGTTCTAGTGAACAGAACATTATTATCGGTGTGGATAATGAGGACTTTGAGCCGGCGATTAAGGCAATTTATGACATTTTTGTGGAAACACGACTTTAAGGAATAGCGGAGGCGTTACGAATGAGTAAGGAAGCAGGTACAAAACAGCAGGAGAACAAAATGGGCGTCATGCCCGTCAATAAGCTCCTTTTAAACATGTCCGTGCCGATGATGATTTCGATGCTCGTGCAGGCGCTCTACAACATTGTTGACAGTATCTTTGTGGCGAGGGTAAGTGAGGACGCACTAACTGCGGTTTCGCTTGCCTTCCCAATACAGACGCTTCTGATTGCGGTAGGCGCCGGAACGGGTGTCGGTGTGAATGCACTCTTGTCAAAGACACTTGGCGAAAAGAATTATGATGCTGCGGACAAGACGGCAGTAAATGCGATTTTCCTTGCGTTTATGAGCTTTTTGGTATTTGTGGTGGTCGGTTTTACAGTGGTAAAGCCGTTTTATTTAAGTCAGGTAAAAACAACGGAGTCGGATATTTATACAATGGGAATTGAATATCTTTCCATTGTGTGTATCTGCTCGTTTGGCATGTATGCGCAGTTTGTTTTTGAAAAGCTGCTACAGTCCACAGGGCTGACATTTTACAGTATGCTTGCACAGCTTGCGGGTGCCGTTACCAATATTGTTTTAGACCCGATTTTGATTTTTGGAATGTTCGGATTGCCGGAAATGGGTGTGGCAGGCGCCGCGATTGCGACGGTCATTGGTCAGTGTGTGGGGGCTTTGGTCGGGATTTTCTTTAACCTGACGAAAAATAAAGAGCTTAAGCTCCATTTTAAGGGCTTTCGGCCGGACGCAAAGATTATCGGAAGGATTTACAAGGTTGGTGTTCCTTCTATTATTATGCAGGCAATCGGTTCCGTCATGACGTACAGCATGAATTTGATTTTAATCCAGTTCACATCAACTGCGACGGCAGTGTTTGGCGTGTATTTTAAGTTACAAAGCTTTTTCTTTATGCCGGTCATCGGATTAAACAACGGCTTGGTTCCGATTATCGCGTACAACTACGGTGCGGGAAAGCGGACAAGGATTGTAAAAACAATCAAATATTCCATGTGCTACGCGTTTATCCTGATGTTCCTTGGTTTTTTGACCTTCGAGCTGATACCGGGCGTTTTGCTTGGCATGTTTGACGCGTCAGAGGACATGCTTGCGATTGGTATCCGGGCGCTTCGGACAATCGGCGTACATTTTCTGATTGCATGGTACTGTATCATCGCAGGCTCCGTGTTTCAGGCGGTCGGAAACGGCGTGTACAGCCTGATTGTGTCTGTGGCAAGACAGCTCGTAATCCTTGTCCCGGCGGCATATATCCTTGCAAGGATAGGCGGACTAAACCTTGTATGGTGGGCATTCCCGCTTGCGGAGCTGATGTCGCTATGCGTATCAACCATTTTTCTGATTATCATTTGGAAAAAGGTCATCAGCCGCGTGCCGGATAACGCATAAAAAACCAATCCAAAATCGTGTGGTAAATTTTGGCGGTAAAGCGTTGACTTTCTGATTACAATCTGATAAGATATAAAAGCATGTTTTACTTGCGGCAAAAGGAAGCAAAACATGCATACGCGGATATGGCGGAATTGGCAGACGCGCCAGATTTAGGTTCTGGTGGGAGACCGTGCAGGTTCAAGTCCTGTTATCCGCACTTCCAAAGAAGAAGCTGGACTGAAAGGGTTCAGCTTTTTCCGTATCTATTATAATATTGAATATTACAAAAAGAAGGAAAAGAGGACCGATATGGCAAAGCTCTATTTTTACTACGGCGCGATGAACAGCTCAAAAACAGCAAACGCGCTGATGACACAATTTAATTACGAAGAGGTCGGTCAAAAAGCGCTCCTTTGCAAGACTGAGACAGACACAAGGGACGGCGCGCGCGTAATCCGTTCGAGAATCGGGCTTGAGATGGAGTGTATTTTTTTATCAGAGCTTGTGGACATGCCGCAGGAGGAGATTAAAAAGTATGACTGCATTATCGTTGACGAGGTGCAGTTTGCCACAAAAAGCCAAATCGACTTTTTATCGGATATTGTGGATTTTATGGAAGTGCCGGTGGTGTGCTACGGACTAAGGGCGGATTTCCAGAATAATCTTTTCCCGGGAAGCGAGCGCCTGATTACGATTGCGGATACCATTCATGAGATTAAAACCGTGTGCTGGTGCGGAAGGAAGGCGACAGCAAATGCGCGCTTTAACAGCGCAGGGATTGTACGCGATGGAGAACAGGTGTTTCTGGGCGCAAATGACAGCTACGTCGCGCTTTGCAGGAAGCATTTTAAATTAGGAATGTTAGGACCAGATGTCGAGGATTTCAATTCAGAAAGGAAATAAAATAAGAATGGTTATTGTATTACAGTTTCTTTTACTTATAGTCGGCTTTGTACTTCTGATGAAGGGCGCCGACTGGTTTGTTGACGGCGCGTCCAAAATAGCGGATAAGTTCGGGATACCGCACCTTGTAATCGGACTGACCATCGTGGCATTCGGGACAAGTGCGCCGGAGGCGGCGGTCAGTATCAGCGCCGCGTTAAAGGGCAGCGTGGAGCTGGCAATCAGCAACGTTGTCGGAAGCAACATCATGAACGTACTGCTCATTTTGGGACTTGCCTCCGTCATTTACCCGCTTGCGGTGAAAAAAACAACCATACGCTTTGACATTCCCTATGTATTCTTGGCGTCTGTCCTTTTACTGGTGTTTGGGGTAATGGACCAAACTATCGGACGCATTGACGGACTGATTTTTTGGGTGCTTCTGATTTTCTACATCATATACATGATACGGCTGACGAAACAAAGTCAGGCTTCCGGCGAGGATTTTGAGCCGGCAGATGAAAATGACAAGGTTTGGAAATTGCTGCTGTTAATCCTTGTAGGCGGCGTGATGATTGTTGCAGGCTCAAACGTGACAGTTGACGCGGCTTCCAACATTGCGGCAGAATTTGGAATGGACGAGCGTTTAATCGGACTGACCATCGTCGCGTTCGGAACGTCCCTTCCCGAGCTTGTGACCTCATGCATTGCGGCAAAGAAAAAAGAGACAGACATTGCGGTCGGCAATATTGTCGGCTCCAACCTGTTCAATATATTGTTCGTGCTTGGAACAAGCGCAGTGATTACGCCGATTGCGTACCGCCCGGAATTTATTTTTGACAGTATCGTGGCAATTCTTGTCATGGTCGTTTTATGGCTTCTTGTTTTCAGAAAACAGAAATTGAGCCGTACAGGCGGTGTGCTCATGCTGGCAATGTATGCCGTTTACTTTACAAATCTGCTCATGCAGGCGTTGCGGTAAGCGGCATACACAATAGAAATTGAAATACAAATCAGAATACTTGTTTGGATAAATTGGAGTTGTGATATTTTGGATTGAACGTAACGTCCTCATCAAACCACGCAGGCGGCACAAACGCATTTGCCGTCTGCTCGTTTGGAAATTCAATTTCCGCAATGATAAGCGGCGCAAACGGCGGTTCAAATATATCCAGCTCAATTTTTAAATCCAGTGCCTGCTTTGGCGCAAACGCTTCCGCAAAACGCGGTGCCTCAAGCGGGATTACATATCTTTTTTTTGAAATGACATTTCCGTCCGCCTTTTCTCTCAGATGAAGGTAGGACGCCTCATCTAACGGCAGGTTATATTCCTCACGCGCCATCAGACCGCTGCCCTTGTAAGTGAGCGTGTATTTGTCACCCGACCTTCGGACACGCACGACGGGCGACGTGTTCAGGTACGCCTGTTCGATAATATGGCAGGTATATTGCTCCAACCCGTCCGGCAGGGATTTTACCGTATATTTCTTTTCAATCTCAAAATGCTCCATCGCACACAACCCTCCTAATCGCTTCCATATACTGATATATTGCTACGCTATGCTTATATGGTATGGCATTCGGCGCAAAAAAACAAGTAATATTTGCACCGGAATTTGGCTTGATAATGGAATAAGCCGCGTCCATGACAAAAAGAATAATCAGTAAAATACACAGAACAATACGCATACCGCGTGTCATTTTGTGGTAAAATTTATGATAGAGGGGCTGAAAAAAGCAAATCAGCAAAACACCCCCGATACCAAAGCCAACACTGCATAAAAAACAGATTTTACCATCAACATTTAAGAACGAACCGCTATAATCCCACCACCGCACGCCCCAGCGGTATTCCAGCCATACGGCGGCAGCATATTCCAGTGCCGTACAAAGAAGGGCGGAAGCAAAAAAGACAAAAAACGGCTGCTTTCGTTTCGCATGAAAAAGCAGCATTAAAAGAAGCCCCCCAATCCCGTAAACCGGAAGATAAGGACCATAATAGACGCCGCGGTTTACAAACCCTGCGCCGGAAAACAGGCACAGCAGCACCTCCCAAAGCCACCCCAAAAAGGACAGGCAGAAAAATAAAAGTACATAATAATCAAAGTAATGGCTCTCAATACGTTTCATATGCTCATTATGCGCAGCCATGCAAAAAGTATGAAAATCAGATTGGCAGATGGCAAAAAGCGTGTTAAACTAAAAACGAATGCAAAAGAAAGACAGTTCAGGAAAGGAGCATGGTTATTAAAATGAAAAAAGCAGCGGTATTTTTTGGAACAGGCTATGAGGAAATCGAGGCGCTTACCGTGGTGGATTTGCTGCGCAGGGCAGACATCGAGGTCGTATGCGTTTCCATTAATAATGAAAAAACAGTCACAGGCAGTCACAAAATTACGGTCGAAATGAATGCCGGAATTGATGAGATTGACTTTGACAGCTTTGACATCTTAATCTGTCCGGGCGGAATGCCGGGCACCAAAAACCTTGAGGCGTGCCAGAAGCTCACGGACAACCTGCGCGCATTTTATAAGGAAGGAAAGCTTATTGGCGCAATCTGCGCGGCACCGAGCATTTTCGGGCACATGGGGCTTTTAAACGGCAAAAAGGCGTGCATTTATCCGGGAATGGAGGCAGAGCTTACCGGAGCCGAGGTTGTGTACGATAAGGTCGTAAAAGCGGATAACGTGATTACCAGCCGCGGAATGGGAACCGCGATTGCGTTCGGGCTTGAAATCGTGGCAAGCCTGCTTGACCAAAAGACAGCAGACCAGCTTGGAAAGGGCGTCGTCTATCTGTAAGGAAAATTCATCAATGAAAAATAAGCTGCCAATTTAGTAAAAATATACCATTCATAAAACAAAAAACAACGCTAATAATAGGATTAAGATAAGCGACAAAAAGCTTATCTTTGAAGATAGATATTAGAAATGAAAGAATTTTATGGAGGTGTATGAATATGTCATCACAGAACAGATCAAACAGAGTAGAGGTTCCAGAGGCAAAGGCAGCAATGGACCGTTTCAAGACAGAGGTAGCTTCAGAGCTTGGTGTAAACCTTAAGGAAGGCTACAACGGCGATTTAACATCACGTGAAGCAGGCTCCATCGGCGGCGAGATGGTAAGAAGAATGGTTAAGAGCTATGAGGAGTCAATCAAATAAGCATTCCTAAGCGAAAAAATCATCAATCGTATTAAAAAGAACAAAAAATCAGGCAGGGAAATCAAATCTGAGGCTCCCTGCCTGATTTTTTTGAATTATTTCTTTTAATTTTATAAATTTACTCTTTTTTTTTAAGAATTGCTATGATATAATTATGAAATGATTGTGTAGACATTATGAACTGCACGCGTGATTAGAAAAGAGAATAGTCAATATTCGCAAGGAGGAAATGGAACAAATGAGTTTACAGGTGGAAAAGTTAGAAGGAAATATGGCGAAGCTTACAATAGAGGTGCCGGCAGAGGATTTTGAGGCGGCAGTGGAGAAAGCATACCAGAAGAGCAAAAATAAAATCAATATTCCCGGCTTCCGTAAGGGAAAAGCACCTAGAAAAATGATTGAGCAGATGTATGGAAAGGAAATCTTTTTTGAGGACGCCGCAAATTATGCCATTCCTACCGCTTATGCGAAGGCTGTTGACGAGTGCACGGAGGAAATCGTGTCCCAGCCTAAGATTGACATCGAGCAGGCAGAGGCAGGAAAGCCGTTTATCTTTACCGCAGAGGTCGCATTGAAGCCCGAGGTGACACTTGGCACATACAAGGGCGTCGAGGTTGAAAAGACTGACGCGAGCGTTACCGATGAGGAAGTGGATGCGGCAATCGAGAGAGAGCGGGAAAGCAATGCAAGAACCGTTTCCGTGGAAGACAGGGCTGTGCAGGACGGCGATTTGACCGTGCTTGATTTTGAGGGCTTTGTTGACGGTGAGGCTTTTGAGGGCGGAAAGGGCGAGAATTATCCCTTGACAATCGGCTCAAACACCTTTATTCCGGGCTTTGAGGAGCAGCTTATCGGTGCGGAAATAGACAAGGAGGTAGAAGTCAATGTGACGTTCCCCGAGGATTATCAGGCGCAGGAGCTTGCAGGAAAGCCCGCGGTATTTAAGTGCACCATAAAGGAAATCAAGGAAAAGCAGCTTCCTGACTTGGACGATGAATTTGCAGGCGAGGTTTCCGAGTTTGAGACGCTTGCAGAGTACAAGGAGGACGTAAGAAAGAACCTTGGGGAGAAGAAGGCAGAGGAAGCAAAGCTCGAAAAGGAAGACAAGGTTGTTGACGCGATTATCGCTGACGCAAAGATGGACATTCCCGAGGCAATGCTTGAGACACAGCAGCGTCAGATGGCGGAGGACTTTGCGCAGAGAATACAGATGCAGGGACTTTCACTCGACCAGTATTTCCAGTTTACGGGACTGACAAGAGCGGCATTTTTAGAGCAGCTTAAGCCGCAGGCAGAAAAGAGAATCCAGTCAAGGCTTGTGCTTGAGGCGGTTGCCAAGGCAGAAAACATTGAGGCAAGCGACGAAGAATACGATGAGGAAATCAAGAAGATGGCAGACGCATACCAGATGGACGTGGAGGAGATTAACGACATGATGGGCGCATATGAGAAAAAGTCAGTCAGGGAGGACATCTGCATCAGAAAGGCAGCAGACTTCGTAGTGGAGCATGCTGTTGAGAAATAATCGGTTAGGAGGTCAGAAACCATGAGTTTAGTACCATATGTCATAGAACAGACAAGCCGCGGGGAGCGCTCTTACGATATTTATTCAAGATTGTTAAAGGAGCGTATCATTTTCCTCGGCGAGGAAGTCAATGAAGTGACGGCAAGCCTTGTCGTAGCACAGCTTCTGTTTTTGGAAGCGGAGGATACGGATAAGGACATTCAGCTTTATATCAACAGCCCCGGCGGTTCCGTAACTGCCGGAATGGCAATTTATGATACCATGCGTTACATAAAGTGCGACGTTTCCACAATATGTATCGGTATGGCGGCAAGCATGGGTGCGTTTCTGCTTGCAGGAGGCACCAAGGGAAAAAGACTTGCACTTCCAAACGCTGAGATTATGATTCACCAGCCGCTTGGCGGGGCGCAGGGGCAGGCTACGGAAATTGAAATCGCCGCAAAGCATATCCTGCGTACAAAGCAGAAATTAAACACCATTTTGGCGGAGAACTGCGGTCAGCCCTACGACGTGATTGCAGCAGATACAGAGCGTGACAACTGGAAATCAGCCGAGGAAGCAAAGGAGTACGGCTTGATTGACCGGGTAATCGCAGAGCGGGAAGACCAAAGCAAGGAAGAGTAGTTGGTATCGTTATAGAAGCAATGGAATAGAAGCAATTTAAAGGGAGAAAAAGGGATGGCAGGAAAAAGCACTGAGGGAAGAGTAAGATGTTCTTTCTGTAACAAAACACAGGATCAGGTCAGAAAGCTGATAGCAGGACCTGCAGGTGTTTATATTTGTGACGAGTGCGTGGATATTTGTGCTGATATTATTGAGGAGGAATATGAGGACGAAGAAACCATAGATGGTGACTTTGACATTAATCTCCTAAAACCTGTGGAAATCAAGGAATTTCTTGACGACTATGTAATCGGGCAGGAGGACGCAAAGAAGGTATTGTCCGTGGCAGTTTATAACCATTACAAGCGCGTTACGGCGGAGAAGGATTTGGACGTGGAACTGCAAAAGAGCAATATCATCATGATTGGTCCGACAGGCTCCGGCAAGACCTATCTTGCGCAGACGCTTGCAAAGATTATCAATGTACCGTTTGCCATCGCAGATGCGACGACGCTTACGGAGGCAGGATATGTGGGCGAAGATGTCGAGAACATTTTGTTAAAGCTGATACAGGCGGCTGATTATGACATAGAGCGTGCGCAGTACGGCATGATTTATATTGATGAGATTGATAAAATTACAAAAAAGAGTGAAAACGTGTCCATTACAAGAGATGTATCCGGTGAGGGCGTGCAGCAGGCGCTTTTGAAGATTGTGGAAGGAACGGTTGCAAGTGTACCGCCTCAGGGAGGCAGAAAGCATCCGCATCAGGAGCTGATACAGATTGATACGACCAATATCCTGTTTATCTGCGGAGGCGCTTTCGACGGACTTGACAAGATTGTCGAGAACAGACTTGACCGGAAATCAATCGGCTTTAATAAAGACATTGCCGATAAGACAACAAGGGATATCGGGGCGATTCTCAAGCAGGTAACACCGCAGGATTTGACCAAGTATGGTCTTATCCCGGAGTTCGTAGGCCGTGTGCCAATCAACGTATCGCTCGAAGGGCTTGACAAGGAGGCGCTTGTGCGCATTTTGAAGGAGCCAAAGAGCGCGTTGATTAAGCAGTATCAAAAGCTGTTTGAGTATGATGACGTAAAGCTCAGCTTTGAGCCGGAGGCAATTGAAGCAATCGCGGAAAAAGCGCTTGAGCGAAAGACAGGAGCAAGAGGTCTGCGTTCGATTATGGAAAGCATCATGATGGACGTCATGTATGAAATTCCTTCGGACGAAACGATAGAAGCCTGCGTAATCACAAAAGAGGCAGTGGAAGGAACAAGTCAGCCTTTAATAGTACATCGTGAAGCAGTGCACACGGAGCGGGAGAAAAAGGCGAGATAATTGCATTGTGTAAAAGGGCAATCCGCTCAGGGGTTGCCCTTTTTGTTCAAATAGAAAGTAAATTTAGGGAAATTCAGGAAAATTCAGGAATATCTTAGGATAAGAAAGGCAAGTTTATAAATGGATCAATACGAATTACCAATGGTAGCATTGCGTGGTCTTACCGTAGTGCCTAATATGATCATACATTTTGATTTGAGCAGGGACATGTCCAAAAAGGCAGTCGAGCGCTCCCTGAATGAAAATCAGAAGCTCTTTTTGGTAGCGCAGAAAGACGAAAACGAGGAGAAATCCACGATTGAGACGCTGTATCATATCGGAACAGTTGCCAATATAAAGCAGGTAACAAAGCTTCCGAACAATATCGAGCGCATCATGGTGGAAGGCGCTTTGCGGGCAAAGCTTTTGGAAGTGAAGGAGAACGAGGGCGGATACATTACGGCAGTGATTGAGGAAATCGACGAGGACGAAAATGATGTTGACGCGGTGCAGGAGGAGGCGTTGAAGCGTTCCCTCAGAGAAGTATTTGCCACCTTTGTGCGCTTTTATCCAAAGGTCGGAAAAAGTCTTGGCAAATATTTTGAGGAGGAAAATACCCTGCGTTTTTTGGTCAATCAGGTGCTGATTAATACCCCGTTTTCCTATGAGAAAAAACAGGAAATTCTTGAAATCGAGGATTTGGGCGGTCAGTGCGAGGAGCTTGTAAGCCTGATTATGAATGAGGCGCAGATAGCGGCAATCAGAACGCAGCTTGCCGTAAAGGTGAAGGAAAAAATAGACAAGAACCAAAAAGATTACATTCTGCGCGAACAGCTTGAATACATTCAAGACGAGTTAGGTGGAGATGACAAGGGTTCGGAGGCGGCACAGTTTGAGGAAGCGGTTGATAAGCTCAAGGCAGGCGATGAAGTAAAGGAAAAAATCCGCAAGGAAATCGCACGCTTTAAGAAAATTGTCAATTCCAGCTCGGAGAGTGCCGTAGAGCGGGGATATATCGAGACGCTTTTGGAGCTTCCGTGGGATAAGGCGTCAAGGGATAACAACGACATTACACACGCGGAAGAAATTTTGGAGCGTGACCATTACGGCTTGGAAAAAGTGAAGGAGCGCATTATCGAATACCTTGCGGTGCGCAGCTTAACGCACAAGGGCGATACACCGATTCTTTGTCTTGTAGGACCGCCCGGAACCGGAAAAACCTCCATTGCAAAATCAATTGCCGAGGCGCTGCGCAAAAAATATGTGCGCATCTGTCTTGGCGGCGTGCGCGACGAGGCAGAAATACGCGGACACAGAAGAACATATGTTGGTGCAATGCCCGGACGCATTGCGGCAGGCTTAAAGCAGGCAGGCGTGTGCAACCCGCTGATGCTGCTTGACGAAATCGACAAGGTCAGCAGTGATTATAAGGGGGATACCCAGTCGGCGCTGCTTGAGGTGCTCGATCCGGAGCAGAACTGTCATTTTCGCGACCATTATGTGGAGCTTCCGATTGACCTGTCAAGGGTTTTGTTTATTGCGACCGCAAACGATGCGGGCAACATTCCAAGACCGCTGCTTGACCGTATGGACATTATTGAAGTCTCAAGCTACACGGCAAACGAAAAGTTCCATATTGCAAAGGAGCATCTTTGGAGAAAGCAGCTTGAGCGAAACGGCTTAAAGCAGAGCCAGCTTACCATCAGTGACAATGCAATGCGCGGCATCATTGCGAAATACACAAGGGAAGCCGGTGTGCGAAGCCTTGAACGAAAGCTTGGCACTGTATGCAGGAAGGCAGCGCTGGAAATCCTAAAAAGTGAAAAACCGAAGGAAAAATGTGTCAGGGTAGACTCAAAACGCCTTGAGAAGTATTTGGGAAAGCCAAGATATCATGAGGATATGGCAAATGAAAAAGACGACGTGGGCATTGTGAGGGGACTTGCGTGGACAAGCGTCGGAGGCGATACGCTTCAGATAGAAGTCAATGTAATGCCCGGAAAAGGCGAGGTGGAGCTTACCGGAAAGCTTGGCGATGTCATGAAGGAGTCGGCAAAGGCAGGTCTTAGCTACATTCGTTCCATCGCGCCAAAGTACAACATTAAACCGGAGTTTTTCAAGGAAAATGATTTTCACATACATATTCCCGAAGGGGCAGTTCCAAAGGACGGTCCCTCCGCAGGAATTACAATGGCGACAGCGGTTCTTTCCGCCGTCACAGACACACCAGTCAGGGCAAAAGTGGCAATGACAGGCGAGATTACGCTCCGGGGAAGGGTGCTTGCAATCGGCGGCTTAAAGGAAAAGCTACTGGCGGCAAAAATGGCAGGCATCACCACCGTGCTTGTGCCAAAGGAGAATGAAAAGGACGTCGCGGAAATCGCGGCAGAAATCAAGTCAGGCATGGAAATCTGCCTTGTGGAGTCAATGGACGAGGTCATCGAGAAAGCCTTCGTCGTAAATAGGAGAAAAACGAATGGTAATAAAAAATGTAAGTCTTGAAACCGTCATCGGGGTTACCAGTAAAATACCGGAAAACCAGATGCCGGAAATTGCCTTTGCCGGAAAAAGCAACGTGGGGAAATCGTCGCTGATTAATGCGTTAATGAACCGCAAATCACTGGCGCGCACCAGCGCACAGCCGGGAAAGACGCAGACCATTAATTTCTATAATATTAATCAGGCATTGTACTTTGTGGATTTGCCGGGCTACGGCTACGCGAAGGTCAGCGTTGAGGCAAAAGAAAAATGGGGCAAAATGGTCGAGCGCTACCTCAAAAAATCAAGGCAGCTTAAGGCGGTATTCCTTCTGATTGATATCCGCCACGAGCCGTCCGCAAACGACAGGCAGATGTATGAATGGATTTGCGCCAACGGTTACCAGCCGATTATCATTGCGACCAAAATGGACAAGATTAACAGAAGCCAGCTTCAAAAACACGTCAAAATAGTGAAGCAGGGCTTGGCGGTAGAAAAAAATACGACAGTCATTCCCTTTTCTGCAGTCACAAAACAGGGACGCGACGAGATTTATACGTTAATTGACAAAATATTAACAAATAAAGATGACGACATGCCAGAGACAGTGGAGGAAGCATAACGCTATGAATCAGGATATGAAATCAATCATAAAGGCATTGGTGAACCTTGCATTTTCCTTGGTGGTTCTGCTTTTGTGCATCTTTTTGATACCGAAGCTGGTCATGCTCTTTCTCCCGCTTTTAATCGGGTGGCTGATATCGTGCATCGCAAATCCGCTGGTTGTATTTTTGGAGAAGAAGCTCAAGATACGAAGGAAGGCAGGAACCGTGGTTGTCATTGTGGCGGTCATTGCGGCGGTGAGCGGCATCGGATATGCTGCGTTTTCCGTTCTGTTTCGCCAAATCCACGGCTTTGTCAAGGAGCTGCCTGAAATGTGGGAGCTTTTGGTACATGACCTTGAGCACTTTGCGTCCCTGCTCAACCAGTATGTGGGTGGTGTTGCGCCGAATATTGCAGAGCTTTTTAACAATATCGGAAATTCCATCGGCGAGGCGATAACAAGCCTGCCCTCGAAGCTGAATTTTGAAACCTTTGACGGTATGGGGACAATGGTCGGGAATATTGCGAACGTGGTCATTTCCGTGATAATGGCAATGCTGTCGGCATACTTTTTTATCGCGGACAGGGATTGGATTTATGAAGCGCTTGGAAAAATCGTACCCAAGGGGATATCGCAGAAATATGATGTGTTTTACGGAAGCTTAAAGCAGGCTGTTGGCGGATATTTTAAGGCGCAGCTTCGCATCGAGGTATGGATGTACCTGTTAATCCTGATTGGGCTTTCCGTGCTGAATGTGCGCTATGCGCTGCTAATCGCGCTGTTAATTGCGGTCATTGACATTCTGCCCTTTTTTGGGAGCGGGGCGGTGCTTGTCCCGTGGGCAATTGTGACAGCGCTTGGCGGCGGATATGTGCGTGCGCTTGGCTTCCTTGTCATATGGGGCGTGGGACAGCTCTTCCGGCAGATTATCCAGCCCAAAATTATGGGGGACTCCATTGGAATGCCGCCGATTCCGACTATCATTCTGTTGTTTGTGGGCTATAAGGCAGCAGGTGTGATTGGAATGCTTGTCGCCGTGCCGGTTGGAATCATTGTCGTGAATATGAACGAGGCAGGCTTTTTTGACACACCAAAGCAGAGCGTAAGAATTCTTGTGACGCAGATTAATCAGTTCCGAAGGCTTAACGAGGACGATTTGAAGATTTTGGAGCAATCCGATGAGGGAAAAAACGATGCGTAATTTTAAAATCATACTTCAATATGAAGGGACGCGCTATCAGGGTTGGCAGCGTCAGGAGTCAACGGGAAACACCATACAGGGCAAGCTGGAGACAATCCTTGCAAAAATGACAGGAGAAGCTTTTGTGCAGGTAAACGGTTCCGGGCGCACGGACGCTGGTGTTCATGCACTTGGGCAGGCAGCAAGCTTCAAGCTTGAAACCGACAAAACGCCAAAGGAGATTATGGATTATATGAACCGTTATCTTCCCGATGACATCAAGGTGATAGAGATTTGTGAAATGCCCGAGCGTTTTCACAGCAGATTAAATGCAAAAAAGAAAACGTATGTCTACCGCATATGGAATTCGCCGCGCCCGTGTGTCTTTGAGCGAAGGTACGTGTACGAGCTTTCCGAAAAGCTCGACCGGGCGGCAATGGAACAGGCTGCGGCGCTCCTTATCGGAAAACATGACTTTAAGGCGTTCACATCAACGAAAAAAAGCAAGAAATCAACGGTGCGCACGATTGAACGCATCACAATCGAGCAAAAAGGAGAGGAACTGGTGTTCACATACAAGGGAGACGGATTTCTGTATCACATGGTACGGATACTGACCGGAACACTGGTGGAGGTCGGACTGCATGAGCGGGACGCGCATTCTGTCTGCTCCCTTTTGGAGGAGGGAACAAGGGAGCAGTCAGGACAGCTTGTTCCGGCAAAAGGGCTTTGTCTTGTGTCCGTGGAATATTGACTTGCACTTTTTGCACGTTTTGGTATACTGTAAATGGACGATTGAGAGGAAGGCAGGCGTTTTTATGGAGCTTGAACTAGATGTGAGGATAACTTCATCGGATCTTTACGATTATCTGTTGTATCATACATACACAGGCTTTTCCGGTATGCTTGGGACACTGGTAGGCGTTTTTTTAATCATGGCATTTTTATCAACACGATATTTTATTTATCTGATTGCAGGCGTGGTGCTGATTGCCTATATGCCCTGTTCGCTTTTTTTGAAGGCAAAGCAGCAGGCAGTGAACAATCCCGTTTTCAAGGAGCCGCTTCACTACATGCTGACCGCAGAGGGAATCAGCGTTTCACAGGGGGAAAATGAGGAGACACAAAGCTGGGAGGCTTGCGTAAAAGCAGTTTCAACGGCAAGAAGCATTATTCTCTATACTTCAAAAACAACCGCCTCCATCTTTCCCAAAAGGGACTTGGGGGAGAAAAAAGAGCCGCTGATACAGATGATTTCCACCCATATGCCGCCCAAAAAGGTGAAAATCCGTTTTTGATGAAAGGACAAAAGCAACGATTATGGAAACAATCATAGAGACAAACAGTCCTGATGAGACCTTGGAGGCTGGCAGACAGCTTGGACTTTTGGCAAAGCCGGGCGATATTTATACGTTAAACGGCGATTTGGGTGTCGGGAAAACGGTGTTCACGCAGGGGGTAGCCAAGGGGCTTGGCGTTACGGAGCATGTAAACAGCCCTACCTTTACCATTGTTCAGGTTTATGACAGTGGAAGACTGCCCTTTTACCATTTTGACGTCTATCGCATCGGTGATGTGGAGGAGATGGAAGAGATTGGCTATGAGGATTATTTTTTTGGAGACGGCATCTGTATGGTGGAGTGGGCGCAGCTTATAGCGGAGCTGATACCACAGCAGGCAACAAAAATCACCATTGAGAAAAATCTCGAAAAAGGGTTTGATTACAGGAAAATTACAATTGAAAGTGAAATTTGATAGATTATTTGAAAAAAATTCAATAGAAAATTAGGGAAAATCTGAAAATGAAATTATTGGCATTGGACAGCTCAGGACTGGTGGCATCAGTAGCAGTCGTGGAAGACGATATCACAGTTGCGGAGTATACGCTAAATTATAAAAAGACACACTCGCAGACGCTTCTTCCCATGCTCGATGAGCTCCGGCGCATGACCGAGCTGGATTTAAATTCGATTGATGCAATTGCAGTCGCATCAGGTCCGGGTTCCTTTACGGGACTGCGGATTGGAGCGGCAACGGCGAAAGGACTGGGGCTTGCACTGGGACTTCCGATTATTCCGGTACCAACGGTGGACGCCCTTGCATACAATCTTTATGGCAGCACCAAAAACATCTGTCCGCTTATGGACGCAAGAAGAAATCAGGTCTATACAGGACTTTATACCTTTGAAAATGACACGCTTGTCACAATAGAGCCACAGTGCGCCGTTGACATAGCCCAAATAAGCCAAAAAATAAATGAATTTGGTAAGGAAGTCGTTTTTTTGGGAGACGGTGTCAGCGTTTACCGGGAAAAGCTTGTGGAGCTGGTTAAGGTTCCATATGATTTTGCGCCCTCCTGCTGCAACCGGCAGCGCGCAGCGTGCGTGGCAGCATTGGGCGAGGTGCTTTATCAGGCAGGCATCACGCAGGATGCGGCAGCGTTTGCGCCGGATTACCTAAGATTGTCGCAGGCTGAGCGCGAGCGGAACCAAAAATCCAAAGGGGTATAAAGGAATGGAAATGCAGGCGCACAATTTTTGTATCCGCGAAATGCAAAGACAAGATTTGGAACAGGTTACGGCATTGGAGACAGCGTGCTTTTCCATGCCGTGGAAATACAAGGACTTTGAGGAGACGCTTACCAATCCGCGCCGCGTCTATCTCGTGGCACAGACACAGAATGGGGAAATCATTGGCGGCTGTATGCTCACGGAGATTGCAGGTGAGGGCGACATTTCCAATGTGGCAGTAGATGCGCGTTTCCGCGGTCAGAAAATTGCAACGGCGCTTTTGGAAAAGCTGCTTGCTTATGGCAGGGAACGGTATGATATTCATGCATTCACGCTGGAGGTGCGCAGTCAGAATAAAGCCGCAATCAGACTTTATGAGAATGCAGGGTTTCGTGCGGAAGGCATCAGACCCAATTTCTATGAAAAACCAAAAGACGATGCAATTATTATGTGGAAGAGGTGATTACAATACTGGATATATGTTTGTTGGGAACGGGCGGAATGATGCCCCTTCCATACCGCTGGCTGACGTCCCTGATGGCGCGTTACAATGGCAGCAGTATTCTGATTGATTGTGGAGAGGGAACGCAGATTGCAATGAAGGAGAAGGGGTGGAGCCCCAAGCCCATCGACATCATGTGCTTTACCCATTATCATGCGGACCATATTTCGGGACTTCCGGGAATGCTGCTCACGATGGGAAATGCAGAGAAGACGACGCCGCTTCTTATCATCGGACCAAAAGGACTGACAAGGGTGGTAAATGCCCTGCGCGTGGTAGCGCCGGAGCTTCCGTTTGAAATAAACTTCATGGAAATTTCCGAGCCGCAGCAGTCTTTTTGCTTTGATGGTTTTTCCATAGAGGCATTCCGTGTAAACCATAATGTTTTGTGTTATGGCTACAATATTGTCATTGAGCGAAAAGGCAGATTTCAGGTGGATAAGGCGTTGGCGCTCGGACTTGACAAAAAATACTGGAACCGGCTGCAAAAAGGTGAAATCATTACGCTTGACGGCAAGGTGTATACGCCGGATATGGTAATGGGCGAGCCGCGAAAGGGACTAAAGCTTACCTACTGTACGGATTCAAGACCGACAGAAGGGATTATGAAAAACGCTAAAAATGCCGATTTATTTATATGTGAGGGTATGTATGGGGAACCCGACAAAAAAGAAAAGGCAAAGGAATACAAGCATATGACGTTTTATGAGGCGGCAGACATGGCAAAGCGTGCAAATGTTGCGAAGCTGTGGCTCACACATTATTCGCCGTCCCTCACACACCCGGAGGAGTATAAAAAAGAAGTACAGGCAATTTTTCCGCAGACCTATCTTGCAAAAGACGGCTGGAGTGAGGAGCTTAGGTTTGAGGATGAGGAATAAGTAAAATATAAGGAGGAACAACAATGGGGAAATTGAAGGGAGTCATCATCGCAGTGATACTGGTTGCTTTGGTGGGAGGGTTTTATTTTTACGTGTCAAATGTAGGCAAGGACGACGACGGGGTGGTTGTCTCTGCGGTTCAGGACGTGCTTTTGCGCAACCTCGACAATGATTATCCTTCCACACCAAGAGAGCTGGTCAAGTATTACAGCGATATCACAAAATGCCTTTACAATGAAAAATACACGGACGAGCAGCTAGAGCAGATGGCAGATAAAATGCTTGCACTCTATGATGAAGAGCTTGCCGAGAATAATCCAAGGGAGCAGTATCTTGTGGATTTGAAGCAGGACATACAGGAGTTTGCCAACAACAATTACACCATCATCAGTTATACCACGTCGTCAAGCACCGATGTGGAGGAATATACGCATGAGGGCAGAAAATGCGCCAGTCTTTACTGTACCTATTCCATTAAAAGGGGCGCGGATTACGTATCTTCAAAGCAGGTCTTTGTGCTGCGCAAGGAATCAGGAAGCGGACACTGGAAGATTCTTGGCTTTGATATTGTAACGGAATAAATCGCTTAAAGGACTTAACAGATATGGATAAGAAAGAAGATGTGCTGATACTCGCAATTGAGAGCTCCTGTGATGAGACTGCGGCGGCAGTTGTCAAAAACGGACGGACAGTGCTGTCCAATATCATCTCATCGCAGATTGAACTGCATACACTCTATGGCGGGGTTGTGCCTGAAATTGCGTCAAGAAAGCATATTGAAAAAATCAATCAGGTGATAACGCAGGCGCTTTCAAAGGCGGATACAGCGCTTAACGACATAACGGCAATTGCGGTGACATACGGTCCGGGGCTTGTAGGCGCCCTTTTGGTGGGCGTTTCGGCGGCAAAGGCAATCAGCTTTGCCACAGGAAAGCCGCTGATTGGCGTACATCACATAGAAGGTCATATCAGTGCCAATTTTATTGAAAACACAGATTTGGAGCCTCCTTTCGTATGTCTTGTGGCATCAGGCGGGCACACGCATCTTGTAGTGGTCAGGGATTACGGGACGTATGAAATATTAGGCTGCACAAGAGACGACGCGGCAGGAGAGGCGTTTGACAAGGTGGCGCGTGCCATCGGACTTGGTTATCCCGGCGGTCCAAAGATTGACAGGCTTTCAAAGGAAGGAAATCCTGAAGCAATTGCGTTTCCGCGCGCAAAGGTTGATGGAGCAAGCTATGATTTCAGCTTTAGCGGCTTAAAATCCGCAGTCTTGAATTATCTCAATTCCTGCGAAATGAAAGGGATTGAGATAAATAAGGCAGATGTGGCAGCTTCTTTTCAAAAGGCTGTGATTGATGTTTTGGTGGAACACTCGCTGCACGCTGTACAGGAATACGGTTTTCAAAAATTTGCCATAGCGGGCGGCGTCGCTTCCAATTCGGCACTGCGTGCGGCATTTGAAGCGGAATGCGTTAAAAGGAATATTACATTTTACCATCCGTCCCCCATATTGTGCACAGACAATGCCGCAATGATCGGGACTGCGGGGTATTATGAATACATCAAAGGAGTAAGGAGCAGTTATGATTTAAACGCTGTTCCAAATTTAAAACTGGGCGAGCGATAGATAAATGTCCCAAATAAAGGGTATGATGATGAAAAAGAGCAGGACGACTGCCATCATTTTGGCAGCAGGGCAAGGAAAAAGAATGAACAGTACTGTTCAGAAGCAGTATCTTCTTATTAATAGCAAACCAGTGCTGTATTATTCGCTAAAGGCGTTTGAGGAAAGCATCATTGACGACATAGTGCTGGTTACAGGAAAGACGGAGATTGATTATTGCCAAAAGGAAATCGTGGAAAAATATGGCATTCATAAAGTGCGCATTGTGACATCGGGGGGGAAAGAACGGTATCACTCTGTTGCGTGTGGACTTGCGGCAATTGACTGGGACTGTGACTATGTATTTATCCATGATGGTGCGCGCCCTTTTGTGGATGGCAGCATCATAGAACGTGCATTTTTAAATGTTCAAAAGACTTCAGCATGTGTGGTGGGGATGCCTGTAAAGGATACAATAAAGCTTGCGGACAAAAACGGATTTGTGGAAAGTACACCGGACCGTTCGCTTGTATGGCAGATACAGACGCCGCAGGTCTTTAAAAAAGAATTAATAACAAAGGCATATGAGAAAATGCTGTCAGAAGAGGCGTCTTTGAATGCTGCGGATATTTCAATAACAGATGACGCGATGGTCGTTGAATATTTTATGAATATACCGATAAAACTAGTAGAGGGCTCTTATAAGAATATTAAGATTACGACGCCGGAAGATTTAAAAACAGCGGAAATTTTTATGGACGCATGAGGCTCAAAAGGTTGATTTTCGGGGAGAGAAACGCGTATGCAAAAAAAGTTTAAAAAAATTAAAAAAAGTTGTTGACAAATAAAGGTAATGTGCATATAATAAATATTGTCGCTGCGAGTGATACACAAAAGCAAGCATGAGCGATAAACTGCATATAGCGATGTGGAGAGGTATCGAAGTGGTCATAACGAGGCGGTCTTGAAAACCGTTTGTCCGCAAGGGCGCGTGGGTTCGAATCCCACCCTCTCCGTTTTTATTTCTGCCAATTGCAAGAATGGTGGGAATAAAAATAGAAGTGATGAACCTTGACAAATAAACAGTAATGCAACCCTGAAAATTCTAAAAGAGAATT
>CANOMQ010000030.1 GCA_947567595.1 uncultured Lachnospiraceae bacterium | reverse complement strand
GGTACTATATGGACGGAACAGAAAAAAAATCAATATTTTTAATAGGGCATGGTCCGGATGAGGAATTATCATATATATTTATGGAACCAGAGCGCAACAGTTTTTTGGTTAAAGGATATGTTCATGAAGAAATGACAAGCTATCGTAAGCAAATGGTATTTTGCGTAGAAGATTGGTATTTGATAGCGCCAATAAAGCGTTATTATGGGCAAGAGGATTACCGGCAGGAGCAGCGTTTTTTTTACCCGAGAAATTATTTAGATACATATGACGTGGAGCAAGGCGATTATTATCCGACGAATACGTACGATTTGACTTGTGACTGGACATGTGGCTATTACTTAAAACAGGACGGATTTTATAAAATTCGCTCTAGGTGGAATGGAAGCGAACTGGAATGGTTTTTGGTATATAATGATAAGGAATCTGCAAAAGACAGCACCGGCAGGATGCGTTATTTTGAGGATGGTCATATAGAAAAGAAAATATATATTGAAGGTAATTCTCCGGAGTATCTTTTGGGTGCGGATGTTTTGAATAACGAATATGATGACCTGAATTGCAGAGATTTTTTTATGGTCAAAGGCGATTTAAAGGAAAATGGAGATGGTATTGAGCGGTTGGAGATCTATAAATGGTGGATACATTTACCTTTTTACTCTAGAAATGAACTGGGATATTGGACTAACAAGAGATACGGATTCAACCGATCCGATATAGAAACCGGTATATATAAGGATTATCGATGAGAGACTGATGAAAAACTGCACGTTCCATATTATGAGCAGAAGGGAGAAAAAATGAGAGCGGATAAAATAATTGTTGAGCCATTTTCAGAACTGACAGTGGTCAGCTATAAAGGTATTAAGCAGGTAAATGACCATGGGGAAGTAAACATAGAAGGAATTATTCCATTTAATATGTTGGAGAAATATCTTAATGTTGCTAAAAAGGAAAAAAAGGTAAAAATAATAGCTGAAGAAATGGGGGATGAGCAGCATACATTGTTATACGGATATCTCACTGACTTTAATATAGCAGTTGCCGGGTATATTGCAACTATGAAGATTCAGATAAAAACAGGCACCTATTTGATGGAGCAAAGATGCCACACCAGAACCTTTCAGAATAAAGATATTACCTATAAACAGGTACTTACAACTTGTAATAAATTATATGATAATCATGGGGTGATTTTTGCTGAAGGTAAAGAGAAAAAAATTCCGGAGTTTTTGATTCAATACCAGGAAAATGACTGGCTTTTTATAAAACGTCTGGCTTCCTGTTTAAATACGGTGGTGGTACCAGATATAAAAACAGGCGGGGCAAAATATCATTTTGGCTTTCCGAATTTAGGAAAAAAAACAATCTCACAAAATATACCCTATAAAATATGTAGAGACTTGGAAGAATACGAATATAAAAAAGCAAATGGACTCCGTATTTTGGAAGAAGATTGTGTATATTATACAGTAACAGTAAGGGAAATTTATGAAATAGGTAATTGTTTAGAATTTTTGGATAAAGTTCTTTGGATTTATCGTGTTGAATCAGAAATGCGGGGGAGTGAATTATACCATACGTATTATTTAAAATCCTTACAAGGATTAAGAGTAGTTCGTCAATATAATTGCAATCTTATAGGAGCAGGATTAAAGGGAACTGTAAAAAGTGTAAAAGCCGATAAGGTACAAGTAAGTTTAGCGGAAGATGAAAATGGAGGAGATACCGGATACAAGTGGTTTCCTTTTTCTACAGTTTATTCATCGCCGGATGGAACGGGATGGTACTGTATGCCAGAGCCAGGGGATACGATACGTTTGAACTTTCCTTCTGAAAAAGCAGTAGATGCTTATGTGAGCAGCGCAGTTCATGAATATAGTGATGAACGCACCAATCCTGAAAGGAAGTATTTAAAGAACAGGTATGGGAAAGAAATAAGCCTGACGCCCGATCATATTATGCTAACTAATAATAATGGCACTTATATTGAAATATCCGATCAAAAGGGTATCAGAATGAAGAGCGCTGGTTCTATTGTACTGGAAGCGAATGGTAAAATGGCAATCACAAGCCGGACAGATGATGTTCAACTAAATGCAAAGTCGGGAATTCAATTGAAGCAGAGAGATTCCGTAATAACAATTAAGGACGACATATCTTTTGAAGGAATGCAGGTTAAACTTCATTAGAAGCAAGGAGACGATATGGAACTGAGCATTAATGAAATATTAAAAATAAGAACAGACATTCCATTAAGCAGTGTAACAACGTTTCATATGCAGTGGTGCATCAACGACCATGCCCATCTGAAATTATACGGTGATATTTCATATGAAACGGCAGTAGAATATCAAAATAGGAATTGTTCAGGTGCTTGTATAATGGTGACTTATTGTGAAGAACAAGGAGAACAGGTGATATTTAATGGTTTGGTGAGAAAGAGCGTTATTTCCTTTGAAGGCAGATACGCACAAATTGAAATAGAAGGAATCTCAGCTACATGGAAGTTGGACATATTAAAACAGTTCCGTTCTTTTCAGGATAAGGATATGACCTATGCGGCATTGGCGAGAAAAATAGCGGATTATACTGGAACACGTGTAATTTCTCTGATTGGGAAAAACACAAAGCTACTAAAACCATTGATCCAATATCAAGAAACAGACTGGGAGTTTCTTCGAAGGATAGCCAGTCATTTGAATAAATATATTTTATGTGATGTATTAACCGGAAAACCTGCGTTTTGGTTTGGCATGAGAACCGGTAAGCGGGTTGTATTGCCAGCAGAGCATTCCTATTATTTTAATTTTGATCCAATTCTAAAAAGGCAAGTATATACAGTTAACAGTGGAGATGTATACCAAATTGGTGACAAGATTCTGTTTATGGGAGAGGAACTGATTATATTACGCAGGGAGTGTGTATTTCATGATGAACTTATTTTCACTTATACATTGGGGAGCGAATCCGTTTTGGATCAAACAATACAATATAATTATGCGATTTCGGGATGTGGTCTTTTGGGTAAAGTCACAGCAATATCTGGTGAAATGTTAAAGATAGCGCTGGAAACGGATGGAAATGAAGAGTGTGGCGAATATTGGTTTCCTTGGCATCCAGAGACTGGAAATATAATGTATGCAATGCCGGAAATTGGAAGTCCTGTGCTTTTAACAATCCCTGGGAATGATGAGCGATGCGCAATAGTAAGTAGTTGCTTACATAAAGAAGGGGCCATTATTAATCGAGAACAATCATTCGACAAACGACATTTGGAAACTATAGAAGGTTCCGGCATTAAACTATACAAGGATGAGTTGGAATTTTCCAGAAAAAAGGGAGAGCATCTGCTTCACTTAAGTGATGGTAATATTTTATGTAAAACCAATGGAAGCATAAAAATAGAGGCTGGGAAAAAGGTTTATATAAAAAGTGCCACAGCCTCTATTAAGGCACCCGAAGGAATTGATGGTTTTGTTGGGTAGGAGGGTTGTATATGGGGTTTCCTGATGAAAGGATTATTGAATTGCGGCAAAAAGAGAAAGAAAAAGAACATACAACATTGGAAACAGGTATTTATGTAAATAGAGAATTAATTGAATTTGCGTCAGAGAAATTGTTCAATGAGCAAGTGGAAATTTTATTGCCAACATCCTTTATTGATATGCATCAGGCGGTTGCTCAGGTGAAATATCCATCAGAGTATCGGCCGTCGATTATTAAAACAAGTCTTGATGGGACAGCTAATTTTGCATTCAATTTATTTGATATTCAAACAGAGGGATCAGATGGCTTGGAGGAAGTGGCAGCACATTTTCAATTGGTACTAAAACAAGTTAATCCGATATTAAAAATTCATAATTATAATGAAGTGACTTGTGAAGGTCAATTCTATAGACTCTTTTCATACAAAAGCTATGGACTGGATATGCAAATATATAATTTGATGTGTGTGACTCCAATCAGAGATAATATCTTACAGGGGAGCTTCAATTGCCCTTATGAGGAACATGAACCGTGGAAAGAAATAGCTCAGCAGGTTTTTTTATCAATAAGAATAAAATAGTATACAAAAGAGGGGGAAGACAATGTCAAACAAGGGAAAATCAACTAATTTGCAGGATGAGCAGTACCGTTTGACAGCAATGCTGCGGGATTTGGAATTAAAAGATAAGGCTCATAACAATGTTTATGAAGAGTTTCTAACAAGCAATGCTATATTAGCCTGCCAATATGGTGCAAAAAAGCAGTTATTAGGGAAAAACTCTTTAAAATATACGAAAATAGGAAACTCAGAAGTGTTAACAGATAAGGATACAAATATCAGAGGTACATTTGGTGTGTGCAATTCGCCTCGGTTTGCTGGTCTTTCAGCCGTAAAAACAATCCAGGTATCTGCGTCAGAAAGCCTTGATGGAGTGGCAAAACCAGTAACCGGACATATGTGTCATATGCAATTAGCGCAGAAGTGGGGGACATTAACCAAAGAAATTAAAGTGTATGATTCCAGAACAAACGAATACCGACAGATCCCAACAACGAATTCATATATATTGTGCTACTATGGAGCGGGATGTATTTATCCAATAGATTCGGGACAAAGAGTCACAATAGGTAAGGAACAATGGTTTAGCATCCTCGATGAGTATTTAGAGGGTAATTGTTCCGATATCGAGGCCGATAATGCTCTAATACAAATTGCAGGAAGTAAAACACTAGATACATATGTATCTGCAAGTAATACTGGAAATAATAATTACCAACGATATGATAACTACATTATAGGATGGACAGATTATTTTAACGATAGATTTGGCATAAATATAGATGGAGCAATTATAAAAGCAATGTTGTGGAAGGAAAGCAAAATGGGATATGCTCCAAACTCAAGTCCTAACGCGAACATTGCTGCTGATGTAATGCAAGTCTTAGATCCTAGAAATTCTACGATTTATGAATATTGCACATATAATCTTGATACAACTACAAATGTAAAAATTGTTAATTCAACGGGTGCTTATGTTTTACCGATAACAATTGATCCAATATATAACCATCAAAAAGGAAGAACTACTTATAATACACCTGTTGCCAACAGATTATTTAGTTTACAGAGTGATGCTTGTTATTATTACCAATATCAGGCTGCATCCCCTTTATTAAGTATAGCACTTGGCATTAAAACATATGCAATTAAATTACAAGATTCAAATGGTAATGCGTTACTTGCCGTACAAGAGTATAATGGAAATTCAACTCATAAAGTTCAATATATGAACGATGTTAATATGCTTGCGTTTAACGGAGGTTTTAGAAATGCAGATTCTTATCCGTAAAAGTTTTTTTGTTATTTTATTATGCATGGGTCTATGTGCATGTAGTAGCAATGAAATAAAAGATAACGCACAAACATATCCACAAGTCAGCAATGAATCATCTTCAAGGATTATTTCCGTGGAGGACGGAACTCAAGCAAAGACAGAGACAGAGTGGAATGAGCTTAAAAATGAACAGGTATATTCTTTGAATCATAAAGCTGTTTTATTTGGAGAATATTTATGTATCAATTCGATGCATACAAATCTTATTTTTTATGACAAGGATAACACTGGTAACTATGATTCATGGAAGTATCCGGAAGAACTTTTGCATGGAGTAATGGGAATATATCGTTATTTTAAATATAAGGATCAATTGATCTGCGTATCACATTTAGAAAATGGGAATAGTGAAATTATTATATATAATTCGAATTTGGAGATAGAAAATAGAAAAAAGATCGCATTTTTCAGCCCGCAATACATATGCGGCACATTACTTTATGGGCACAACAATTCCACAGAATATACAGAGATAACAGTAATTGATTTGGAAACATTAGAGACAAAGGTTATTTGTGAGCTGGAATTGGAAAAAAGACCTGATTTTATTATAAATAGTGACAAGGAAATGATTGTTTGCGAACATCCGGAAAAAGATAAAACCCAATTTTTTAAATTTGAAAAAGAACGATTAACACCAATATTTGACGCAAAAAATAGTGTATTCATTCGTTATGATGATAGAGGGCTTTTTTTTCTTGAAGAGCATACGGATTCTTACTGGAATCTTATGCTATGGAATGGAACTGATATTCAACTGATTGAAAAAGTAAAGATTGATGATATGAGTGAATGGATGTTTTTTAATGGACTTCCTGGAAATGTTATGATTGAGGAGGATTTTTTTGCATCAATCCATACACTTGCAGAAGAACCTTATGTATTAGTACATTATTTTGAATCTAAAGATGATACATTTATTCCATTAAAGAAGTGGAATTTTTCAGAAGCGGATATGGAACGATTCGGAAAATGTTTTTCGGGTATTTATTATGATAATTGTCAAATTACAAATTACTTTTTCTCAAGTAAAATTGGTGCATTGCAAACACAGATCATAGACATCAAATAAGGAAAAAACCATAAAATTAAGGGAAATGAGGTATTTATGAGAAAACTAGCGTTAAGCGATGATATTTTGTTAAAAGTAGAAAAGCCTGCACGATATATCGGCAATGAGGTCAACAGCGTGATGAAGAATAAGGAACGCGTGGACATCCGGTTTGCGATGTGCTTTCCCGACGTGTACGAAATCGGCATGTCCCATCTTGGCATTCAGATTTTGTATGATATGCTCAACCGTTACGAGGATACATGGTGTGAGCGCGTGTACTCGCCGTGGACGGATTTGGACAGTGTCATGCGCGAGCAGGATATTGCGCTGTTTGCCCTAGAGTCGCAGGAGCCGATAAGGACGTTTGACTTTTTGGGCATTACCATACAGTATGAAATGTGCTACACCAATATCCTGCAAATCCTTGATTTGTCAAAAATACCGTTTCATGCGTGCGACAGGGACTGGGATTGTCCCATTGTCATTGGCGGCGGGCCGTGTGCGTATAATCCGGAGCCGATTGCGGATTTTTTTGACATCTTTTATATCGGAGAGGGTGAAACGCAGTACAGACCGCTGCTTGATTTATATAAGGCGTGCAAAAAAGAGGGCTGTTCCCGAAAGGAATTTCTGCAAAGGGCGGCGCAGCTTCCCGGTCTGTATGTACCGCAGTTTTACGAGGTGGCATACAAGGAAGATGGCACAATCGCGTCGTTTACCCCGACAGTCAACGGCATTCCAAAAACAGTAACCAAAGAAATTGTTAAGGATATAACAAATACAACGTATCCCGAAAAGCCGGTTGTGCCGTTTATCAAATGCACGCAGGACAGGGTGGTGCTTGAAATCCAGCGCGGCTGTATCCGGGGGTGCCGTTTTTGTCAGGCAGGACAGCTTTACCGCCCCGTGCGGGAGCGCGATGTGGACATGCTCAAGGAATATGCCGTAAAAATGCTTGCCAACACGGGCTATGAGGAAATTTCCCTAAGCTCCCTAAGCTCCAGCGACTATTCACAGCTTGAGGAGCTTGTGAACTTCTTAATTGAAAGCTGCAATGAAAAGAAAGTCAATATTTCGTTGCCTTCCCTTAGAATTGACGCCTTTTCACTTGACGTAATGGAAAAGGTTCAGGACATCAAAAAGAGCAGCCTGACCTTTGCCCCCGAAGCGGGAAGCCAGCGGCTTCGGAATGTGATTAACAAAGGATTGACCGAGGAAGTCATTTTAAAAGGTGCAACGCTTGCCTTTGAAGGCGGTTGGAATAGGGTGAAATTGTACTTCATGCTCGGACTTCCGACTGAAACAGACGAGGATATCAGAGGAATTGCAGCGCTTTCGGATAAGATTGCAATGGCATATTATGACACGGTGCCAAAGGAGAAGCGTAGTGGAAGGGTACAGATTGTGGCAAGTACCTCCTTTTTCGTGCCAAAGCCCTTTACGCCGTTCCAGTGGGCGCCGCAGTGTACGAAGGAGCAGTTTTTGGAAAAGGCATACGCCACAAAGCGCGCCATTATGGAACAGCTTAATCAAAAGAGCATTAAATATAACTGGCATGAAGCCGAGGCGAGCGTTATGGAGGGTATTCTCGCGCGCGGTGACAGAAGGCTTTGCGAGCCGATTTTAAAAGCCTACCAAAAGGGGTGCATTTTCGACGCATGGGGCGAATATTACAAGCATGATGTGTGGCTGGAGACCTTTGCGGAATGCGGAATTGATACGGCGTTTTACACGACGAGGGAGCGCGGACTTGACGAAATTTTCCCGTGGGATTTTATCGACTGCGGTGTGACAAAGGAATTTTTAAAGCGCGAGTGGCAGAACGCGCTCGAAGAAAGGGTGACAAAGAACTGCAAGGAACAGTGCAATGCCTGCGGCGCGGCGCGGTTTGGGTGCGGGATTTGTGTTTCATAAAAATACCGTTTGGTAGATGGTGAGGTTTTTGCAATGACAGAGTTGGAATTGAGAAAAAAGTCGTTTGCGCTGGGAGTGGAAATTGAACGAAATCTGCTGCTCTCCAAGCCATTTAAAAATCCTGCGATTGTGGCGGCGCTCAATAACAACAAGACCATGCTGTTTTACTGGCTGAATAAGCAGAAGGAGCTTTTTGCTAAGGACGAGACCTATGTCGCAGCGCTTTTTTATGAAACCATACAAACCGCGTCAATCATCAACCAGTATGATACGCTTTCCGCTATCATTGCAGATGATGAACTGTTTTCGATTTTAAAAAATATCTATTCCAAGCTGGACGATGTAAAATCCATTCAACTGTGCAGCAGTGCTTTAAGGCGGATTGATGATAAAAATTTAGAGGTCAGGGTAAAGGAATTGCGTAAGATATTGAATGCGCGGAAAAAGGAAATGAGCACACTTCCCAAAAAGGAGAAAATATGAAATTAAGAGTAAAATTTTCAAAGCATGGCGAGCTGCGGTTTATCGGGCACCTTGACGTTATGCGCTATTTTCAGAAAGCAATCCGGCGGGCGGGGATTGATATTGCATATTCGGCAGGCTTTAGCCCGCATCAGATTATGTCCTTTGCGGCGCCGCTTGGACTGGGACTAGAAAGCAATGGCGAATATATGGATATCGAGGTCAATTCCCTTACAAGCGCAAGGGACTTTGTCAATGCGCTAAACGCCCAAATGGTGGACGGCATTCAGATTTTGGAGGCAAAGCTCCTTCCTGATAACGCCAAAAACGCGATGGCAAGCGTTGCTGCGGCGCGCTATACAATTGCTTTCCGAAAAGGGTACGAGCCACACTTTTTGACCAATACAGTCATTGCTGACTTTTTCGGTCAATCCGAAATCATAGTCACAAAACAGACAAAAAAGGGTGAAACAACATTTGACATGAAGCCGTTTTTATTTACCAGCTCCTTTGACAATGCGCTAAATACCATAACGCTTGTCGTTGACGCAAGCAGCGCCGGAAACATAAAGCCTTCTTTGGTCATAAAAGTGCTTTATGCGCAAAACAATGCGGGATTTGACGAATACGCGCTGCTGATAACAAGAGAGGAAACCTATCTCAATGCAGGTACACCGGAGGAAATCCGGCTTGAACCGCTTGGATTTATAGGGAGTGATTATTAATGGAAGAGATACGCTATGTCCTGACCGAATACAAGTCCGGCGTTCTTTCCTTTTTGTGGGACACAAGGACAAATAAGATGGAAGCTGTCAGCTTTTCACCGTTTGACCAAGCGCCCGACACGGCAAAAATCGGTGATATTTTTGTTGCAAAGGTCGTCAATGTCGCCAAGCAGATTAATGCAGCATTTATTGATTATGCGCCGGGCAAAAAAGGGTATCTCCCAATCGTTTCTGGCTATACCCCGGTCATCACAAACCGCAGATACGACGGCAGGATACTGGCAGGCGACGAGCTTCTTGTGCAGCTTGAAAAAGAAGCGGTGCGCACAAAAGAGCCAGTCTTTACGATGAATTTGTCCCTTGCGGGGAAATATAGTGTAGTATCAAATGCCAATACCTTTAAAGGCGTGTCCAACAAATGCTCGAAATCGCAGAAAGAGCAGCTTCGCGCCGTCATTCCGCCCGATTGCCCCTATGGTGTCGTAGTGCGTACCAATGCGGCGTCGCTTTTAGGAACAGAAAATACCAAAGAAGAAGCACAGGAATCACAAAGTAAATTGCAGCCTGTCACGGAGGAAATTGCGGAGCTATCCAAAAAAATGTCCACACTGCTTGAAGAAGGCGTGCACAGGACATGCTATAGCCGCATATGGCAGTCCCCGCCGCCTTACCTGACCAATATGCGTGATGAGAGAAACAAATACCGACAGATTATCACGGACAGCAGGGGATTATATGAGGAATTGAGGGCATTTATATCGCTTTATATGCCGGAACAGCTTGCAAATATTTCCCTATATCAGGATGAATATCCGCTACAAAAACTCTACCGCGTGGAAACACAGCTTGAGGAGCTGCTTTCCAAAAAAGTATGGCTGAAATCGGGCGCGTATCTCGTGATCGAAAAGACGGAGGCGATGTATGTGATTGATGTCAATTCCGGCAAAAACATTACCAAAAAGGATAACGCCGCGTATATTTATCAGATTAATATGGAAGCGACAGTTGGGATTATGCGGCAGATACGCCTCCGAAACCTCAGCGGCATGATATTGGTTGATTTTATCAATATGGAGGACAAACAGCAGGCTACGGCACTTTTGCAGGAACTGCGCGCACTTGCAAAGCAGGACCGCGTTTTGACCAGTGTGGTCGATATAACCGCGCTCGGACTTGTGGAAATCACCCGGAAAAAGACGACGAAATCGTTGTATGAGCAGCTTGAAAATAAAGAATAAGAAAAATTATGGAAAAAATAGGCGTTTCTACTTGACACAAAATGAGTGAAATGCTATTATTTATGAGTATGCCGCATAACGAGGTAAAAGTGTATTTCAAAATACCACCAAAGTTAGCGAGTAATTATTTAGGAGGTGCAATATGTACGCAATTATTGCAACAGGTGGAAAGCAGTACAAGGTTTCTGAAGGAGATGTCATCAAGGTAGAAAAGCTTGATGCAGAGGTAGGAAACACTGTAACGTTTGACGAAGTGATTGCTGTCAGCAATGATTCCCTTAAAGTAGGCGCAGAAATTTCCGGCGCAACTGTTTCCGCAACCGTTATGGAGCAGGGCAGAGGCAGGAAGATTATCGTTTACAAGTATAAGAGAAAGACAGGCTATCACAAGAAAAACGGTCATAGACAAGCATACACTCAGGTTAAGATTGATAAAATCAACGCTTAATTTAAGATGTTGTTTCGTTAAATAATATGACTACAGTCGTAATTTTTAAATCCAATGACAGCTATAAAGGCTTTACGTGTACCGGTCATGCAGGGTTTGCCGCGTCGGGGAAAGATATTGTGTGTGCTTCCATTTCCGTTTTGGTCATCAACACGCTCAACGCGATTGAGCAGTTTACAGATGAAAAAATGGAGGTTATAACGAAGGACGGTGTAATTGAATGCCGTTTTCCAAATGAAATCAACGACAAGACAAGGCTTTTGCTGGACACAATGGTACTGGGTTTAAAGGACATTGAAAAAAATTATGGAAAACAGAACAAAAAGAGCTTTTTCAAGTTTATGACCAAGGAGTCTGGCTGAAAAATCTCTGATTTTCAACGAGCAGATTTGTGCAGGACACAAATTTGTCAGTATTGAGAAGGGAGGCAACAACAATGATGAATTTAGATCTTCAATTTTTTGCTCATAAAAAGGGAGTTGGTTCTACAAAGAACGGTAGAGATTCCGAGTCTAAAAGATTAGGTGCAAAGAGAGCGGACGGTCAGTTCGTTAAGGCAGGCAACATTTTATACAGACAGCGCGGAACAAAAATCCATCCGGGTGTCAATGTTGGCAGAGGCGGCGACGATACATTGTTTGCATTGGTAGACGGTGTACTCAGATTTGAGAGAAAAGGTCGTGATCGGAAGCAAGCTTCTGTTTATCCTGTAGAAGAGAAATAGGACGACATACACGATGCACAAAAGGCTTCAGGAGTATTCCCTGAAGTCTTTTTATCTAACAGGAGGAAATTCATGTTTGCAGATAGGGCAAAAATATATATCAGAAGCGGAAAAGGCGGCGACGGACACGTATCGTTCCGGCGTGAAAAATATGTGCCAAACGGCGGTCCCGATGGCGGCGACGGTGGAACGGGCGGCAGCGTTATTTTTGAAGTTGACGAAGGACTAAATACTCTTACGGATTTCCGTCATATCCGGAAATATTGCGCACAGGACGGGGAAAATGGCAAAGCACGCAACTGCCGTGGAAAAAACGGGAATGATATTGTTATCAAAGTTCCACAGGGAACCGTTATCAAGGAACTGGACTCGGGAAAAATTATCGCGGATATGTCAGGCGAGAACCGCAGGCAGGTGATACTGCGCGGTGGAAAAGGCGGAAACGGAAATCAGCATTATGCCACCGCCACCATGCAGGCGCCCAAATACGCACAACCGGGACAGCCCGCAAAGGAGCTCAACCTGTTCCTTGAATTAAAGGTCATCGCGGATGTTGGACTGGTAGGCTTTCCAAATGTCGGAAAATCCACCCTCCTTTCCCGCGTTACAAACGCACGTCCCAAGATTGCAAACTATCATTTCACGACATTAAATCCCCACTTGGGCGTTGTTGATTTAGATGGCAGTAACGGCTTTGTGATAGCGGATATTCCGGGACTGATTGAAGGCGCTTCCGAGGGTGTGGGGCTTGGACATGAGTTTTTGCGCCATATTGAGCGTACAAAGGTCCTAATTCACTTGGTTGACGCCGCTTCGACAGAGGGCAGGGATCCCATCGCGGATATTTATGCAATCAACAAGGAGCTTGAGGCTTACAATGCGGACATCGCCCACAGACCACAGGTGATTGCGGCAAATAAGATTGACGCGATTTTTGAGAACGCCGACAATCCTGTTGAAAAAATCAGGAATGAATTTGAGCCGAAGGGGTTCAAGGTGTTTCCCATATCAGCGGTGACAGGTGAGGGCTTAAAAGAGCTTTTGTATTATGTAAGCTCGATGCTTTCCGAAATCAATGAGCCGCCGACAGTATTTGAACCGGAATTTAACCCGGACATGGATATTGTGGCTTCAAATGAGCCATATACGGTTGAATATAATGCAAAGACCGACGAATATGTCGTGGAAGGTCCGCGTATTGAAAAAATGCTTGGTTATACCAACCTTGATTCCGAGAAGGGATTTCAGTTCTTTCAGAGATTCCTCAAGGAAAACGGCATTTTGGACGAGCTTGAGGCGCTTGGCATTGAGGAAGGCGCCACGGTACGCATGTATGGGCTGGCGTTTAGTTACTATAAAGAATAAAAGAACGATGTTACAGGAAAGCGAGAGGAGATAAAATGACAAGTAAACAAAGGTCTTACTTAAAAGGACTTGCGATGAATATTGATCCGATGTTTCAAATCGGCAAGGCATCTGTTACCCCCGAAAATGTTGAAGCCATTTCTGAGGTATTTAACACCCATGAGCTTGTTAAGATTGCCGTGTTAAAAAACTGTATTGACGATCCGAATGAGATTGCAAATACAGTCGCGGAGCGCACGCATTCACAGGTGGTTCAGGTGATTGGAAAGAAAATCGTATTGTACAAGCCTTTTCTAAAAAATCCCAAGATTATTTTACCAAAGGCATAATCAATTTGTAAAAAGCGGAATAGAATGGAGGCTTTCATGGAAGGCTGCACAAAAACAGGCATTATGGGCGGTACGTTTAACCCGGTTCACAATGGACACCTTATTTTGGCGAAAACGGCATATGAGCTGCTTGGACTTGACAAGATACTGTTTATTCCAAGCGGAAATTCCTATATGAAAAAAAATGTACTTGCAGCACAAAAGCGTATTGACATGGTGCGCCTTGCCATAGCGAATTATCCGCAGTTTGAATTGTCGCTTGTGGAGGCAGAACGGACAGGAAACAGCTATACAAGTGAAACATTAGCATGTCTTACGAAACAAAATCCGAATACCTGTTACTTTTTTATGATGGGAGCTGACTCGCTTTTTCAGATTGAAAGCTGGAAAAATCCAAAGCTTATTTTTTCACTTGCAAAAATCGTGTGTGCAGTGAGAGACGATTATAACCTTGAGGAGATTAAGCAAAAGGGACGACAGCTTCAAGGTTTGGGCGCGGATATCATATATCTTGATATGCCGAAAGTAGATATATCCTCAACAGAAATCAGGGCAAAAGTAAAAGAGCAGCGCTCCATTACAGATGATGTTCCGGTGGAGGTTGCAGATTATATACGACGGGAGCGGTTATATTATGAAGAAAATTAAAAAATATTTGAAGAAACATCTGACAAAGGACCGGTATCAGCATACGCTTGGTGTAGCATATACGGCGGCGGCGCTTGCCATGAAATATAATACGGATACTTCGAACGCAAATCTTGTTAAAAGAGCATATCTAGCGGGACTTTTGCACGATTGTGCAAAGTGCATGAGTGATGAGAAAAAGCTGGATATCTGTAATAAAAATAATATACTACTTGGCGATGTTGAGGCATCGCATCCCTACCTGCTTCATGGAAAGGTGGGGGCGTATATTGCAAAAAAGAAGTTTAAGATTAAAGATGAAGGTATCCTGCAGGCAATTACGTGGCACACCACGGGACGTCCGGATATGTCTTTAATCGAGAAAATCATCTTTATAGCGGATTATATTGAGCCATCAAGAAAACCGGTAAAAGAACTTGATTTGATACGCAGGCTTGCCTTTGAGGACATTGATAGGACAATGGAAAAGATTTTGTCAAACACGCTGAAATATCTTGATGGAAAAAATGCTCCTGTCGATAAAATGACGCAGACAACGTATGAGAGCTACAAAAAAATTTAGAAGGAGAGATACACATATATGAACAACAGTGAAGTAAGGAATAATCTAAAGCTTATCGTTGACGCTTTGGAAGATAAAAAAGCGGAAGATATCCGAATTATTGATATCAGCGAGATTTCCATTGTGGCGGATTATTTTGTTATAACAAATGGCTTAAACCGAAGTCAGATACAGGCTCTTTCCGACAATGTTGAGGAAAAGCTTGCCGCTAAGAAGGTCTATCCTAAAAATATCGAAGGCTATCAAACTGCAAACTGGATTCTTATGGATTATCGTGATATTCTTGTCCATGTCTTTGATACGGAAAGCCGTGATTTTTATGATTTGGAGCACATGTGGCGTGACGGGAAGCATGTGGAGCTTAACGAACTGAAAGCATAAAAAAGGGAGAGGGAGTAAATCGCCGAAAAAGCCTGAAATTATGGTTTTTCAGCGATTTTATTCCCTTTTTTAATACAATTTATTCCATCATTTATCAAATCATTAATGATAGATTAATGATAAAGCCGGAACACGCCGTATACCTTTCCAAGAATTTCAACGCTGTCGAGGATAATAGGCTCCATATTGTCATTTTCGGGCTGGAGTCTGTAATGTCCGTCTTCTTTATAATAGGTCTTGACAGTGGCAGAATCATCAACAAGTGCCACAACGGTATCGCCGTTTGACGCAGTGTTGCAGGCAGTAACAAAAATACTGTCGCCGTTGAAGATACCTGCATTTATCATGCTGTCACCTTTTACATGCAAAACAAAGGATTCTCCTTTTGGTACCATATCTGTCGGGATAGGGAAGTACCCTTCAATATTTTGTTCCGCTAAAATCGGAAGACCTGCGGCAACCGTTCCTATAATAGGCAGGCTTGTCATTTCATGTCTTACCATCTGAAAGCTGTCATCCATAATTTCAATCGCACGCGGTTTTGTCGGATCCCTTCTGATATAACCGTTCTTTTCCAGTGTTTCCAAATGAGAATGAACCGATGAAGTTGATTTGAGGTTTACAGCCTCACAAATTTCCCTTACGGCAGGCGGATATCCCTTTTTTAAGATTTCAGCCTTGATAAATTCTAAAATTTCTTTCTGCTTTGCAGTTATTTTTCCATATGCCATATTGTAATGCCTCCTTTTTCTATTATCATACCACATATCGCAAAAAAGTCAAACATATATTCCGAAAAAAAGTTCGGAAAATTTCGTCAAAGCATATTGACAAACAAACAGCCGTTCGTTATAATACTTTTTAAACGGTTGTTCGGAATAATTGTTCGGAAATAATGTTTGGAAAGTTTGTTCTTTATTATCGTTTTAAGGAGGGTTATGTTATGAGGAACCGGTATTCTACAAATACAATCAGCAGACGCAGACGTCAGATTCAGGTGCGGAAAAATAGCTGTATGCTTGTTTTATCCATCATGACAGTCATATTACTTTCCGTGCTTGTAAGGTCTATTTCCACGCAGGCAAGCGATTTGGAGCACCAAGCAAGCTATAAATACTATAAAAGCATCGAAATATCCAAAGGGGACACGCTATGGTCAATCGCAAATGAACATATTGATACGAATCATTACAAAAGCGTGCAGGAATATGTCGATGAAATAAAGGAAATGAATGCAATGAGGTCTGACCACATTGTATCAGGAAGCTGCCTGATTATTCCATATTATTCATCTGACTTTCCGCAAACGCAGCGTTAAGACATGCTGTCAGCGCTTTTCCCGAAGCGTGACTGCGTTTGCCGCCATGCGGCGTTTGTCCTCCTCCAAGGCGGCGTAGTGCTTTCTGGTGGTATTGACGTCTTTATGCCCAAGGACGTCCGCGACAAGGTAAATATCGCCTGTTTCACGGTAGAGGGTAGTACCATAGGTGCTCCTTAATTTGTGCGGCGTAATCTTTTTTAAATTGGTTACAGGCAGCGCATATTTCTTGACTAGCTTTTCAACTGCCCGTACCGTGATACGTTTATTCTGCATGGATAAAAACAGGGCATTTTCATGACCTTCCACGGGCGACATATGCTCCCGTTTTTCAAGATAATCCATAAGCGCTTCCAGTACCTCATCGCCAAAATAAATGACCGCCTCATAGCCGCCTTTGCGGCGGATTTTGATGGCATTATTTTTAAAATCAATATCCTGCATGTCAATGCCCACGCATTCTGAAACACGGATACCTGTTCCGAGAAGCAGCGTGAGCAGTGCAACGTCACGAAGCTTATTTTTTTCGTGGTACTGCATCTGTTTTTTGGTGAGTTTTTCGCCGGTTTCTACGGTATCTAAGAGGATTGCGACCTCATCTGGATCAAGCCGGACAATTTCCTTTTCATGCAGCTTGGGCATTTTTACGAGTGCGGCGGGATTTTTTTCAATCATTTCGTTCCTGAAAAAATAATTATAAAAGCTTCGCAGGGAGGCAAGCTTTCTTGCCTTTCCGCGTTCATCATTCATATATTCCTTGCCGTCTTTTACATAATAAGAGCAGTGCTCCAAGTATTCCTCGATATCAAGTCTTGTGATTTGGTCAAGGATTTCAAGGGGGTATTCCTTAATTGGTTTCTTATGAAATACTGGATTGCTTTCATGGAGATACTCAAAAAAAACCCGGATATCATATGCATAAGCAATCCTTGTCCTGCTTGAGGTATATTCCTGTATGCCCCTGAAGTATTGCGCGCAAAACGGGGGGAGTGTCTCCAAAAGCTCCCTTAAATGTAAAATATTTTTTTTATTTAATTCATCATGATAATTTGTTTTATTATTTTTTTCCACTTTTCGAGCCTCACTTAAATTATTGTGTCATTATTTGAAAGAATGTGTTATAATTATTTTATATCATTTTGGAAATAATTCCAATAATTTTTTGGTAAGGAGTGCATTTTATTTAGTATGAAAGAAAATAAGGAATACTTTAAATGGGGACTTACGGCTTTTTTTGTCGTATTAGGGGGAATTATCAGTTATTATGTGATTTTTCATTTGGACAATCTGACAGCAAGGATTACGAAGCTGTTTGTTATACTGATGCCTATCATTGACGGAATGATATTGGGGTATCTGATGACGCCTGTTGTAAATGGCACGGAGCGGCGGATTGTAAAACCGATATTTAAAAAACTTAATATCAACCATAAAAAATCACAGCGCCGGACGGTGTCGATTGTAATTACGTTATTTGTTGTAATCACGGCATTGTATTCATTTTTTTCCGTCGTCATTCCTCAGATTGGAAACAGTATCAATACCATTATTGAACAACTCCCAAGCTATGTTGACACCTTAACGGTATGGATTTCCCAACTGCTTGAGGACAATCCCGTAATCGAAAAAAACGTGACAGATTTAATCAACACCTATTTTGCGGATATTGAAGTATTTGTCAATTCCGAGCTTATGCCAAAGCTCAATAGTCTGATTATGACAATATCCATGAGCGTTTTTTCGATTTTAAAGGAATTTTGGAATTTGATTATCGGTTTTATCATTTCCATTTATATCCTGTCCAGCAAGGAAGTATTTGCGGCACAGGCAAAGAAAGTGGCGTATGCCTTTTTGGCGACAGAGACGGCGAACCGGCTGATTAGCAATGTGCGGTTTGCAAACAAGACATTTGGCGGGTTTTTCGTAGGTAAAATTTTGGATTCCATTATTATCGGGCTTATTTGCTTTATTGGAACCAGTTTATTGGGAACACCATTTTGTGTGCTGATTAGTGTGATTATTGGCGTGACAAACATTATTCCGTTTTTCGGACCGTTTTTGGGGGCAATTCCCTGCATATTGCTCATATTATTTATCAATCCGCTGCAGGCAGTTTATTTCCTGATTTTTGTCATCATTCTCCAGCAGGTTGACGGTAATATTATCGGTCCCAAAATTCTTGGCAGCTCCACGGGATTGTCAAGCTTTTGGGTAATTTTCGCAATTACCTTGTTTGGCGGCATTTGGGGGATTTTCGGAATGATTGTCGGTGTGCCTATCTTTGCGGTGTTGTTTGCCTTTATGAAATCACTGATTGAATTACGGCTGAGCAATAAGAAAATACCACATGAAACATATAAATATTTAAGGCTTTTGTATATTGATGCCAGTACAAATGAATTGGTTGACTTTTCGGAAGACGCAAAGAAGCCCTTTCAGCAGATTGATAAAATCCTGATTAAGAACAAGGAACCGAAAACAAATACGATACATCAGATCTCAAATAATGAAAAATCGAACCAGCGGTCAAGCAATATTAATAATAATAAAAACAGAAATAAGAGGAACCGTAATACAAATAATACAAATACTTTAAAATAGGAATTTTAACAGATAAAAGCCGCTATGCGGCGCTAGAATGCGTTTCAGGGCGGCTTTTAAGAACAGGGATAACTATTCGTTAAAGTATTGTTTTGCGAATAAAAGTATTTGATACCCTATCCTAACAAGCCGAGAAAACATTAAAAAATAAAGGCGTGTAACATAAAAGAACTACCAACCACACAGTCCAACATTTTATCTCCTTACACAAAAATAAAATCCCTCATCACACCCAAGGGATTTTATTCATATCTAAGACCAATATTATAATTTCATTTCTTCGCCTCAAAATCCTCAATATATTGAATAATCAGCTTAACCGTCCCTTCAATCCCCAAAATGCTGCTGTTAATCGAAAGATCATAACTATCAGATCGTCCCCATTTTTTCGTGGAATAATAGTTGTAATAGCTTTGGCGCTGCCGGTCTTTTTTTATCATCATTTCACGTGCCTTATCTGCGGTAATGTCATATTTCTTCATAATGCGGTCAACCTTGGCTTCCTCATTTGCGTGAATGAAAATATGAAGGCAGTTCTTGTACTCCTGCAAAGCGTAATCCGCGCAGCGTCCAACAATGACACAAGGCTCCTCCTCCGCGATTTTTTTAATTGTATCAAATTGTGCCATAAAGACCTTATGGCTAATCGGCATATCAACAAATGACGATGAATTATATCCAAAGGTATATGTATCCATAACCAGATTATAGAGAAAGGAATTAGTCGGTCGTTCATCATGGTTTTTCAGCATTTCCTCGCAAAAGCCACTCTCCTTTGCCGCACGGGAAAGCAATTCCTTGTCAAAGCATTTGATACCATAATGATTTGCCAGCTTTTCTCCGATTTCATGTCCTCCTGAGCCAAATTGCCGCCCTATTGTGATAATTGTATTCATATAAACCCTCCATTCCTGATGCACCTTGCGAATTTGCCCTGTAGAAAATCTATTTTCAAAGGAACTCCGCTTCTCCTATATCTTTTTCAATATGAGAGATTGTTATATTTTATGTATATTATACTATTAATGACATAAAATATCAATCATTTATAGCAAAAATGACAAAAACAGGTAAATGTTCGTCAAGATAAACTGTTCAAAACAGGCAGACAAAAAGGCTTCACAAGCAGCGTCCGCCCATGAAGCCTTATCATAATCTCATCTTTTATGCTGTCTTACTTTTCTTCTTTGTAAGCGTCTGTATTCCCTCAATGACAAGAATAATTGCAAGGATAATCAACAATATTCCCAAAATCGTCTGTGCCCAAGGTCCCCAGTCTGCGCCGCCTGCCGCAATCAGACCAATCTGATTTTTAACGGTCAGGATTAAAGAGCAGATGGTAACAACCATCATAAACGCCATCGGGAACAGGAACATCTTATTGTTTTTCCCGACATTTCCAAGCCATGTGGCAACCGCAAGCAGTCCAAGTCCTGCAAGAAGCTGGTTTGCCGCACCAAACAGTCCCCAAATCTTACTGTAGCCTGTCATGCCAAGCGCAATTCCCAAAATAACCGTGATGATTGTGGCAAAATAGGGATTGACCATAACCTTCTTCCAGCCGTCCTTGATGTCTCCCACCGTCTGTCCCGGCTCGAGCCAGAACTCCTGAAACATGAAACGCGCCAAACGGGTAGCCGTGTCTAACGAAGTCAGGCAGAATGCGGAATATGTAAGGATTAGCAAGGTGTAAAGGATATTCTCAAGTCCTGCAAGACCGGGAATTGCCGCTACCATCGCCGCGATTCCGCCTGCGAAAATATCCGTAGCGCCTGCCGTATGCCCTGTCTGTCTTGCGTATGCAATCGCACAGAGCGTAAGCACCGCAAGCACGCATTCAAGAAGCATTCCGCCATAAGCAATCGGCTTTGCGTCGGTTTCCTTGTCAAGCTGCTTTGACGTGGTTCCTGACGAAACAAGCGAGTGGAAACCAGAAATGGCACCGCATGCAACTGTTGTAAACAAAATCGGGAACAGGTACTGTATTCCGTTTCCGTTATCAACGGCAAATCCCGCAAATGCAGGGAACAGCTCCGGATCAATATTGGGGTGTGCGCCCACAACGCCGATAAACGCTACGATTAGCATTGCGTAAAGCAAAAACGAGCTTAGGTAATCACGCGGCTGGAGCAAAATCCATACCGGCGTTACGGAAGCGATTGCAATGTAAATACCAACAATAATCATCCATGTCTTTGCAGAAAGGTAGATTGGATGGTAGTTCATACCGATTGCCATACAAAGAACAATTGCCAGTACGCCAAGCACCGTCGAAATCAGCATCGGTGTGTTGCGGCGATATACGCAGAACCCAAATATAACAGCGATTACAATAAATAGGAGCGAAACCATTGCAACGGACGCGTTCGACGCACTTGCCGCTGCATTGAGCACACCATCATCATAGGTGGCGCCAAAGGTAGAAGCTACAATAGAGGCAAACGCCGCAACGACAAGAATGAGCGTCAGGTACGCAAAGATTAAAAACAGCCTTTTTGCACGACGGCTCATATTGGTAGAAATAATCTCACCAATGGACTGCCCCTTGTGGCGGATTGAGGCAAAAAGCGCACCAAAATCATGTACGCCGCCAAAGAAAATACCACCCACTAAAACCCAGAGCGTAACAGGCAGCCAGCCAAACATTGCCGCGCCAATCGGGCCGGTAATCGGACCTGCTCCTGCAATGGAAGAAAAATGATGCCCCATCAAAACGGGCGCTTTTGCCGGAACATAGTCAACACCGTCCGACATGGTGTGTGCAGGTGTTTCCTCCTTGTTGTCACCCACACCCCACTGCTGGCAGAGCCATCTTCCATAGAAGATATAGCCGCCAATCAGAATGGCAACACAAATAAGTAATAATACCAATGTGTTCATTTTTTAACATCTCCTTTTTTTTGAAATAAAACTTTTTTCAAAACTTTCCCGACACACCTTCCGGCAGCGTTTGTGAATATGGAATTGTCCGCTATTTCATAAACCGCGGCGTGAAAGTCCATCCAACCGTGAAGGGAAAATTGAAAGCTTTTATAAATACGACATTTTTTCACTGCCCTCTTGGCAGCCTCGTCGCACGTATCACACACAAAAACAGGTGTAATGTATGTATACATATGACCGGGACCAATATGCGCCCTTTTGAGTCCGTCTTCCCTTGCAAAATCCCGGCATTCCTCAAAAAGCGCCTTAGTCAGGTGTGCTGTCTCAAATAGATAGATAAATTCCTCACAATCCGCAGACCAAAGCTCCGCCTTCCTCGATAAAACATATTTTTCGGAGTGCTCATAAAATTCGCATACTGCCCTCAGCGGCACCTGTGAGGCGCCCATCAGGTTAATATTATAATATGCCCTAAAGCTCTCCAATAGTTTTTCTACGGCACTCTCCCGTGTAAATTCTGTCATAAATAAAACGCTCCATCTTGCAGTTTCGCACGCTATAGCAACAGCAGCAACCATTCTCAACTACCTATTATAGCACGATTTTACAAAAATACAATTTTTATTTTAGAAACAGGTTATATATTTTTTATAATTTGGACAATATTCTCCATTGAAAGCCGTTGTATTTTGCAGAATGCACACAAAAAACGCACGATAAGGTCTCTTCTGTATGTCACAAAATAAACCGTATTGTGCGTTTTTATCGTTTTCTTTACGACATGGACGATTTCGCCCGCAGTACATCTAACAGCCTTGTAAAGTATTCCGGTAACGGTGCCTCAAATTCCATATATTGATGGAATGACGGGTGCACAAATCCGATTGTCATGGCATGGAGCGCCTGACCTTCTAACTTAACCGGAGCCTTCTGCCCCGTATAGAGCGTATCGCCAAGCAGCGGATTCCCGATGCTTGCCATATGTACCCGGATTTGATGGGTTCTGCCTGTCTCAAGCGTGCACTCCACATACGTATAACCGCGAAACCGCTCAAGAACCCTGTAATGCGTGACCGCATTTTTTCCGTTTTTTTCGTTGACTGCCATTTTCTTCCGGTCTGTGGGGTGACGCCCGATTGGCGCGCGCACCGTCCCTTCGTCTTCCTTGATAATGCCAAAGACAACCGCCCGGTATTTACGCGTAATATCATGCGTTTTTAAAAGCGCCGCAATGGCATTATGCGTCTCATCATTTTTACATACGATTAAAGAGCCTGTCGTATCCTTGTCAATCCTGTGGACAATTCCCGGACGCATGACACCGTTAATCCCGGAAAGCGCCCCGCTGCAATGATATAAAACGGCATTGACAAGCGTCCCCTCATAATGACCGGGCGCAGGGTGCACCACCATGTTTTTGGGCTTATTTACCACTAGCAAATCCGCGTCCTCATACAGAATGTCCAGCGCAATATCCTGCGCGGGAATGTCAGGAACAACCGGCGCAGGGATTGTAAAGCAGATTTTATCATCTGTGTGTACCTTATAATTTGCCTTAACCGGTTTGTCATTTACAAGCACGTTCCCGTCCTTGATTATCTTTTGGATATAGCTTCTGGAAAGCGTATTGAGATAACTGCTGATACATTTGTCAATGCGCTCCCCCTCCATTTCCAAAACCGCTTCAAATACAACCGCATTTTCGTCCATATCATCTCCCCGTACCCTTTACTTAAGGTCCCGGAACTTCTTCGTCCGAAAGGTCAGAAATTCCAAATCAGACTCCTTATAGACAAATATAAGGAGAATTGCAAGCGAAATCGCGGCAAGCGTCACATAAATATCTGCCACATTAAATACCGGAAAATTAATTAAACTAAAATAAAGGAAATCGACAACGTAGTCATACCGCACTCGGTCAATCAAATTTCCGATTGCACCGCTTGCAATAAACACCAGTGTAATATGGAGCTTAATGTACATCTTCTGATACGGCGCCTTCCAAAGCACATAGACAATGATAGCAAGTATGACTGCCGCAATCAGAATAAAGAAGAACTTCTGCCCCTCAAGCATTCCGAACGCCGCGCCCCTGTTTTCTAAATAATGAAATTCAAAGACACCCTCCACAACCGGATAAGGCGGCTGGTTTTTCAACCGCAGCACGGCAAAATACTTGGATACCTGATCCGCCGCAATCAGAAGCGCTGCTAAAACAATGTCCACAATAAACAAAATGATTTTTTTCTTATTCATCCCAATCCTCTTCCGAAAAATAAATTTCGTGAATGCCTGCTTTCATTTCGTCCTTTGTGACGGTGGTGTCAATATACGCCCTTCCGACTTTTTTCAGAAGGATAAACTTGATGTGGTTGCCCTCCATCTTTTTATCCGATGTGGTAAGCGCAAGGATTTCCTCCGGATCAATCTTATCAATTGATATGGGAAGGTTAAACGGCACGAACATATCTCGGATTTCATAATATTCTTCTTTCGAGAGCAGATTTCTCTGCCATGAAATGTACGCGGCGGCAACACAGCCAAGCGCGACACATTCCCCGTGCGTCAGCTCAAAATGCTTCGCCTTCTCAATCGCATGACCGATGGTATGCCCGAAATTTAAGATGGCACGCTCGCCCTTCTCGGTCGGATCCTTCTCAACAACGATTTTTTTGCAGGTACAGCTTTTGTATACCATCTCCTCAAGCGTCTCCAAATCGCGCTCATGGATTTCATACATATTGTCAATAATCCACTCATAAAAGCTTGCGCTCTTTATCAGCCCGTGCTTTAAGACCTCTCCCATTCCCGAATAATACTGACGGTCATCAAGCGTTTTGAGCGTTGACACATTCATGTAGACGAGCTTTGGCATATAAAACGCACCGACCATATTTTTGTACTGGTCAAAGTCAACGCCCGTTTTTCCGCCAATGCTGCTGTCCACCTGCGCCAAAAGCGTGGTGGGTATCTGCACAAAGTCAATGCCGCGCAGATACGTCGCCGCCGCAAAGCCGGTCATATCACCGGTAACGCCGCCGCCAAGTGCAAGAAGCATATCCTTGCGGTCAAATTTATGCTGTATCAGAAATTCATAGATGTCCTTTACGGTATCAAGGTTTTTACTCTGCTCTCCCGCCTCAAACGCATATACGACAATCGTTTTACAATGGTCCTTTAAAACGGAGCACACTTCATCTGCGTAAAGCCCGTTTACCCTTGAATCCGTGATGATACAAAGCTTCCTGTCCGCAATCCCAAAGGCGGCAAGCTCCTCGGCAAGTCTTTCAAAATCATGCTCATATACAATATCATAGATTGGCTTATTGTTTTGATTGATTGTTAATCTCTGCGACATAATTACCTCCATATATTATATTCATCTTCCGAGTATCCATGTGCATAACAAAAAACTTCCCACCCCTGTTAAAAAGTGGGAAGTATCATCTTTTGCATCAAACAGCTTAGAGTGTATTATGAGAAATCGGGACACTAAAGGCACTTGATACAACACCCTGAAAATCTCCTGAAATATCAACACTTGCAGGTGTGATAATGAAGATATAATTTGAAATCATCTGAAGATTGCCGTTGATTGCATAGGTAGAACCTGATGCAAAATCGATAATCCTCTGTGAAATCTCCAAATTAAGACCTTCCAAATTCAGGACGACCGCACGGTTGTCCAATAATGTCTCTGTGATTTCCCTTGCGTCTTCCACGCTTGAGGGTTTTATAACACAAACCTCCATTCCGCTTCCCTGTGCCTTCTTGACTGGTCTGATGGGTGTGACTTTCTGTGAGGTTCTTCTTGATGGTTTTTCAACGGGTTCATCATAATCGTTGTCACGCATAGCGGGTGCCGGCTTTCTGACAGTATTTGCAATAACTTCTCCTTCATCGTAATAATCATCATCATAATAATCGTCATCGTCATTATTAAGATGCATGAAATTTAATAACTTGTCTGTTACTCCCATAATTATATTTCCTCTCCCTTCAGCATTGTCGGCCTTTGTCCGAAGATACCGATCCCGACGCGCACGTAAGTGGCTCCTTCTGACACTGCCGTGCGATAATCTCCGGTCATCCCCATGGATAATGTTTCCATATATACATTATCAACGTTTTTCTCCATAATGTCAACTGAAATTTTCTTTAATTTCTGAAAATAGCATCTATTTTCTTCCTCGTCCTCGACATAAGGGGCAATCGTCATCAATCCTTTTATCAAAATATTGGGTAATTTGGCGATTTCCCTGATTAGAGGAAGCACTTCCTCGCAGGTCGTTCCAAATTTTGTATCCTCGTTGGCAACGTTCACTTCAATTAAAATCGGAACTTCCACATGCTTCTTAACGGCTTCCTTGCTGATTTCTTCCGCAAGCCGCAGCGAATCCACGCTGTGTATCATATAAACCTTGCCCACGATGTATTTCACCTTGTTGCGCTGCAAGTGTCCAATCATGTGCCAGCGGATATCCTTGGGAAGCGCCTCATATTTATCCACAAGCTCCTGTACCTTGTTTTCCCCGAAGTCACGACAGCCGCAGTCATATGCCTCCTGTAGCAGCTCCACAGGCTTTGTCTTGCTGACTGCAATCAGCGTCACGTCTTTTCGCTCGCGTCCTGATTTCTCACATGCGGCAGTAATCTGCTCCTCCACTGCCATGATATTTTCCTTAATTCCATATTCAGACATCGCTGTTCCTCCCCTTTTGCATATAAATCACTGGTTATGATAAATAAAATCATCTGTATTGACACTTGCGGCGTCAAGCACAATCCGGTCATAAACCGTCAGCCCGTACTGCGTGTTGGAACTGACAATCGCATATTCGTCGTTTTCATCAAGAATGGTAATCTGCTTAAAATCCGCATATCCCTTATTCATGTTGTAGACGCCTTTGAGTGTTCCTGACCTGCTGACTGCCATTTTATCCGTAGAGTCTGGCTTGCAGATATATTCGCCGACACTCAAATCAGAATTGTCCACATAAAATTCCTTGTCGTCGGAATTGTAAACGGTCGTCTCGACAAAGCGGTAGGTCAGTTCCCCATTTTCGTTATAAGACTCTTTCGTAACGCCATAATTTCCGCGCTCCCCACCCTTGCTCATATACTCTGCAGGGATAATAAAAAATTCTTTTTCCGCAATTGCCGATTTGGGAATTTTTAAGCCGCGCATATCATTGACAACAAGCTCAATATCAACAAAACGGTCAGCGCAGAATGCCTTGCAGGAATTGGTAAAGGAAAGCTCTGCATAGTCCCCGTCCGCCAGATGGTGAATGGTTACTTCTCCCCATGAGGTCTCCTGTGTCTTGATAAATTTTACCTTGACAAACTCTTCTTCCTCAATCTCCGCAGCGCGCTCTTTTTCGATGGGAATGATTAACGACCAGTTTTCATTGGTGACCAGCTTTCCCACCACACTGTTTTTCTCCACCAAATCATTATTATTGATGCGGCTTTTTTCATAGGCAGTCCGGTCAAACAGCTCCGCATTGACGGCTTCCGGTGTAAGCTGCTCATAACCGTCCGTATTATAAACGATATAACCGGATTTCCCGACAGGGCAAAGCGATACCATTCCGCCAAGGCTTGACTGGTTCAGCGTGTCCATGCTCTCATAAACGCTGATATTGACAAGCTTTACGACCGCCCCCTCAAGGTTATACTTAAAGTCATAAACGGAACTAAAATCCCTGCAGTCAAACGTGCTGTCATATTGAATGACATCAGCCCTAAGCTCCGAAAGCTCCTCGTCCGTATATTTATTTTCGCCAAGCTCACCCGAATTTAACAGCGTGGCAAGCTTGCCGCTCTCATCAATCGAGTACACCGTGTCCCGTGAAGAGACACGCTCTCCTTCCCTGACATAGTAATTGATGTAGCCCGTATAGGGGGTCCGGACAAGCTCCTCGTCCCGCAGTGCAATGCCCGTATAGGTTTTTGACACGGACAATGAGCCCATCTGCACGGAATAGCCCATGATTGGCTCCGAGTTGAAATACATCACAATGACCACAATAATATAAACAGTCATTGCGCCAAAAATCAACAGCTCAATCCTGTTCATCGTCCTTCCTGATTTACTATGCTGTTTTTGCCTCACACCCTGCCGCTTCTCTCCTGCCACAAGCAAATCTCCTTAATAAAAGCCCCGGAGCGACCGAGGCTTTTTATTTTTAAAAATATTTCTATAATGATACAACAACCTTTGATTTTAAGCTTTCCGGAAGCTCTGCCTCATCAATAGAAATGCTGGCTATAATCTTAAAGCCATATGCATCACTGATACGGTCAAGCTTTAACAATATTTCCTCCGCCCTGTCCTGTGCGCCTTCAAGACATGAAATCTTTAAAAATCCATCAAGATAAATGTACTCCAAATCATGGTCCTGTGAAACGATGCCGCGGATAAAGCCTATAAACTCGTCGGCATTGGTAACACCATAATCCTTTACATTAATCAGGCGGACTTTATTATTTAACTCATACATATGGTCATTGCCCTTATCAAGATAAACAATGTTTCCTGATACGTTAGCAATTTCCTTGTTTACCATGTCCAAAATAATTTTTGTCTTACCCTTGCCTTTTTTTCCAACAATAAGCTGTACCATAAGAAATACCTCCTGTAAATTGCATATTTAATGAGTAAGATAGCTTACTCAATATAATTATAGTAGAATACGTCGAAAAAAACAACAATTTATTAAATTTCTCCTAATAAATCGGTCATTTCCGTATACATTGTTGTCCTGTCAGGCGCCTGAAGCACTACGGAAATATAGGGATTTCCCGCGCTGTTTCTTGCATAAATGACAAGACAGTTCCCTGCCGCGTTTGTTGTACCTGTCTTCCCTCCTATCACCGTCACATTGTTGGGCGCAAACGCTTCTCCCTTGATGTATGCATTACTGTTTGCCATATCCATTATCTTTTCATCGCCGTTCTTATCATGGTATACGGAATTATAACTGGACGTATGGATAATCTCCACAAATTTATCATGTTTGACCGCCGCATTACAGATAAGATATAGATCGTATGCTGTCGTATAATGGTTTGGATCAGTCAGACCATGCGGGTTGACAAAGTGACTGTTTGTGGCGCCAAGACGGTTCGCAGTCTCGTTCATCAGCTCTGCAAAGCCTTCCACGCTTCCGCTGATATGCTCCGCAATCAAAACCGCCACATCATTGGACGATTTGAGCAGCAAGGCATGAAGCGCCTGCTCTAACGTCATAGTATCGCCTTCCGCAACGCCAAGCTTGACTGCACCCGACTCGTCAATCCGCACATTTGCGCTTGCAGTCATTACATCCTCTAAATTTCCGTTTTCCAGCGCACATAGCGCGGTCAGAATTTTCGTAAGGCTTGCGGGGTTTAATTTTTCATGGACATTTTTTGCATAAATCACCTTTTTTTGCGTAATATCAAAAAGTCCCGCCGCAGTCGCCGCCGACATATCAACATCTGTTCCCTCGGTCACATCCTTTGCCGTGACACAAAGTCCCAAGGCAAACGCATCCGCAGTATCCCCGGCAGTATGGGGAGCAAGCGAAAATCCGGAATTATTCCTGCCTCTGTCATATTCAAAAGAATACGCCTTGCTGCCACAGCCTGTAAGCGTTGTCAAAGCCAATGCCATACATATCAAAATTGTTATAATTTGTTTCAATCTATTTGTACATTTCACGCCAGTCTAAATCTCCTCTGTCAAGTGACTTAATCAGAAGCTCTGCTGAGGCAAGATTGGTTGCCAAAGGGATATTGTGCATATCACAAAGCTTAACCGCATTATTGATATCAGGCTCGTGAGATTTTGAATTTGGGTCTCTTAAAAAGATAACAAGGTCAATCTGATTATGCTCAATCTGTGCACAAATCTGCTGCTCACCGCCTAAGTGTTCGGCTAAATATTTATGAATATTCAGATTGGTGACTTCCTCGATAAGACGCCCTGTTGTCCCTGTGGCATACAGTGTATTCCTGCTCAGAATGCCCCTGTATGCAATGCAAAAATTCTGCATCAGCTTTTTCTTCCCGTCATGTGCGATTAACGCAATATTCATGAATTTGCACCTTCCTTTGTCCAAGAATAATATCTAATACCATTCTAACCTCTTTTTGTTCAAAAAGCTATACAATATTGTAAGAATTTTCTAAATTTTCATAAATTTTTTATAATCCTTCCATGCTTTTGGTGAAACAATTGTGCAAATTGAAAACGATTAATTGTTATACTTCCTGACGCACTGCAGCCGGATATTGAGCACAAACCCCATGCCGATATACAGGCTGACAAGCGAGGTCAGACCATAGCTTACAAACGGAAGCGGAACACCGGTATTTGGGAAAAGCCCTGTTGCAACCGCAATATTGACAAAGCTTTGAAACCCGATGAGTGCCGCCATTCCCGAGGCAATGCAGGTACCCGCAATATCCTTTGCCTTTCTTGCCACGCTAAGGCATTCCAGTGCAATTGCAAACAGCAGCACCACCACAAGACAGCTTCCCGCAAAGCCAAGCTCCTCCCCGATGACCGTAAAGATGAAATCCGTCTGCGGCTCAGATATAAAGTTGCCGTTCTTTACGGAGCTAATCATATTATTGTTTAAGCCCTTTCCCCAAAGCTGCCCGGAGCCAATTGCCATCATGGCGTTTGTCTGCTGGTATGCGAGCGTCTGCTGATACCGCTCAGGATAAAGCCATGCCAGAATACGTCCCTGCTGATACTCGTTTATGATGGTCTGGTCGGGCTGCAAAATCAGAATAAACAGCACGACCGCAACCGGAACAACGACCGCAAGGGTGCCAAGAATGAGCTTGTAGCTTAGTCCGCCCACGTACCATACAATACAAAAAATCATCAGGATTACAATTGTTGTCGACATATCCGGCTGTTCATAGACCAAGTATGCAGGAATTGCCACAATTGCCAGCATGAAAACAATGTTCTGAAAGGAATTGATTTTTTCCCTGTGTTTTAAAATAAACTGCGAAATTACCAGTATCAGCATGATTTTTGTGACCTCAGAGGGCTGAAACTGTATTCCGCCAATCACCAGCCAGCGTCTTGCGTTATTTACCACTTCCCCAAACTGCGCAACCATGACCAAAAGCACCAAATCAAACAGATAAATCAGCCAGTAAAACCGCAGAAAAAACGAATAGTCAAAGAAGGACAGGACAATCATGATAAAAAAGCCCATAATGAAGCCCAAAAGCTGCCTGCTCTGCAAATCAGCGCGCGCGCTTCCCACGGAAAGCACACCGATTGCCGTCACTGCCACAAGCATCAGTATTAACTTAAAGTCATAATCCCTTATCCTGTAATTCTTTAACATCGTTCTCCCCGTTTCTGCCTCATCTAATTTCTTAAGTCCAAAATTGGTATATTGGCATACAATACCGGCACCTTGCCGCTTCGGCTGTTCTCTCCTGCCGTCTTTGAAATCTGAATTTCCATGTTGGAGGTGTCAATCTTCATATACTTTGAAATGACCTCCGCAATATCGTTTTTTATCAGCTCCATCATCTCCGGTGAGCAGTTTACCCTGTCTGAAATCAGCAGTATTTTGAGCCGGTCTTTTGCTATCTGTCGTGAGGTTTTCCTCCTGAAAATATTCAATATACTCATGCTCGCTCCTCCTGAAGATTTTTTCTGAACAAACCGGAAACCCTTGTCCATATTGTCACGTTTTTGCTAAAATCCATAAAAGGAACTTCTTTTCCCGCCAGCCTTTTGCAGATGTTGTAAAAGGCCTGTCCTGCCATCGAGCCTTTTCCGACAAGCGGCTCTCCCTGATTGGTGGCAATCACCACGTTTTCGTCATCGGGGACAACGCCAAGCAGCGGAAGCCCCAAAATATCAAGGACATCATCGACTGTCATCATCTCACCGCGCCGGATTAAATCGTGGCGCAACCGGTTGATGACAAGGTCAATTTTCTTAATCTCATTTGCCTCCAAAAGACCGATGATGCGGTCTGCGTCGCGGATTGCGGAAACCTCGGGCGTTGTCACCACAATGGCATGATTAGCGCCTGCAACCGCGTTTTGGAAGCCCTGCTCAATTCCTGCCGGACAGTCAAGAATTATGTAGTCAAACTGCTCTTTTAAGCTGTCAATCAGTTTAATCATCTGTTCCGGCGTAATGCAGTTTTTGTCCCTTGTCTGCGCTGCGGGCATCAGATACAGCCCCGCGTGTCTTTTGTCCTTGATAAGCGCCTGCTTTAAACGGCAGTTGCCTTCGATCACATCTACAAGATTATATACAATCCTGTTTTCCAGACCCATAACAACGTCAAGGTTCCTAAGACCGATATCGGCATCAATTAAAACAACGCTCTTTCCCATCTCTGCAAGACCTGTTCCCACATTTGCAGATGTGGTGGTCTTTCCCACACCGCCTTTTCCTGATGTAACAACGATTACTTCGCTCATAGGACTTCCTCCATTATTTTTTGATAATGGTCTCCGGACGAAATTAAACCGTAAAGTCGTCCAGCAATTCTTTTGTAATCGATTCCATCAATAGTTCGCCATTGTAGGTATATGCTATTTTTGGCGTTGATTTTGGCTTCCGTCCCCAGATAGAAGTCTTCTGGGGTTGTATTTTCAGGCTGAGCGTTCCGATTGTCAGGGCGCTTGGGTTCATTTCCAATGCCACGACAAAATGGTTTAAGCTGCCGCCTGCCCCTGCGTGCGCTTCTCCCATGAGATTTCCAAGGATCACGATGTCCTTTGCGCTCGAGACATAGCACCCCTCGCTCACATCTCCTAAAATGATGATGCTGTGCTCCGTCTCAATGCTCTGTCCGTCGCTAAGCGATCCCCTGTAAAACTGCCCGCAGTTCTCATCTTTCTGAAAGCTCAGATTATTCTGTATTCCCAAAAAACGGATATTTTTATCCTTGTCCCTGCCCATCAGGCACAGTACCTTCAAATGTGAATTCTGCGTAATGGTATCAAGTACCTCGCGCTCCTGCTGTTCAGTCAGATTTCTGCCCTCCAGAGAAATTGCCACTGCCGCATCTTTAAAAAAACTGTCAGCATCTTGGAACTTTGCCGCAATGTCATTAAGCAGCTCTTCATACGCAATTGTGTCGTCCATAATAACGGAAATCCCGCTGGAAAAACTTTTTAAAATCACTGAATTTTTCACATGTTCTCCCTTCGCAAATTAATCACCATCACCGCTTACTGCGTCAGGAAGCTCTGCAGTACCGGTAACAAGCTCATCTTCCTCTGCTAAACCATAGTAATATTTATATACATCCCTTGCAGTCTGTGCCGCATAATCTGAGCTATAGCCATACGCGATACGTACCGCTACTGAAATCTCAGGATTTTCATAGGGTGCATAGCTAAGAAACAACGCGTGGTTGGTACGGTTTCTTCCTTCCTGCGCGGTACCTGTTTTCCCTGCCACATGAACCGGAAGCTCCTCATAATATTTCTTTTTTTCCACCACGCCCCGCATACCTGCATGGATTGCGTTCCAAATGCTGTCATCGATATCAATTACATTTCGGATTTCCGGCGTATAATCTTTTACCATAACACCGTTTGAATCGGTTACTTTGTCAAGAAGGCTCAGGTTATATACGGTACCGCTGTTTGCAACAGCCGTTACATAGCGTGCAAGACCGACTGTCGTATAATTGTTTGAGCCTTGTCCAATTGCTGTAGGGACAGAGTATTCCGATGAAAAATTCGGTTCAGACTCTGTAATTTCAATCCCTGATTTTTCCGTCAGTCCAAACCAGTCAGCATATTTTTCAAGCCTTGAAAGACCATAATTGCTGTTATAGCTTCCACCGTCCAAGCTCAAACGATAGCCGATTTCATAAAAATAACTGTTGCAGGAGTTTGCGATGGCATTTTGTAAATTCATCGCGCCGTGTGCCCCGGGATAGATATGGCACCTATGAATGTCTGGCGGGATTTTATCAAACACACCAGTACAGGTAATCGTTTCCCCAAGCGAGGATACCGCCCCCTCCTCCATTGCGGCGACGGCAACCATCATCTTAAAGGTAGAGCCGGGTGCCGTTTCCTGCTGTGTTGCGGCGCTCCACTGCGGCACGGACAAATCCGACTGCAGCTTTGCAAAATACTCCGCATCAACACCATTTGCCAGCTTATTGATGTCATAACCCGGATAAGATACAAGCGCAAGCACTTCCCCATTGTTGACATCGGTCACCACGCAGGAGCCTGTACAGGGATCGAGCGCAAGCTGCGCCGGCGTAATCTGCAGCGTGGAAATCATGTCAAGCATGAAATTATAAGGTCTTGTCTGCCCGTTCTTTAACGCGGTAATCTTGCTCTCGTCAACACTGATTAAATCCTGTTCCCACAAAATCATGCAGATTTGCCGATCCGAAATGGTCTGATCGCTAATCATATACTTGTACATCATTTTGGCAAATTTGGTATTATTGTCAAGATTTTTAAGGATATATTGGATAATGCTATTCAAAACCTCATAGGAATCCGAATACTGCGCCTCCACGGAAAGCTTTGTAATGTCAATCCAGTTTTTGGAAATCGCATAGGTCAGGTATTCACTTAAGCTGATGACCTCGTCAGTTGTCCATGCAATGTATGTCGGATCGTCCCTGTCAATCGCGGAGCTTACAAGAACGCCTTTCTCCATCAGCATGGAAACAATGTAGCTTTCATAGCTCTTGTATTCCTTTGTCAGCTTATCATAAGGCGTTTTTGTCTCCAAAAGCTCCGCCTCGAGGGAAGCAAGCACACGCGCCTTTTTGTCGTTAAATATTTGCAAAACCTCTTTTTCCGTATCATATGCGTTTTCATCGGAAAAATGGTTGATGTCAATCACATTATTGTTGAAAAGCGCATAATAAACATCATCTATCGGGATAATGATATTTTGTCTTGACGAGGAGGTCAATGGATCATAATTGTAAATATTCCTGATTTTTGAAACAAGAATACCTGCAAGCTTCTGCTCCAAAATATTGTAAACCGCGACCTGAAGATCCTTGTCAATTGTTAAATAAACGTCATGCCCCGCCTGCGATTCCACAATGTCCGTCGTGTCAATGACCTTTCCCATGTTGTCAACATAAATGGTCTGCGAGCCCTTCTGCCCTTGCAAATCGAGCTCCATCACCTGTTCAATGCCGCCCTTTCCGACAATGTCATTCATCGTATAGCTGTCGTTTTGCTCGGAAAGCGTGGCAAGCTCATCGGAGTCAATCTTTCCCGTGTAGCCTAAAATATGGGAAAAATAGAACGGATAATTATACTTTCTGATGGTATCCTCCTCGATGGCGACACCATTTAGCGTATCCGCGTTTTCCATGATAATGGCAACGGTTTTTAACGAGACGTCTGTTGCAACCGTCGTTGAGATATATTTTTGGAAGCTGTAGAGGCTCATCTGATACCGAATGGTAACAAGCTGCAAAACCTCCCGCTTTGTATAGCCCTTTCCCGGATAGAAGGTGTCTCCTTTTTTTCCGTTCTCAAGGATTTCATATTCCCCGATTGCGTATTTGGTGCAAAGATAATCAATCATTTCCTGCGCGGACGCGTTTTCCTGCGAAAACAATAAGTCCGTAATCATGGCTTTCCCGTAAACGTCCGCCTTAAACCTTAAAAGCTTCGTCCCTTCCACGGAAAATGTATAGTCATTATTTTCATTCAAAATAATACTGAAATCGCTGATAACCGAATCGCCGTTATCCTCAATCATATGAATCAGTCTGTAGAGCGTAGTGTTAAGTTCCTCCCTTCCGGAAGAATTGGACTCATAGACATCCTCAATCGTGACAGAGTATGCCAGTTCATTGTAGGCAAGAAGGTTCTGGTTCCTGTCATAAATGTTCCCTCTTGTGCCCTGTATTATCTTTTCCTTTTCAATCATAAGGCGGAAGTTATCCAGATACTCCTCTCCCCTTACAATCTGTAAATCAAACAGTCTGTATATCAAAATAACCGCCATTCCCGTAAAAACAATAAACAGCAGCAAAAGCCTTGACGTAAAGAAATTAAACAGACCTTCTCTTATATTTCGAAACAATTCCTGCTTCACCTCTCTTGCTGTGAATGATATCCTGTGTCTGCCCTTGTCCAGTTCAGCAGTAAAATGCAGGGATATAAAAATACAGTGATAAATATGGTATAAACCATTTCCGGTACAATAACACTCTTTAAATAATAAAGCAGATGGAACCTGCTGCGCAGAAGATAAAGCAGTACATAACAGACAAACGAATAGCAAAAGTCACTGACTGCAATCAGCAAAAGCGGCAGCTTGATGTCCTCCTGAAAAAAGATACTGTGAAAAAATCCGTTTGCGGCGCCTATGTATAAATAAATCAATGCATAAAACCCAAGGACGTCCCCAAAGAAAATATCCATCAGAAAGCCGCATATAAATCCGACGCTCATGCCATAATGCTTTCCAAACATAAAGCCATAGGACGCCGTGATAATAATTAATATGTTGGGTGAGATATTGCCGAAGCTAAGCGTCTGAAAGAGCGTTGTCTGCAATACAAACCCGATAATGATTACAAAAAATAAAATGATATTTCGTTTCATCAGCTACACCTAATCCGCTATCTGCTGCTTCGTCTCCAATATGACAAGCACTTCCTCAAGATGCTCGAAATCAACCGCAGGGGTGATTTTTCCCGACTTGGTGATATTGTTGGAATCCTGATTAATCTCTGTAATATAGCCAATCAGAATGCTTGGAAGATACTTGTCGCTGATGCTTGAGGTAACAACTTTGTCCCCAATCTGAACCTTTCCCGCCGAATCTGTAAGCTGCTCAAATTCAATCACACCGTCCGCCATCAGCTCCAAGGAACCCCTTACCATCAGAATATCCGAGCTTGCAAGCACCATTCCGCTCACATTGGCATTGTCGTTGATGATTGCTGTCACCTTCGCCCAGTTTTTGCCGATATCGACAATCCGTCCGACCAGCCCGCCGCCTGCAATGACATTCATGTCCATTGCAAGCCCGTCATCGCTGCCCTTATCAATGGTAAAGGAATGAAACCAGTTCCCGCCGTCCCTTGCGATAATGCGCGCGCCCACTTTTTCGTATCCGCTGTACTCCTCATCAAGCTTATACAGCTCCCGGAGGTTGTTAAGCTCATATTTATCCTGCTGGAGCTGCGTGTTTTGTACCGTAAGCTCATCAATCTTTGCCTTAAGCTCCTGATTTTCCTGTAGCACAATCCGAAGCTCGCCAAGCTCGTCCACCCTCACGGAAAGCCACGTGCCGATACGGCTCACACCGTTTTGGAACGGCACAACCACATATCCGACAAGCTTGTTTAACGGTGTTGCCGAATAGTCCGTAAAAAAGGTTACCGCCATCAGAAGCACACACACAAAGGTAAGCAATAGCAATAAGTATTTACTTGGAATAGAGAACTTTGTTCTCTTTTTCTTTGCAATCGGACTCATTGGTTTTAGCGCCCCGTTCCTTCTAAATAAGCTACTGATTTATAGTTATCGTCCTTGATGATTTTGGCAAGCCCGAGTGCCACGCCGGACACCGGATTTTCGCTCACATTGACCTTTAAGCCTGTCCCCTTTGCAATCAGCTCCGCAAGATGCGCGACCTGTGAGGCACCGCCCGTTAAATAAATGCCGCGCCGGAAAATATCCGCCGAAAGCTCAGGCGGCGTCCGCTCCAAAATCACACGGATATTATCAATGATGACATTAAAGTTTTCCAGCATACTCTCGCTGACAAGGTCTGTCGGAATTTCTTTTTCCATCGGCAGTCCCGTAACGATATCACGACCATATACAATCGCGCCGCGGTTTTCGCCCTCAAGCTCACGGAGGCTGATTTTGACGCTCTCCGCCGTCTTGCTGCCGACAATTAAGCTAAATTCCTTGCGGATTGCATTTTTTATGGACTCGTCAAACTTCTGTCCGCCAATTTTAATCAGCTTGCTTAACACAATGCCGCCAAGCGATAGAATGGAAATTTCCGTCGTGTGGAAGCCCACATTGACGACAAGGATACCCTGCGCATTTTTGACATCAATATCAAGACCAAGCCCGTCCGCGACTGCCTTCTCCACGCGCATGATTTTTTTCGCCTTAATGTTCGCGTCCTTTACCAAATCAGAAAAGGCACGCTTTTCTACTGCCGTAATATCGGAAGGCACCGCAATGTAGAACTCTGCCGGCTTTACAACGCCTTTATTGCAATCAAGGATAAAATTTTTGAGCAGCAACTGCATATTTTTAATATCCGCAATCACACCGTTGCATAGCGGATAGGAAATTTCGATATTTGAGGGTGCTTTTTCAAACATTTCAAAAGCGGAATCGCCATATGCGAATAAATTCTTTTTGTCTTCGATGGCAATCATGTTTTTCTCCACCACTACATTATCACCATGTGTATTGTATATTTTGATTGTTCTGGTACCTAAATCAATACCAAATGCGTTGTTAGCCAATTTTAACAGCTCCTTTCTGTTTTATAAAAGTCCTTTTTCATTAAAACTTGTATATCTGTTGTCACCTATGATAATGTGATCCAACAGCGGAATTTCAACTAAATCGGACACTTCCTTTATCTTTTGCGTCACAAGGATATCCTGCCTGCTAGGCGTCGGATTTCCGCTTGGGTGGTTGTGCAAAAGCAGCATATACGCGGCGTCCATACGAAGCGCCCTGCCGCAGATTTCCCGTGGGGAAACAAGCGTGGCATTTGCGGTTCCTACGGAGATGACAGTCTCGCTTACGATGTTTTTTCGATTGTCCAAAAGCACCAGCAAAAGCTGCTCCGCCGTTTTGTGACGCAGACGCTCCATATAGTAGGTTGCCACGGTTTCTGGCTTCTCAAAGCGCAAATCCGTTTTTGCCTTCATATGTGCGGTGCGTTTTGCAATCTCCGCAATGCATAATAACTGTACTGCCTTTACCTCGCCAATGCCCGGTATCTGCATGAGCTCCCGGACATCAAAATGGTATAAGCCCAAGAGACCAAGTTTGTCTCCGGCAAGCTTTAAAATCTCGCGTCCAAGCTCAATCGGCGTTTTTTCCTTTGTTCCGGTGCGCAGCATAATGGCAAGCAGCTCCGCGTCGGATAGATTTTCTGCCCCAAGACGCAGGAATTTGTCATATGGCAGCTCGTCCTGCGCATAAATTTCCTTAAAAAGACTCATTTGTTTTTTGCAGGCTGCCCTTTATAAAAATAAGCGTAATCCAATTGTTATCTTACCACACGAACCAACGTCTGTACACAAAAAAAATTCGTTTTTTTTCGACACCCTACGGTTAAAGGGTGACAAGTCCCGCATCCACAATGCTTTGCAGGGATTTCATAATGCCAAAACGGGCGTGTTCAAACGTGAGTCCGCCCTGAAAATAGACTGCATAAGGAGGCTTAATTGGCCCGTCCGCGCTAAGCTCAATCGAGGAGCCCGACACAAATGCGCCTGCCGCCATAATGACCTTGCTGTCATAGCCCGGCATATCCCACGGCTCGGGCGTCACAAAGCTGTCAACGGGCGCCGCTGCCTGTATCCCCTTGCAAAAGGCGATTACACCCTCGGGCGTTCCAAACGTGACCGCCTGAATAATGTCATGACGCGGCTCGGTGGCATTTGGCACGACCTTAAATCCAAGCCGTTCGTAAACGTTTGCGGCAAAAACCGCGCCCTTTAGCGCACCTGCCGTAACCGTCGGCGCAAGGAACAGTCCCTGATAAAAATCCTTTAAAATGCCAAGCGACGCACCGACCTCTTTTCCAAGTCCGGGGGAGGTCAGCCGATACGCGGCGTTTTCCACACACTCCCTTTTTCCGGCAATATATCCTCCGATTGGCGCAAGCCCACCGCCCGGATTTTTGATGAGCGAGCCGACTACCATATCCGCGCCCACGTCCGTAGGCTCCAGCCGTTCTACAAATTCGCCGTAGCAATTGTCAACCATGCAGATAATGTCTGGCTTGATTTTTTTGATAAAAGAAACAAGCTCCCCTATTTTTTGCACGGAAAGGGTTGGTCTTGTCTGATAGCCTTTTGAGCGTTGGATTGTCACCAGCCTTGTCTTTTCGTTGATTGCGTTTTTGATGTTTTCGTAGTCAAAGCTGCCGTCCGCTAAGAGGTCAATCTGCTTATAGGTAATGCCATATTCTGCAAGTGAGCCCTTTGAGGGGCGGATACCGATGACTTCCTCGAGTGTGTCGTAGGGCTTTCCGACAGGTGACAACAGCTCGTCACCCGGTCTTAGGTTGCTTATCAGCGCCAGTGCCAGCGCGTGTGTCCCACAGGTTATCTGCGGGCGGACAAGCGCGTCCTGCGCATGGAAAACGGACGCGTAGACAGCCTCTAACGTATCGCGTCCCAAATCGTTGTAGCCGTAGCCGGTCGTCCCAAGAAGGCAGGCTTCACTTACTTTGTTGTCCTGCATTGCCTTGATGACTTTTAGCTGATTGTACTCCGCAGTCTTGTCAATTTCCGCAAAGCGCGTGGAAAGACTGTCCAGAATTTCCTTGCTGAACTGGTATACCTTATCGGATATTCCAAGCTCCTTATATATGTTCCCTGTTTCCGTGTTCATTGTTGATTGCTCCTAACATATAGTTTAACATTTTTTCCTCGTCGTATGCAAATTTGTGCTTTTCTATCCATATGACATCACGCTCCCGCCGAAACCATGTGAGCTGTCTTTTTGCAAAATGACGTGTGTCCCTTTTGATGATGTAAACTGCCTCGTCCAGCGTGATTTCGCCTGCAAGATACGAAAGGATTTCCTTATAGCCAAGCCCCTGCATTGCCGTGGAATCGCGCTTACAGCCCATGTCAAGCAGCTTTTTGACCTCGTTTACAAGCCCGTTTTCCATCATACTGTCCACGCGCCTGTCAATGCTTGCGTAGAGTCTTTGGCGTTCATCGGTAAGCACAAAATAGCGCGCGTCATAGGGGGATTGTTTTTGGCGCTGGGTTTCGTTGTGTTCTGATATTTTTGTTCCGGTCTGTCGAAAAAACTCAATTGCCCTGATGACGCGTTTGATATTGTTTGCATGGATTTCTTCGGCTGCTTTTTCGTCGCATTCCCTTAGCAAATCATGAAGGTAGGGAGCGCCTTTTTTTGCTGCAATTGCTTCCAGCTCTGCCCTTAAGGCGGTATCCTCCTCACTTTTTTCAAAATCAATGTCATAGAGCACCGACTGGATATAAAAGCCCGTGCCGCCGACAAGGATTGGTGTTTTGCCTTTGGCGTAAATTTCCTCCATTGCCTGTTTGGCATACGTTTGAAACAAGACGATATTAAACTCCTCAGACGGCTCTAAAATATCCACCAAATAATGCTTAATCCCCTGCATTTCCTCAGGACGGATTTTGGCGGAGCCAATATCCATGTGCCTGTATACCTGCATGGAATCGGCGGAAATAATTTCGCCGTTTATGGCTTTGGCAAGCGCAATGGAAAGCTTTGTTTTGCCTGCGGCAGTCGGTCCTGTGAGTATGATTAGCTTTTTCATGTTATATAATCCTTTTGAACTTTTTTTCCACCTCATATTTGGACATGGAAATAATGGTCGGTCTGCCATGCGGGCAGTTATAGGGATTGTCAAGCTCCAAAAGCTGCTCAATCAGCCTGTCCGCCTCCTCAAGGCTTATGGCATTGTTTCCTTTTACGGCTGCCTTGCACGCCATTGACGCTATTTTTTCGCGGATAATCTGCGGCACGCCCTTCACCGGACTTTCTGACATCTGTGTCAGAATTTCTTCAAACAAGTCCTTGATGTCATAGCCGAACAAATCAAGCGGCACCCCCCGGATTGCATATGCATTCATGCCAAAATCCTCAATTTCAAATCCAAGCTCCTTAAAATAGTGCGCATAACTGTTGATGATGTTTGCTTCCTTTGGCGTGACGCTGATGATGATGGGCGGCGTGAGCGTCTGCGTGTAAATTTCATTTGCGGCTACCTTTTTTAAGATCTGCTCATATTTTACTTTTTCATGCGCCGCGTGCTGGTCAATTAAGAGCATTTTGTCCCGGTATTCAATAATCCAGTAGGTATGGAAAATCTGTCCGACAATGCGGTACTCCTGTTTTGCTTCCCGCGTCAAAAGCTTTTCATCAAAAAAGTTTAGCTGCTCCGGTTTTTCTACGATAATCTGATCCTTTGCCTTGATAATTCCCTGATTTTGCGGCTCGCTTTCCTTTGGCGGTGTACCTAGTATTTTATTGAAAATCGGGTTGGGCGGATTTTGACTGCCTTGACTGCTATTTGGCTGCGTCTGCGGCTGTTTTGGTGTCCCTTGCGGTGTCCGGTTATCCACAAAAAAGTCGTCTGTGGGTGGTGTCGTTTGGAGTTCCCCACGGTTGTAGGATACTTTATTATTATATAGAAATTCGCCTGTCTTTTCGTGAGTGTTTGTAGCTTTTACATGGTCATAGCTACTGGTTAAAATGACATCTGTGTCATTTTTTTGGCTGTTATAGCCGCTTTCCTCCCGAAGGACATTTGCCGCGTTTGCCACATGATCGGCAAGCCGCCGCTCCTTCTCAAACGGCTCTGGCGCTTCTTGTTTTTTGGCGTCCTTTTCCTTTTTGCCGCTCTTTTTATCGTGTCCAAGCGTTGCCTGCGGTATCATTTCCTGCTGTGACAAAAAATCGGAAATATTGTCCGCAATCAGCTTATAAATGCTGCTTTGGTTGGAAAAGCGCACTTCCATTTTTGTCGGGTGTACGTTCACGTCAACGCTCTCCGGCGGCACGGTGATATGTATCACGCAGAACGGATAGCGGTGCTGCATCATGTAGGGCTGATAGCCTTCCTCAATTGCCTTTGAGATGACCTTGCTTTTGATATAACGTTTGTTGACGAAATAATGTTCAAAGTTTCTGTTTGCGCGGTTTAACACGGTTTTTCCTAAAAATCCCTCAATGACGATATTCTCGTCAACTGCCTGAAATTCCATCATTTCACCTGCAATCTCCCTGCCAAAAATCCGGTAGATGATTGCGCGCAGGTCGCCGTCCCCGTTGGTATAAAATTTCGTCTGTCCGTTGATGACATATTTGAACGAAATTTCCGGTCTGGAAAGCGCCATATGCTCTAATAAATCCGTGATGTAGCTTGCCTCAGTCATTGCCGTTTTCAAAAATTTGCGTCTGACCGGGGTGTTGAAGAACAGGTTTCGCACGATAAAGGTGGTGCCGTCCGGTGCGCCGACTTCCTCAAAGGCAGTTTCACGCGCACCCTCCATGCAAAGCCTTGTGCCTGTGATGTCGTTTTTCGTCTTTGTGACAAGCTCCACCTTTGCCACTGCCGCAATGCTTGAGAGTGCTTCCCCGCGAAAGCCCATGCTGTTTAGGCTCATCAGGTCGGCTACGGAGGTGATTTTGCTTGTCGCATGGCGCAGGAACGCATTTCGCACCTGTGCGTATTCAATGCCGTCACCGTCGTCTGTCACGCGGATAAACTCGATACCGCCCTCCTTGATTTCAACCGTGATGGCATGCGCGCCCGCGTCCATCGCGTTTTCCACAAGCTCCTTTACGACGCTGGAAGGACGCTCTACCACCTCGCCTGCGGCTATTTTATCAATTGTGCTGTCATCGAGTACATGAATTTCTGCCATTTAGATGTTCCTTTCTACTTACCAGCGGTTTTTTATCTTGCTTTGCAATCTGTAAAGTGTATTCATCGCGTCAAGCGGCGTGAGGTTGAACACATCAATCTCCCTTAATTCGTTTAAAATATCCTCGTCACTGACCGTATCCAATAAAGACATCTGCCCAATGTCCACGTCATCATAATGCTTTACCTTCTTGCGTTCGCCCTTCGTGTCAACGGCAATGTCCTGAACCTTGTTTGTAATATCATTATCACTCAACTGCTCCGCGATTTCCTTCGCGCGGTCAATCACCATATCCGGCACACCCGCAAGCTTTGCGACCTGAATGCCATAGCTGCGGTCTGCACCGCCCTTGATGATTTTGCGCAAAAACACAATATCATCGCCCTTTTCCTTTACGGCAATGCAGTAATTGTTGACATTGCTAATCTTGCCCTCAAGCTCTGTCAGCTCATGATAATGTGTCGCAAACAATGTCTTTGCGCCGAGGATTTTCTTGTTGCTGATATGTTCAATCACCGCCCATGCAATACTTAATCCGTCATAGGTCGAAGTCCCTCTGCCAATCTCGTCAAGCACCAAAAGGCTTTTGGCGGTGGCATTGCGCAGAATATTGGCAACCTCGTTCATCTCCACCATAAACGTGCTCTGTCCGCTTGCCAAATCGTCCGACGCGCCGACACGTGTAAAAATCCGGTCCACAATGCCGATGTCCGCGCTTTTTGCAGGCACGAAGCTGCCGAGCTGCGCCATCAGCACAATCAATGCAGACTGACGCATATACGTCGATTTTCCAGCCATATTTGGTCCCGTAATGACGGCAATGCAGTGATTGCTGTTGTTTAAATAGGTATCGTTTGACACAAACATATCGTGGTCTATCATTTTTTCAACAACGGGGTGTCTGCCGTCCTTGATATTAATGATGCCTTTGTCATTTAACGATGGTCTGACATAATGATTTTGTTCTGCGACAAGCGAAAGGGAGGCAAACACGTCAAGGCGTCCGATTGCCTTTGCCGTCTTCTGAATGCGCTCAAGCTCCTTTGCGACATCATCACGAACCTTGCAGAACATATCGTATTCCAGTGTGTTGAGCTTATCCTCCGCGTTTAAAATCGTATCCTCAAGCTCCTTTAATTTTGGCGTCGTATAGCGCTCGGCATTGACAAGCGTCTGCTTGCGCACATAATCGTCGGGAACCATGTTTTTAAAGGAATTTGTGACCTCAAAATAATAGCCGAATACTTTGTTGTACTTAATTTTCAAATTTTTAATGCCTGTGCGCTCCCGGTCTTCCTCCTCAAGCTGCGCAAGCCAGTTTTTTCCGTCCGTCTTTGCTTTTCTTAAATGGTCAATATCTGTGTCAAAGCCGTCCTTGATAATGCCGCCCTCGCGGATTAAAAGAGGCGGCTCCTCACAAACCGCATTTTTGATCAGGGAACATAAGTCCTCAAGGGCGTCGATTTGTTCATCAATTTCGCACAACAGCTTTGCGTCAAATTCCTTTAAAACGGTCTTGATATGCGGAAGCATTTCCATCGAATTGGCAAAAGAAATTAAATCGCGCGGGTTCGCGGTCTTGTAGCTGACCTTTCCCAAAAGCCGTTCCATGTCATAAATCGGGTTTAAATATTCCCTGATTTCGTCCCGTGCGACCGTGTTTTTACAGAGCTGTTCCACGGTATCCAAGCGGTCGTTGATATCGTCCTTGTCAATCAGGGGCTGTTCCATATCCGTCCGTATCTGCCTTGCGCCCATTGCCGTCTTCGTCTTGTCAAGCACCCACAAAAGGGAGCCGCGCTTTTGCTTTTCGCGCAGGGTTTCCGTCAGCTCAAGGTTTCGTCTTGTCGAGCTGTCAAGAAGCATGAAACGGCTCGCAAGATACGGCGTGATATGGGTGATATGGGTAAGCGGGGTTTTCTGTGTTTCGAGAAGATACTGCATAAGCGCGCCCGCCGAAATCATGCCGGAAGGAAAATCCTCAATTCCCATGCCTGCAAGGGTATTGACCTGAAAGTGTTCCATCAGGCATTTGCGGCACCCGTCCTCGTCAAAGTACCACGGATCAAGGGAATATACTGCCATTTTCAAGCGGCTTTTCAAATCGTCAATCTCAAAGCCGCTCATCAAAAAGGCATCGTTGCAAATGATTTCCGTAGGAGTGTATTTGTATAGCTCGTCGGTTAGCTTTGACAAGCTTTCTACTTCCGTGATATAAAAATCTCCCGTCGAAACGTCCGCGATTGCAATGCCGATTTTATTCGGAAAGTGCGATATGCACATGATGTAATTGTTTTTGGACTCCTCAAGCGCCTGCATATTCAGGTTGGTTCCCGGCGTGACAATGCGTGTCACCTCACGCTTTACAAGCCCTTTTGCCATTTTCGGGTCTTCCACCTGCTCGCAGATTGCCACCTTATAGCCCTTTGACACAAGACGCGTGAGGTATGTGTCCAGCGCGTGGTACGGCACGCCGCACATCGGGGCGCGTTCTTTCATTCCGCAGTCTTTTCCGGTCAGCGTCAGTTCAAGCTCTTTTGACACAAGCTTTGCGTCCTCGAAAAACATTTCATAAAAATCACCGAGTCTGTAAAAAAGGATACAGTCCTTGTACTGCTTTTTCGTTTCCACATACTGCGACATCATTGGTGTCATCTGAGCCATTTTATAACCTTTCCTTTCTTTTGTAGCGTAGACAAAAACACACTTTAAAACGGGCAAAGAAAACCGTCTGCCCGTTTTTACTTCTTCCTATTTTAGCATAATTTGGGGAAAAATCAAAGGTTGCTTTATGGAATTGATAAAAATTTTATTTTTTACTCCTGCTCTTTTGCAAGCGCGATTTTGTCAAGCATTTCAAGAATTTCTTCTTTCTTGTATTCTTCTTTTTCACCACTTGCAAATGCTAAGCGAATTTCATAAATTATTGAATTTTTTACTATTTTAATTTCTTTCTCGTTCATAACTTCCATCTGTTCTCCTTTCATTTGTCAAAGCGTTTTTTCTGATACTGATACCTATCATTATACACCGACTAAATGTATAAGTCGACATATTTTAAACAAAGTATATTTCTCGTATTATGCATTGAACTGCTTCGCCCGCTCCAGCGCCTCGTCAATATGCGCACAGAAGTTTTCGCTGCCCACTTTCGCCGCAAACCCTGACTTCTCCATAACCGCCTTTGGCTGTCCGTTCACATGGGAAAGGATAATCTGAATATTTTTCTGCTCATATTTTTCATATAACTGCTCCAACGAATGCATTGCCGTAGCGTCAATGGCGTTGACGCTCCTCATACGCAAAATCAGGCACTTGGTATCCTCCTTTATGGAAATTGTCAGGATTTTATCCGCTGCTGCAAAAAACATCGGCCCTGAAATTTCATACACAAGCGTGTGCGCAGGCACTTCACGCAGTGTCAGGCTGTCGGGGTCGTCCTCCTCGTCAACATATTTCCAGCCCTCCACTTCCGTAACCTCGCTCATGCGCTTCATAAAAAGCACTGCCGCAAGCAGAATGCCGACCTCAATTGCCGCCACCAAATCAAATACGACCGTCAATACAAAGGTTGTAACCAGTACAATAATATCACTCTTTGGCGCAGATTTGCACAGGTTGGCAAAAGCCCGCCAGCCGCACATATTGTAGGCGACCATGAACAGAATGGCGGCGATACACGGCATGGGAATCAACGCCGCATAAGGCATTAATATGACAAGAATCAGCACAAGCACAACCGCATGAACCATGCCTGCAACCGGGGTACGTCCGCCGTTTTTGATGTTGGCTGCCGTTCTTGCAATCGCTCCGGTAGCCGGAATGCCGCCAAACAGCGCAGAACCGACATTTCCGATTCCCTGTGCAATCAGCTCCATGTTTGAGCGGTGCTTGGAATTAATCATACTGTCCGCAACGACGCAGGACAAAAGGGATTCAATTGCCGCCAAAATTGCAATTGTAAAGGCGTCCGGGAAGATGTCAACAATGTCCCTTATCGTGAGTGCCGGAAGGTGGAATGACGGGAGCTTATTGCTGATTTCATACAAATCACCGATGGTGTTTACGTCCATGTGCAAAAACTGCACCATTAAAATCCCCACAATCACCGCAATCAGAGAGCCGGGAATAGTCTTATTAATATATGGAAAGACAATCAGGATTGCGAGGCACACAAGCCCTACAACCACTGCCTGCAAATTGATTGTCGCAATATTTTGAATGACAGCCCCCGCCTTTTCCATTGTTTCGATTGTAACGGTGCCTGCAGGATAGGTCAGACCTAAAAAGTCTTTAATCTGACCAATTGCGATTGTGACCGCAATACCCGCTGTAAAGCCCGTAGTTATCGTGTATGGGATATATTTTATCAGGTTTCCAAGCCGCAAAAATCCCATCACAATCAAAATAATTCCTGCAAGAATTGTTGCAAGAATTAAGCCGTCCATTCCTTTTTGTGCGACAATTCCTGCAACAATGGTTGCAAATGCCGCAGTCGGCCCGGCAATCTGCACGCGTGAACCGCCAAAGAATGAAATCAGAAAGCCCGCAACGATTGCCGTGTAAATACCCTGCTCCGGCGCAACGCCTGACGCGAGCGCGAGCGCGATGGACAGCGGCAGTGCAATGATTGCGACGATGACGCCTGCCACAATGTCCTTGATGAACTGTTGTTTTGTGTATGTTTTCATGACTGAAAACAGCTTTGGTTTTAATTTTTCCATTATCGTTCTCCTCATCGGTAAATATTAAAATTTTATAAACATATTCAATATAAACCTATTTGGAAAAATTTGCAACACAAAATGATATGGAAAAGAAGTAGTCTGCTATCCAATCACAACTACCTCATCTGCCATCGCAATCGTTGTGCTTCTGTGCGCAATCATAATCGTCGTATGGTTTTGGCAGACCTTTTTAATCGCCTCATTGACCAACTGCTCCGACTTCCCGTCAAGCGCCGAGGTCGCTTCGTCCAACAGCAAAACAGGCGCATTTTTCAACACCGCCCGCGCAAGCGCAATCCGCTGCTTTTCTCCTCCCGAAAGCGTATTGCCCCGCTCTCCCACAATGGTCTGATACCCGCAAGGCAGCTCCATGATAAAATCATGCGCGTTTGCCGCCTTCGCCGCCGCGATAATATCCTCCATCGGCACGTCGGAAGGATTGACGCCGCTTCTGCCATACGCGATATTCTCCGCAATGCTTACCCCGTATAGATACGGATCCTGCGGCACATAGGCAATCAGGTCTCGGATTTCCTTGATACTGCTGTTTTGGCAGCTTTTTCCACAGACGAAAATCTGCCCCTTGTTTGGTGTATAAAACCCTAACAAAAGCTTGGCAAGCGTACTCTTGCCACAGCCCGATTCCCCCGTCAGCGCGACAAAGCTGTTTTCCTTGATATTCAGGGACAAATCGTTTAAAAGCGGCATATCCCCATAAGAAAACGAAAGCTTTTCAACCGTGACCGCATACCCCTGCCTTTGCTCCTGCCATAAAGGCACAGGCGCAGCAGCCACATCCTCCTCCTCTTCCAACTGCAAAAACTGATACAGCCGCTCGGCATTGGCAAGACAGTTCATCATTTGCGGCAGATACGTTCCAATATCGAGAAACACATAGCGGAAGCTTCCATATAAAGTATAAATTGCTGTAAGCTGCCCAAGCCCAATCATGCCTTTGGAGACAAAATAAATCCCCAAGCCAAGAAACGCAAGCGCCCCCGTCAAGTCAAACAGACAGTTCAGGCTCTCAAGCGCCGCCGAAAGCTTCCCCGCCTTGACCTGCGTCTCATAATAATCCGCGTTTGCCACATGGTAATCCTCCCACATTGTCCCGCGCATTGGGAAAATCTTAATCAGCTCAATTCCCGCAAGCATATTTGTCAGCTTTTCGAGTATCACGCCGTGCTGTCTGGAAAGCTGTTTGCCGTTTTGCTTCATTGGCGACAAAAACAGTGCATTGACTGCAAAGGACAAGATACTCACGCCCAAAAGGCACAAGGTAAGCTGCCAGCTATCGCAAATCATCGGGACAAGGAATACAATGGAAGAAATGACCGCTGACAAGAGCCTGCGCAGCCTTGAGCTGTAAATATCCCCTGCCCGCTCCGTATCAAAGGTCAGTTTTGACATGAAATCCGCGCTGTGGTGCTGCTCATAGTATGCGTACGGAAGGCGCATTGCCTTGGCAAACACCAGTTTTTCCACTGTGGCAACACCCCTTCGCCCCTCGATATTGTAACGGATAATGCCAAACCGCCATAGTACCCAGCCAAGCACAAAAAGCCCGAAGGAAACGATAACCGACCATAAAAGACCTTGCGTCTCCCTTGTCTGCGCCGCCGTGACAATATCCTCCACAATCCATGCGTTTGCGACCTTGGAAAGTGCCGAGCCGATGGTAGAAACAAGGATTGCAGTCAGATACAAGGGAAGCCGTTTTCCCATAAGTCCCATAAACCAAGTAAATGTTTTTAACTGTTTTTTCATGCTATCCCTCCGCTCCTTTTGCCGTCTGCAAGTCCGGGCATTCCTGTTCCTTATGTACCGTATCCTGTGCGCCACACCGCATGAGCCGTTCATACGCCCCATGACGCGCCAACAGCTCCGTATGCGTCCCAGACTCCGCGACCGTCCCCTGTTCCATCACATAAATGCAGTCCGCACTGGCAACCGTCGAGAGCCTGTGCGCGACAATCAGCACCGTCCGCCCCTTCGCAATGCGCACAATCGCTTCCTGAAGCAGCTTCTGCGTCTCCTCGTCCACTGCGGCAGTCGGTTCGTCCAAAAACAAAATCGGCGCGTCCTTCAAAAAGGCGCGTGCAATGGAAATGCGCTGACGCTCCCCGCCCGAAAGTCGTACGCCGCGTTCCCCGACAAGTGTGTCGTAACCCTGCGGAAGCTGCTCAATAAACGCATGGATATTCGCGCTCTCACAGGCATGCACAACCTCCGCTTTCGTCGCGTCCTTTTTCCCGTATGCGACATTCTCCCAAACGCTGACTGGAAACAAAAACACATCTTGCGATACCAGCGAAAAACAGGCTCTTGCCGCCGAGAGCGCCCAGTCCTCATACGCCTTGCCATAAAGCAGGAAGCTTCCGCCCTCTTTTTGGTAAAATCCGCACAGTAATTTCACAATCGTACTCTTCCCTTCGCCCGAGCCGCCCACAAACGCGATGGTTTCGCCCTTTTTTGCCGCAAAAGACACACCGCGAAGAACCGGGTGTCCCTCCTGATAAGAAAACGTGACGTCCTTCCAGCAGATTGCCAAATCCGTTCCTGCCATACAGTTTTCCAAATCATCATGCTCTGACAAGGCAAAAGCCTCCTGCTGTCGCTGACATTCCTGTTCCGTCGGTTCGGCAAAAATCGCCTGCACACGCTCAAACGCAACGCCTGCTTCCCGAATTTCGTTCAGGCAAAAGACAAGGTCACCAATCGGCGTCAAAATCCGCCCAAGCAAAACGGTAAATGCAAGCATTTCCCCGGTCGTGATACGACCATTTAAGGTCTCGTACAGTGCAAAAAAATAACACCCCACCACCGGTATATTTGTAATCGTTCCCTTCAGCAACCACCCAAGCGAGGAAATCCGCGTACTTCTCCATGCGTGCGCCGCAATGTCGTCAATGATTGTGTCAAGGCGCTTTTTCATAACCGGATATAGATTGTAGCTTCTGCCGACCGTAATTCCCTGCACCGCGTCATACGCCGCCTGCGTGCGCTCATCCATGCGGCTGCGAAAGCCCCGCGCAATGGCTGCCAGCCGCTTGGAAAGACGGTCTGCTACAAGCAGCAGGTTCTTTCTGAACTTTGGGTATGATAGGTAATAAAAGAACAGGTCAAAGATCT
>CANOMQ010000029.1 GCA_947567595.1 uncultured Lachnospiraceae bacterium | reverse complement strand
GTAAAAATCAGATTAAGAAGAATGGGTCAGAAGAAAGCTCCTATTTATAGAATTATCGTAGCGGACTCGAGATCCCCAAGAGATGGAAAATGTATCGAGGAAATCGGTACCTACAATCCGAACACAGATCCTAGCGAGTTCAAGGTAAACGAGGAGCTTGCAAAGAAGTGGTTATCGAACGGAGCGCAGCCTACGGAAACAGTGGCAAAGATTTTCAAGGCGGCAGGCATTGAAAAATAACTCTTTGTACACAGGAAACACTTGGAGGTGTAAATCATGAAGGAGTTAGTTGAGGTTATCGCTAAAGCGTTAGTGGACAACCCCAATGAGGTCGTTGTTACGGAGAAAACGGATGGCAAAAACGTGACCGTAGAGCTCCATGTGGCGGCGGACGATATGGGAAAAGTGATTGGCAAACAGGGAAGAATTGCGAAGGCAATCCGCTCCGTTGTCAAGGCGGCATCTTCCAAAGATAATCTGAAGGTTGATGTAGAGATTGTATAAAATCATAGGTGAAAGGGTGTTCATAAAGAAGGTTGTTATGAACACCCTTTTTTGGAAAGGCAGGGCAGGAGGAATTTATGGAAGATTTACTGCAGGTGGGGGCGATTACGCAGACGCATGGTCTGAAAGGGGAAGTGAAGGTGTTTCCGACCACCGATGATGTAAAGCGTTTCAAAAAATTAAAGGAAGTGATTTTGGACACGGGAAAGGAAAAAATGGTTCTTGAAATTGAGAACGTGCGGTTTTTTAAGCAGTTTGCGATATTGAAATTCAAGGGCTTTGACAATATCAACGATATTGAGCGTTATAAGGGGAAAAGCCTTTATGTCACACGGGAGAATGCCGTTAAGCTGAAAAAGGACGAGTATTTTATCGCGGATTTGATTGACGTGAAGGTGTATGACGAGCAGGATACTTATATGGGCATATTAAAGGACGTAATCGTAACGGGCGCAAACGATGTGTATGAGATTGCGTTAGAGGACGGCAGGACGCTGCTGCTTCCTGCGATTAAGCAGTGTGTGCTTGATGTGGACATGGGGCAGCGCAGGATGAAGGTTCACGTTTTGGACGGGCTTTTGGATTAAGATGGACGGCGGAGGCGTTTGATGAATTTTTATATCATGACATTGTTCCCAAAGATGGTGCTTGATGGTCTTTGCACAAGCATTACCGGACGTGCGCAGGAGAAGGGCTGCATTTCCATAGAGGCGGTCAATATCCGCGATTACACGGCGGACAAGCATAAGAAGGTTGACGATTACACGTATGGCGGGGGCGCCGGAATGCTCATGCAGGCGCAGCCTGTCTATGACTGCTGGCGCGCGGTTTGTGAAAAAATTGACAAAAAAGGCGGGAATGCGGCGAAAACACGCGTGGTTTATGTGACGCCGCAGGGAGAGGTCTTCCACCAAAAAAAAGCGGCTGCGCTTTCGAAGGAGGAAGACTTGATTTTGTTGTGCGGTCATTATGAGGGGATTGACGAGCGCGTTCTGGAGGAGATTGTCACGGATTATATTTCGATTGGCGATTATGTGCTGACGGGCGGGGAGCTTGCGGCGATGGTGGTGGTGGACGCGGTCGCAAGGCTTGTGCCGGGGGTGCTTAATAACGATGAGTCGGCGCAGACGGAGTCGCATTCCAACGGGCTTTTGGAGTATCCGCAGTATTCCCGTCCCGAGGTGTGGCATGAAAAAAGGGTGCCCGAGGTGCTTATGAGCGGACATCATGCCAATATCGCAAAGTGGCGGATGGAGCAGTCGGTTGAGCGGACAAGGCAGCGCAGACCGGATTTGTATGAGGCGTATCTGCTTGCCAATTCATCTGACAAATGAAAAAGAGGGGGAGAAGAAAATGGCGGAAATCATAGAGATAACGGATTTTGGCGAGCCTGCGCTTGATGTGTACGCAAGGCTTAGTGAGGGGCAGCTTTTGAACCGCCATGAACCGGATCAGGGAATGTTTATCGCGGAAAGTCCGAAGGTCATTGAACGGGCGCTTGATGCCGGTTGTGTTCCCGTATCGATTTTACTTGAGAAAAAGCATATTGAGGGAGAAGGAAGGGATATTATCAGGCGCTGCGGTGATATCCCTGTTTATACGGCGGAATTTGATGTGCTGACACAACTGACAGGATTTAAGCTGACGCGGGGAATGCTGTGCGCCATGCGCCGCCCGGAACGAAAAACGGTTTCGCAGGTCTGTGCGGGGGCAAATCGGATTGCGGTTCTTGAAAATGTGGTCAATCCCACGAATGTCGGTGCGATTTTTCGCAGTGCCGCGGCACTTAGCATGGACGGTATTTTGCTCACGCAGGAAAGCAGCAATCCGCTGTACCGTCGTTCAATCAGGGTCAGTATGGGGACGGTCTTTCAGATACCGTGGGCTTTTCTTGGGAAGGAGGACTGGCTTGGGGATTTGCATGATATGGGATTTACGACGGTGGCGATGGCTTTGCGGGAGGATTCGGTCAGTATTGCGTCTTTACGGCTTAGGCAAAAGGAAAAGATTGCGATTGTGCTTGGCACGGAGGGAGACGGACTTGCGCCAAAAACGATTGCCGGCTGTGATTATACCGTGCAGATTCCGATGGCGCATGGCGTTGATTCGTTGAATGTGGCGGCGGCGAGTGCGGTTGCGTTTTGGGAGCTTGGGAATAGGCGGTAGCAGGAACACGTTTCATTCTCTTATCACTAGACAGAAATAAAAAAATATGAAAAAAATGTAAAAATAGTGTAGAATACTTGCAATCGGAACTGTTTTGTGGTAAATTACTAATGTTGCGAAGAAAGAGATGGTCCTCTGGTACGAGTCATTCAAGGAAATGATAATCAAGTATTAAGAACGTCGATAAAATAAGGAGGCAAATCAAATGAACGAGATTATTAGGGAAATCGAGAAAGAGCAGTTAAAGGAGCATGTTGACAGCTTCAGAGTCGGCGACACAGTGAGGGTACACGGTAAGATTAAAGAGGGTAACCGTGAGAGAATACAGGTATTCGAAGGTACTGTGTTAAAGATTCAGGGCGGCAGCAACAGGGAGACTTTTACAGTAAGAAAGATTTCAAACGGTGTCGGCGTTGAGAAGACATGGCCGATGCACTCGCCGAACGTTGAGAAGGTGGAAGTGGTAAGACGTGGTAAGGTAAGACGTGCAAAATTGAACTACTTAAGACAGCGTGTTGGTAAGAGGGCAAAGGTTAAGGAATTAGTGAAATAAGAATTAATCAGTTCATATGACGGAGCTTGGCAACAGGCTCCGTTTTTACAAATGGGAGCGGGCGCAGAAAAAGAGGATTTATATCGTGGCAAGGAGAAAGGGACTGAGTTTTTACCAAAAGAAGAAAAAGATTAATGTCGTGGTTATCAGGGAAATCATGAGCTGGATTTTTTGGATTTTCGCGTCCATGCTTGTGGCTGTCGTGACGATGTTCTGCGTGGGCATGAGGACGAGTGTCATCGGTTCCTCGATGGAGCCAAGCCTTTACAATGCCCAGAAAATCTTTCTAAACAGGGTGATATACGGGGTGACGTCCCCGAAGGAAGGCGATGTCGTGGTCTTTTTGCCAAACGGCAATGAGAAATCGCATTATTACGTGAAACGTGTTGTCGGTGTGCCGGGGGACACACTTTACATAAAAAACGGAATTTTGTATGTGAACGGCGAGAGCGTGGAGGAGTATTTTAACGACCGGATTGCGGAGCCGGGGCTCTTGGCGGACGAGATGACGCTTGGAGAAGATGAATACTTTGTGATTGGCGATAATTGCAATAACAGTGAGGACAGCCGTTCGGCGAATATCGGAACGGTCAAGAAGGAATATATCATTGGAAAGGCGTGGTTTAAGATGGCGTCAGGGGACAGTGATATCGGATTTGTGGAATAGGAATGTGGGAGAGGAGCAGAAATGGCGAATTATCAGTGGTATCCGGGGCACATGACGAAGGCAAAGCGGATGATGCAGGAGAATATCAAGCTGATTGACCTTGTGATTGAGCTGGTGGATGCGCGCATACCGTTAAGCAGCCGCAATCCGGATATTGATGAGCTTGGGAAAAATAAGTCGAGGATGATTTTGCTGAATAAGTCGGATCTTGCGGACAAAGGAAAAAATAAGGTGTGGATGGAATACTTTACCAATAGAGGGGTTCATGTGCTTGAGATGAATTCCAAAACGGGCGCAGGCATAAAGTCCATACAGGGCGTGGTGCAGGAGGCGTGCAAGGAAAAGCTTGAGCGTGACAAAAAGCGCGGTATATTAAACCGCCCGGTGCGCGCGATGGTGGTAGGGATACCCAATGTCGGGAAGTCGACGTTTATCAATTCGTTTGCCGGAAAGGCGTGCGCAAAGACTGGCAATAAGCCCGGTGTCACGAAGGGAAAGCAGTGGATTCGGCTCAATAAAGGGCTTGAGCTTTTGGATACGCCGGGGATTTTGTGGCCGAAGTTTGAGGATCAGGCAGTGGGGCTTCGCCTTGCGCTTGTCGGTTCCATGAATGACGAGATTATTCATTTGGATGAGCTTGCGTATGAACTGATTGTTTTTTTGCGTGCGGAGTATCCCGGACTGCTTGAAGCAAGGTACGGGATTGAGATACCGGAAGGGCAGGATGCGTATGAAACATTAAAATCCATATGTATTCATAAAAAATGCTTTCTAAAAGGAGAAGAACTTGATATAATGAAAGCGTCGGCAATGGTTGTTGATGATTTTCGGAACGGAAAAATAGGAAAAATTACATTGGAGATGCCATAAAATGGAAACAGGGGAAAGTAAATTGAAAAGTATCATGAAGGAAGTCTTAAGTACCAGTATTTATTTATTGCTGGTACTTTGTGCCGCGTATCTGATTGTTACGTATGTGGGACAGCGCACACAAGTGAGCGGCGGCAGCATGGAGAGCACGCTGAGCAACGAGGATCATCTTTTGGTGGATAAGATATCCTATCGGTTTCATGCTCCGGAGCGGTTTGACATTATTGTCTTTCCGTTTCAGTATGATAAGGAGACGTATTACATAAAGCGCATCATCGGGATGCCGGGTGAGACGGTCAGGATTGATGAGGAAGGAAACATTTATATTGATGAGGAGCTTTTGGAGGAGGATTATGGCAGGGAGGTCATCGAAAACCCGGGCAGGGCAGTTGAGCCGATAACGCTTGGTGATGACGAGTATTTTGTCATGGGGGACAACCGCAACAACAGCTCTGATAGCAGAGACCCCTCAGTGGGAAACATCCACAGGGACGATATCATCGGGAGAGCGTTTATCCGGATATGGCCTTTATCGAAATTTGGTATCCTGAAACATCAATAGGTTTATATAGAAAAGGGAAAGGCAGCACAATGGAGAAAAAAATAGGCGATATAAAAAACGAATTGATGGCAGCAAACGAAAGCGAGCTGCCTGTTTTTGTGGAGCGCTATGCAAAGGACGAACGAAGCGGGGTAAAGGCGCTTGTCGTAAAGGCAGTAAAGCGCATGGAGGCACTGGAAAAGGAAAAACAGCGCATTGAGGCGATGCGGGAATATGAGCGCGAACATGCGGCGTGCGGCTACATCTGTGGTATTGACGAGGCGGGAAGGGGACCGCTTGCGGGTCCTGTCGTGGCAGGTGCGGTGATACTGCCTGCGGACTGTCAAATCCTTTATCTGAATGACTCAAAACAGCTTAGCGCGAAAAAGCGCGAGGAGCTTTATGCGGTGATTATGCACGAGGCGGTTTCTGTGGGAGTGGGCTGTGTGCCGCATACGCGGATTGACGAGATTAATATTCTACAGGCAACCTATGAGGCAATGCGGGAAGCTATAAACAGGCTTGGGGTAAAACCCGATATATTATTAAATGATGCGGTGACGATACCGGAGGTTGGTATCAGGCAGGTGCCAATTATTAAGGGCGATGCGAAGAGCGTTTCAATTGCGGCGGCAAGCATTGTGGCAAAGGTTACAAGGGATAGGATGATGCTGGAGTATGATAAGCTTTACCCGGAGTATCATTTTGCGGAGAATAAGGGGTATGGTTCTGCGGCGCACATTGAGGCGTTGCAGAAATATGGGCCGTCGCCAATTCATAGAACGAGTTTTATAGGAAATTTTGTGGATACCTAATCACGATTTATAGGAAACTTGGGGGAATTTTTATGGACAGCTTTTTGTCGGGATTTTCACGCGGTTATACCGGAAATGTGGGAACAGGCTATGCAGGCAGTGTGTCGGGTGTGCCGTCCGCGGCAGGCGGACAGACTGCTGACGTGACACAGCTTAAGCCGGGCGATACCTTTCAGGGGGAGATAACCTCGGTGAACGGGGAAGATGTGCAGATTGAGCTTGCAAACGGTCAGTATATGGTGGCGAAGCTTGCGCGTGACGTGCAGGTGGCGTTAGGACAGGTAATGAACTTACAGGTGCAGTCCAATAAGGACAATCATGTGGTGCTAAAGCCGGTCTATGACGGCAGTTCGCAGATGGTTCGCGTGGGGGAGGCGGCGCTTCGCGCGGCGAATATGGCTGTCAATGAGAAAAATCTTGCGCTTGTTTCCAAGTTGATAGAAAACGGAATGTCGATTGATAAAAATACGCTGATGACGTACAACCGGCTGGCGCTGCAAAATGCGCAGATTGATTTGTCCAATATCATCAAGCTCAATAAGCTGCAGCTTCCGGTGACGCAGGAGAATGCAAGACAGCTTCAGAATTACCAAAATTTGGAGCACAAGCTTTTAGACGGCGTAAAGGCGGCGGCTGATGAGCTTGTAAAGACATTTGACAGCATTTTGGGGGAAGGGACGCCGCTTTCGAATGTTCCGGCGGGAGCGCTTGCAGACGGGGCGAAGTTTATGGAACAGGTGCTTACGCTCTTGAGTGAGGAAGCTGTCGGGGAAAATGCCCCTGCTGCCAAAGCGGGAGAAAACGCAGTCATGGCGGACGCTGCAAATGGCGAGCCTACCGAAGGTGCCGAAAGTGCGCTGAAAAATGCGGCAACGAATGAGAATGCGGCAAATACGGAAAATGTAGCAAATACCGGGAACACGCAGCATACAACGAATGCAGCGAATGGCTTCAATACAATAAACGGTGAAGCACAGCAAGGCGCAAAGGTCATTCTCAATGATTTGGCAAAAAATGCGGAAAATGCAGCGGTGGATAAGGCGCCGGAGCAGGTGCCAAAGGGGGAAGAACCACAGTTGACTAATAAAGTCAATGATACGACACTGACGCAGACCGAGAAAGAACAGGTGCAGCAGGGAAATACGCAAGGCGTGCAAAAGAATGCGGACAGCGAGCCGCTAAAGGAGCTTTTAAACCTGACAAAGGGAGAGAAGCCAGCGAATTTGCCGGAGCAGGTAATTCGTTATATCAGCAGCGGGAAGGCGCAGCTTAAGGACATCAAACAGTTTCTGTCCGACACGGAGCTTGGGAAAAGCCTGACGGCAGAGCAGAAGGCGAAGATTTTTCATTCGGAGCCGTTTAAAAGTATGCTCAAAAACGGATTGCAAAAGCAGTGGACGCTCACGCCACAGGAGCTTACCAAGGACGGAAGGGTCGAGGAGTTTTATCAGAAGCTTTTACGGCAGTCTAGTCAGCTTTCCAAGCTGATGAACGAGGCAATGCAGTCGGGCGCGCAGTCGGCAAACGCGCTGCAGGCAAAGGCGATGGGCAATCTTTCCGAAAATGTGGAATTTATCAATCAGATGAATCAGATGTTCAACTACGTTCAGTTACCGCTAAAGCTTGGCAATTCGCAGGCGCATGGGGATTTGTATGTGTATACGAACAAAAAGCACATGGCGCGAAAGGACGGAATGCTCACGGCATTTTTACACCTTGACATGGATTATCTTGGCGCGCTTGATGTGAGCATTGCATTGCAGACGCAGAAAAATCAGGTCACGACAAAGTTTTATTTAGATGAGGAGTCGATTGCGCTGGTCGAGGAGCATATCGGGGAGCTTTCTGCGCGGCTTGAAAAAAAGGGCTACCGGTGCAAAAACATGCTTTTGGAGAAGGACGAGGATAAGACGGTGCTTGAGCATATCGAGGAGCAGGTGGCGGCAGGCAGTGCGGTGCTTAGCTATCAGACGTTTGACACAAGGGCGTAAGTTCATTTGAGAAAAGCCTTTTTGGGAGGAATGGGCAATGGCACAGGAAAAAAATCAAAAGGTGAAGCAGGCAGTCGCGCTGGAATATGATCCGGCGGACAGTGCGCCGAAGGTGATTGCAATGGGGCGCGGCGCGCTTGCGGAAAAGATTATTGAGCAGGCAAAGCAGGCAGAGGTTCCGGTGCACAAGGACGATAAGCTTGCGGATACGCTCTCGAAGCTGCAAATCGGGGATATGATACCGCCGGAATTATATGAGGTGGTGGCGGAAATTCTTGTGTTTGTGGACGGCATGGATAAAATCAAGGCAAAAATCGCGGCGCACCAAAAGAATAAAAAGTAAGCAGGAGCAATTATGAATACGAGAAAAAAGGGTGCGGAATATGAACAGGTGGCGGCAGGATATCTGCGGCGTTTTGGTGTGCAGATACTGGAATGTAATTACAGGAACCGCAAAGGAGAGATTGACCTGATTGGCAGGGACGGCGCGTACACGGTCTTTTTTGAGGTAAAGTACCGGAGGAATGACAAAAAGGGGGCGCCCGCGGAGGCAGTCAATTATGCGAAGCAAAAGACGATATGCCGCGTGGCGGACTATTACCGCATGACACACGGCATGGGGGAATTTTCGGCGGTGCGCTATGATGTGGTGGCGATTGAGGGCGAAGAGATTACGTGGTATAAAAATGCGTTTTCACATATTTATAAATGACATGGATGTCATTTTTGACACGGGTGTCATTTTTGACAGTGCATGGAAAAAGGGCTGTGTAGAAATGGAGATTAGGGATTGTTGATGAAGGAAGAGCAGATTGTCAGACAGGGAAAAAGGAATACCTGCTGTTTTCAGAACGGGCAGGATAAAGACGGGCTGGCTTATTTTACGTTTTGGAACCTTGCAAAGACGGGGATTGTGGAGCACTGCTTTACGACGCGCGCAGGCGGGGTGAGCACAGGTGATACGGCAACCTTGAACTTAAGCTATTCTCGGGGCGACAAGAAGGAAAATGTCGATGAAAATTTCAGGAGGGTTGCGGCGCTCTTTGGAAAAGATGTCGGGGATATTGTGTGCTCACAGCAGACGCATACGACGAATGTGCGCAAGGTCACCGCGCGCGATAAGGGAAAAGGCGTTACGAAAAAGCAGGATTATGCAGATGTAGACGGGCTCATTACCAATGAGAGCGGCATTCTGCTTGCCACGTTTTTTGCGGACTGCGTGCCGTTGTTTATTGTTGACCAAGTTAGTCATTCGATAGGGCTGTCGCATTCAGGCTGGCGCGGTACGGTCGAAAAGATGGGGAAGGTCACGCTGGACTGCATGGCACGCGAATATGGCACGAAAGCGGAGCACGTGCAGGTAGCGATTGCGCCTTCGATTTGTCAGGACTGCTATGAGGTGAGCGGGGACGTTGCGCTTTTGTTTGAGGCGGCGTTTCCGAGAAATGACGATATGGCGCGGGAATACCTTGCGCGGTATCGGGAGGATATTTCTTTGCGGGATTTGGAAAACTGTCTGTTTTACAAAAAGGACAATGGAAAGTATCAGCTCAATTTATGGTACGCAAATTTCCGGGTGTTTCGGGACGCGGGCGTGCCCGACGGACAGATTGCAGTGACGGACGTGTGTACCTGCTGCAACCCGGATTTGCTGTTCAGCCATCGGGCGAGCAAGGGCAGACGCGGAAATCTAGGTGCTTTTATGGCATTAAGATAAAAAGGGCATTTTAGAAGGTGGCGATTTTATGAAGGACTTTAATCGGAAAATGGCTCCGCGCAAGAGCTTTGACACAGAGAACTGGTTTATCGAGAGCTACCGCAGGCACAAGGGGCACCCGATGCGGATTTTGCTCTCCCTATATCGGGGAAACTATCACAAGTTTGTCTTGGCAGTGATTTATTTTTTTATCAAGCACGCCTGTGTGTGGGTGCTGCCGATTGTGACGGCGAACATTATCAACGATGTGACAAACCAAAATCCCGATACGGTGCGCAACATTATTTTCTATACGGTGTTCGAGGGACTTTTAATCGCAATCAACGTGCCGATGAATTATCTGTACACCGCGTACAAGAGCCTTGCGACGCGCTATGTGGAGACGGGGCTTCGGAAGGCATTGGTGCGCAAATTGCAGCAGTTGTCGATTTCGTATCATGTGGAAACACAGTCGGGTCGGCTGCACTCAAAGATTATGCGTGATGTGGAGGCGGTGGAGACGCTCTCGACGCAGATGTTTTTAAGCATTTTAAACATTGCATTAAACATCGCGGTCGCGCTTGTCGTGACGGGGACGAAAAGCAAAACGGTGCTGGTATTTTTCGTTTTTGCCGCACCTGTTGCGGCGGTGACGATGGTGTCGTTCCGCAATGTCATGCGCAGGCGAAACACGGAGTTTCGTAAGGAGATGGAGGAGACATCGGCGCGCATTATGGAAATGGTGCAGCTTGTGCCTGTGACAAGGGCGCATGCGCTCGAGGACAAGGAGGCGTACAAGGTGAGTGCGCAGCTTCTTGCGGTGGCGGAGAAGGGCTACCGGCTGGACGTGGTGCAGGCGTTGTTTGGCTCGGTCGGCTGGGCAATTTTCCAGCTTTTCCAAGTGGTGTGCCTTGCCTTTACGGGCTACCTTGCAATTCGGGGCAGCATTCAGGTCGGGGATATTACGCTGTATCAGAGCTATTTTGCGACGGTGGTCAATCAGGTGTCGGCGATTGTGACGCTTTTGCCCACAATTACGAAGGGTATCGAGTCGGTCAACTCGATTGGAGAGGTGCTTTTGTCAGAGGACATTGAGCGCAATGAGGGCAAGACGCAGCTTGCGGACGTGGAGGGCGTGTTTGATTTCCAAAATGTGGGATTTCATTATAAAAACAGCGAGAATGCGGTTTTGCATGATTTTAACCTGCATGTGGCAAAAGGAGAAACGATTGCGTTTGTCGGTGAGTCGGGCGCGGGAAAATCCACGATTTTAAATATGGTCATCGGGTTTCATATGGCGCAGAGCGGTGCGGTGTGTTTGGACGGGCACGACTTGCGCATGATTGATTTGCGCACATACCGAAAACATCTTGCAGTGGTGCCGCAGACGTCGATTCTCTTTTCGGGGACAATCAGGGAGAATATTACGTACGGCTGTGAAAATGTGCGTGACGAGGAACTGATGGAGGTGGTAAAGGCGGCAAATCTGCTGGATTTGATAGAGAGCCTGCCAGACGGGCTGGACACGCAGGTGGGCGAGCACGGCGGCAAGCTTTCGGGCGGGCAGAGACAGCGCATTGCGATTGCGCGGGCGTTAATCCGCAATCCGAAAATCATTGTGCTTGACGAGGCGACTTCGGCGCTTGACAGCATTTCGGAGAAAATGATACAGGAGGCAATCAACAATTTAGTCAAGGGAAGGACGACCTTTATCGTGGCGCACAGGCTTTCGACGATACGCGAGGCGGACAGGATTGCCGTGATTGCGGACGGGAACTGCGTGGAGTATGGCACGTATGAGGAGCTTATGGCGAAAAAGGGTGCATTTTATCAGATGAAGGTTTTGCAGAGCTAGAGGAATGACTAAGAAAGGGGCAAGGTTTAAGATGAAAAAAGTATTGAATGTTGTATTGGCGGCGATTGGCGCGGGGCTTTTTGGCGTGGGCGTCACGTCCATGACGAAAAAGGCGGTGGCGTATTCGGTGATTGGTAGGGCGGATGGTCCAACCTCGGTATTTATCGCGGGAAAGATTGGCGATAGTGTATGGTGGACGCTTATGATTGCGGGCGGCTTGATTATCGGATTGTCGGTTGCGCTGTTTGCGTTTTTGGTACGGAAGAAGTAGTAAAGGAGTATGGATAAAAAATGGACGAAATCAGTATAAAACCCTATGTGCATCACGCACACTATTATGAGACGGATCAGATGGGCATTATCCATCATTCCAATTATATCCGCTGGATGGAGGAGGCACGGCTTGACTTTATGAGTCAATGCGGGGTGCCGTATAAGGAGCTGGAGGATATGGGCATTATCATTCCGGTGCTTTCGGTGTCGTGCGAGTACCGGAGCATGGTGCATTTTGACGACTGTGTGTCAGTCAAGGTTCGGGTTGTGCGCTATTCGGGGGTAAAAATGAGCTTGGAGTATGCGTTTACCAATGTAAAGACGGGGGAGCTTACGACGACGGGGACAAGCTCGCACTGCTTTTTAAACAGGGCTTACCGCCCGATGTCCGTAAAAAAGGAGTTCCCTGAAATCGACGCACAGTTCCGCAGAATGCTTACTTTATAAAGCCTATATTGCGACGGGATTTGACATGAAGGGTGACTGCATGGAGACATTCAGGAAAAGTTTAAAAATATCGGTTGCCGCCGTGCTTGCGATTGTGGCTGCGGACTGGCTTGGTCTCAACTACTCGGCGACGGCAGGAATTATCACGGTTCTAAGTATCCAAAACACAAAACGCGAAACGCTTTGGACAGCACTCAAAAGGGCGGCGGCGCTTTGCTGTGCGTTTCTTTTGGCGGCGGTGTGTTTTTGGGTGCTGGGGTATAATATCGCGGCGTTTGCGGTGTACCTGTTTTTCTTTGCACTGTTGTGCTTTCGCATGAAATGGGTGGAGGCGCTTGCGATGGTTTCGGTGCTTGTGACGCATTTTCTGACGGAGCGGGACATGACAGTGCGGCTTGTGCTGAACGAAGTCCTGCTGTTTTTCGTGGGAACGTCATTTGGCGTGCTTGTGAACCTGCATCTGCACCGGAAGAAACATCAGTTCGTAGTGCTTTCGGACGAGGTGGATAATCAGATTAAGGGCATTTTGCACCGCATGTCGGAGTGGCTGGTACGGGAGAACCGCGAGGCGTACGGGAGCGGCTGTTTTGAGACGCTTGACGAGGCGCTCTCAAGGGCACGGCTTTGTGCGATTGAAAATTATGACAATTCGGTGCTTTCGGACGATACGTATGAGATTGACTATATCGAAATGCGCGAGGAGCAGAGCATTATCCTGCGGGAGGTGTACGAAAACATCAAGGGGCTTGCGTATCTTCCGCAGCAGGCGATACAGGTTGCCGCGCTCATCCGAAAGATTGAGGAAGGGTACTATCGTGAGAACACGGTGGAGGGGCTGCTTGCAAAGACGGACGCGTTTCTTAGCCGCATGGCGACGCGCCCGCTTCCACAGACGAGGGAGGAATTTGAGGCGCGGGCGGTGCTGTTTTATATTTTGAAGCAGCTTCGCAACATGCTGAAATTAAAATATGATTTTGTAAAAAACAGGCAGGATATTGATGGATATGTTGTAAATTGTAGGTGTAAACATTTTCATAAAACGTAGTATTTTAGCTGGTATGATTAAAGGGGGAAGTCTGATTGATGGACAGAGCAGAGATAAAAAGTGTAACGGAACTGTTAGACATAGAACTTTCGATACCAAATTATCAGCGCCCGTATAAATGGTCAAAGAAAAATGTTGAGGACTTGCTGACGGATATATTTTCTGCAATAGAGCAGGCATATCAACCGGATGGAGATTGTTTCAAGTATAGGATCGGTACTGTCATTTTGCATTGGAACGAAAACGATGGTGCATATGATGTGGTTGACGGGCAGCAAAGAATTATATCTCTGATGCTTATAAGAAGATTTGTCACTGATGAAAAAGACAGAAGGTTTGTGTCTGTTAATTTGAAAAATACGATAACACAGACAAACCTTTATAATAATTATGCTTTTATACAGGATTGGTTTCGTCTGCGGGCAGACAAGAAAGAAATGGTTCTGAAGGCATTTTCTGACTTGCTGGAAGTTGTGGTGATTGCTGTACAGGAGACATCCGAGGCTTTTCAGCTGTTTGATTCCCAAAATTCCCGTGGAAAGGAACTTGATCCACACGATTTACTGAAAGCATATCATTTGCGTGAAATGAAAGGATATCTCTTTGATATGCAGAGGGCTGTAACAAAGTGGGAGACAGTTAGTCCATCAGAAATAAAAAAATTATTTGGGAAATATCTGTTTCCAATTATCAAATGGTCAGACCGCGAGAAAAGCATCGCTTTTACCGCACAGGAAATTGATGTGTTTAAAGGAATAGAGGATAAGTACGAATATTCTTATGCTGTAAGGGCAAGGAAAGCGATGCCGACTTTTCAGTTGACAGAGCCATTTAGAGCAGGAAATGATTTCTTTTCTATGGTTGACCATTACCTTGCCTTGTTGGATTATTTGCGGAAAACGATGGCAGACAGTTCTGATTTTTCAGAAATAAATGACATCATTGGAGAGAACTCTGATATGCCAAAATCTGTCGGGTTTGATTATGCAAAAACGCTTTTTGAATGTGCGGTTTTGCGTTACTATGACCGTTTCAGAAATTTAGATAAGCAAGCTATTAAAAAAATATTCACATGGGCATTTATGCTGCGGGTGGATATGGAGAGTCTTGGCTTTGACAGTATCAACCGGTATGCGACTGGCGTGTATAATCCGGTTTATACGAACATATACCCGATGTTTTCAATAATTGGACATGCAAGACTGCATACAGAGATTTCAAATCTGACAATCAAGGTAAGGCGTGAACCAGATGCGGCAAGAAATTCAAAATGGCAGGCTCTTTATGAACTGTTAAAAGCAATGAATCATGTGGATTAGGAGGAAAGTTTGATGAAGTCAAAGGAACAGTCCATGATTGATGAACTGGTAGTATATGATGCCGATAAAGAACGGACATTATTCAGTGATGAAACGGTAAGGTATATAATTCCGCTATATCAGCGTGCCTATGCATGGGCAGATGTTCCATCTGATTCTCCGATTGAGCAGCTGATAGATGATGTGTTGGAGCATGATGGAGAAAATTATTATATCGGTTCTCTTATTGTACATAAATGTGGAACAAAGTATGAGGTTATAGATGGGCAGCAACGACTGACAACATTGCTGCTTTTGATGACAGAACTTGAGCTTCCTGTTAAGAATATATTGTCGTTTGACTGTAGAAAAAAGGCAGATAATACCTTAAGTAAGTTTATAGATAAGAAAGAAGTGCTGGATGAGGACCTAGAGCAGAGTTTGGTTAAAGGAATGCAAATTATTCGTGAAAAATTGCAGCAAAGCGATGTGGATAAGAAGCTGCTGATTGATAACCTTTCTCATATTCGTCTTTACCGTATTCAGGTTCCACCGAAAACGGATTTAAACCGTTATTTTGAGATAATGAATACAAGGGGTGAGCAGCTAGAGCAGCATGATATACTGAAAGCAACGCTCATGAGTGAGATAGAAAACGTAGAAACAAGAAACCTCTTTGCAAAAATATGGGAAGCCAGCAGCGATATGACAGGGTATGTCCAGATGCATTTTGAGGTTGCCGATAGAGATGCATTATTTGGATATGGGTGGAACTGGATGCCGGAAGTGAGCGAGTATGAGATTGCTTTGGAGAAAGAGGAAGAATTTGCATTGTCGTTGGATGATATTCTCAGAAATGGTTCTGTTGAGTCATATGAGGAGACAGATAAAAATGAGAGGGTGCGCTTTGAAAGTGTGATTGAGTTTCCGTATTTTCTTTTGCACGTGTTAAGGGTGTATGTAGACACCCAAAATGTGGCATTGCCAGAGGACGCAGAACCAAGACGTCTGCTGGATGATAAAAAACTGATTCGAGAGTTTGATAAGGTTATCCGATATGGGAAGATAGACAAAAGATCGATTTGTGACAATAAAGAGGCATTTTCTGTGCAATTTATGGATTGCCTTTTGAAATGCCGTTTCTTATTTGATAAATACATTATTAAGCGGGAATTTGCAAACGAATCCGTTGATGGGGAGTGGAGTCTGAAACAGCTTGAAGTAAGTGGTCAGGAAAGCAGAAAGAAGGCGTATTTTAAGAATACAGTATTTAAGGATAAATATGAGTGGAAATCCACTTCGGAAAGTCGTAACAAGAACAACTTAATGCTGCAATCAGCATTGAGGGTTTCTTATACATCGCCGAAAGTTATGCATTGGATAACGGAACTTCTCATATGGTTGTACGATGAAGAAAACAGGGAAGGCTGGTATCAGTATGAGGAGGTAATCGAAGGAATCGCAATTAAGGCTGTGAAAGAAAACTTTCTGGATAGTGGGGATTATCGAATGGGAGTCAACACACCTCGTATTGTGTTTAATTATTTGGACTATTTGCTATGGTGGGAGGATAAAAAGAAATATTCTGATTTTGTATTTGAATTCCGAAATTCGGTAGAGCACTGGTATCCACAGCACCCATCAGAAGATACATTTGAGACATGGGAACAGGAAGAGGTAGATCATTTTGGAAATTTATGTATCATACAGAGAAATGTAAATTCCAGATTTTCTAATATGGCTCCTTTGGCAAAGAAAAGTACCTTTAGAAAGATGATTAATAAGGGAAGCCTGAAACTACAACTGATGGCAGAGAAAACAGGGAGTGGTAATTCTTCATGGCGAAATCAATATGAGGAATTTGGGGAAGAAATGCTCGCAAAGCTGAAATATGCGTGTGGAATAGAGGAGTAGCATTTCATACTTCTCTGACAGAGTTTAATGGTGTTTTTAAAAATGCAGAAGCGTAAAAAGGAGTATGATATATGGGATATATTGAAGAAACGAATGAATTAAAGTTGGATTTTCAGAAAATTGCACGTATGGAGGGGCAGGAGGTTATTCCGGTTGCCATTCAGAATGTGGATACAAACGAAGTCATTCTTGTCGCTTACACAAACGAGGAGGCGTTTTTGGAGTCAGTGCGTCTGCGCCGCCTTGTGCTTTGGAGCACGTCAAGGAATGCGCTTTGGCATAAGGGAAAGACATCGGGGAATGAATTTGAGCTGGTGGAGGTCTGGGTAAATTGTGAGCAAAACTCGTTGGTATACAAAGTACGCCCGCTTCGGGGGAATATCTGTCATACTTCTTTTAACGGGGTGGCGAATAACTGTTTTTACAGGAGACTTGATATGGAGCGGATGGAGCTTGTGAACCGGAATATGGTGCGGTAGTGCGGTTTATATTGTATAATATGAGAAGATATGATGAAAACGGAAATGGTTTGTGGTAATTGCCACCAAGTATTTTCGTTTTTTTCCGTTTAGGGGGAAATTGGAAAATCTTTTTCAATCGCATAATGGAAGTTTGTTTTTGTAGTAAAGACAGTAAATATATGGTAAAATTTTAGGAAGTGGTATAAACGGGATTTTAGTGTATTTGAAAATGAAATCTGAAAATAAATGATATTCTGAAAATATCAAAATAATGTATAAGGAGAATGGCTTGGTGGAAAAGTTTGATAATCATCGCTATGTAGAAACAGTCCATAAATGGAAGCAGAAAGAAATTAAGGATGTTTCGGCTCTTGAAGCCGTCCTTAGTAATTTTAGCATTCTGTTTGCATACAATTCAGGGGTGATTGAAAATCCTGAAATAACATATCACACTACAAGGGAAATTTTTGAAAACGGAAAGGTAATCAATTTTACAGGTGATGTCAGGACTGTGCTTGAAATCAGAAACCAGAAAATCTGCTATGACTGGCTGAAGGATAAAATAGTGAAAAAGGCAGTCATCACACCAAAGCTGATTAAGGAAATTCACCGGAAGCTGACAGAGGGAACGTATGACGAGGGACGATACAACCGTGGGGAACGTCCCGGAGAATATAAGAAGCATGACTATGTGGTTGGGAATGATCAGGGAGCGCTTCCAAATGAAGTACCATTTGAAATAGAGGAGCTGTGCGGGGAGCTGCGGGATATTCCCGACAAGGGGGACATCATCATTAAGACTGCGGCATATCTTCATTGTAAATTCGAAAACACACATCCGTTTGCGGACGGTAATGGAAGGGTTGGAAGGACACTGATGAATTATTTTCTGATGACGCATGGACATCCGCCCATTGTGGTACGCAATGAAACGAAAAATGAATATTATAACGCGTTGGGTTGTTATGACAAAACAGGGGAGCTTGACAGCTTTGTAGCGTATATGAAAAAAGAAACCATAGTGACATGGGCAGAACCGACGCAGGTGAAGAAACGATTGGATTGTTATTTAGAGAGTGAAAAATAAGAATGGGATTTGAGAGGAGATTAAAATGAAAAGACCAGAGTATAAAACTGTTAAATGGGAAAAGTGTGTAGCAACGCTAATTAATGATAAGGAAGATAATTATAATGAATTAAATTCATTAAGAACAGAATACCTCAATGGTGATATTGATGAAGTAAGATATTATCTTGTTTGTTCGTCATGTTATGAGGCCATTGCGGAAAATTATTTTATAGAAGGTGATTTTTCTGCATTTAAAGAAAATATAAAATATTCATTGGATGCATTTCTTAAAGCCTTAAAATTATTTAAGGAAGGAAAAACTGCACTTGAAGCTACTAAAAGTAGTATAAGCGAAGATATAGAGGATGGATATTTTGGCTATCTTGCTCTTATTATATCTGATTATGACGCACTTCCCCAAGTTACATTGCCAAATTCGTCCTTAATGAGAATGCTATCAGGTAAAGAGATTGAAGAAGAGACAGATGATTTTGTCAATGCAATGGAACGTGCAATTGTTTTAAACAATTCCGAGATGTTTGAGATGGCGCTTGCCAACCGAATAAAAGAAATCAGAAAAGTTCCCGAAGATGATTATGACTGCCTAGACTGGTGGTCCATAGCTTTGGTTCAGGAAGCCAAAAAAGCCGGAATGCAGTCTTATTCGGATTATATTGAAGTGGATTTAAAGGCGCGTAAAGACATGCCTGCTATATCTGATGTGCGGCACAGGAAAACGGATAAAGTCATAACCGTGATAACTAAAACAAATAAAAAAGAGATGGCGTTCATGTCAGAGGAAAAATTAATGGAATTTATAAAATCCTGCTCCGAAAAGATGGAAGAAATCATGCAGGACGAAGAAGATGTCGATTTATGTGAAAAGGTTTTTATAAAGGATATTGAAGCATATGAACAGTTGCTTTCCATCAGCTTTGACAAATATGCAAAGGAAGCCGCAAACGAATATTGTATCTTTGCGGATTTCTATTCGCAATTGAAACCAAACAAAAGAAAAGCAGTCAAAGCCTCCACAAGAAAGCTGGAAATATGCAAAAAAATGGCGCAGAAGGATAAGAGCCTTATGGACGAGGTTGCATACAGCTACATAGAGCTTGGCGAGATTTATGAGAACAACGATAATGAAAAAAGGCAGAAAAAATGTATCAGGAAGCAGAGAAAATCAATCCTCAGAAATTTAAGCGGAATGGTGGTCAATAAATCATTGGATTGGAGGAATAAGATGGAGGTTACATATAACAAGGTCATCAATAACGAAAAAGATAACAGGGTTGAATTTGTATTGATAAATTTCGACTATATCGACGGAAATGATTATCTTGTGAAATTATTTTCAAAAGTATACGGATTTACAGTGGATGAGAAAATTGACGGATTGTGGTATCGTATCCTCCGCATTCGCTTGGCAGACTCCGAATATGAGCTGCTGTGGCATGAGGATTTTGGCAATGAAATTTACTGCACCAATCAAACTAGAGAAGAAAATGAATTGTTACAGCAAAGGCTGGAAAATGTATTGGGTATTCTTAATCATCGAATAAAAGAAAATAAGGGTGGAACTAAAGTCTTATGATAAGGTGTCCATGCTGTGGCTGTTTAACGATTGATAATTCGGACGAAGTTGTTACGGATATTTGTGCGGTCTGCTTTTGGCAGTACGACGAGGCTGCACAGGATATGCCTGAACGTGTGATAGGGGAAAATGGAGTGTCACTCCATACTGCAAGGAAGAATTACCGGTTATTCGGGGCAGTCGAGAAACAGTTTTTAGAAATGGTTCGCCCGCCGTGTGAAGAGGAGCTATGATACGTTATGGGTAATTGTGATTATTGGAAAAAGAGAGAGATTGGTTGATTAAATTTAATGGAGAGGAGGGCGATTGCGTGGCGGAGAAAAAGGTATATGAAATTATGCACATGGACAGAACCGTTGCAAAGCTTAGCGAAACTGGGCAATGTAAAATTTATTCCAAACCATTTATGCCCTATCATTTATATTTGGAGGAAACGGATGATATTGATACGTTCGTGAACAATGTCACGAATTTTAATTATTGGTGTGCAACGAGGGTGCTTACATTGGACAGGAAATATGCGAAAGAGCTGTTAAATAGTATCGGAATGCTGCAGGCTGTAACCGACAGGGAACGTGCCCAAATTGCGCTTTCCTATCGGTGTGCCTCACTGACAGATGTTTTTTGGGTGAGATTAGAGAGTGAGGAGGTTTCCTTTTGCGATATAAATTTATATGAAAACCATTTGGAGTATACTTTTATTGATATTGCGTTGAAGGGAAAGCAATATACCGTGCAGAATAAGTACTTGGCAAGGGATTTATCAACGGACGGCTGTTTTCCAAAGGCGTGGCAAAGAACAGACGGCGGCTTTCGGCTGCTAAAGGGCGGCGGCTTGGACGCGGTGGACCGGGATTACATCGAAGGCGTATTCCATTGCTTCTATGGAGTCATTGCAGGTATATTTGGCTAATCATGACAGAAATCCAAAGGAATTTATTGATCCCTGTTTTTTGCATGGAATAGGTGTTGGTGGAAAAGAGCAGGAAGCGTATTGGCGTTATTGTCAGGAATAGCATTCCAATGAAATAAAGGACTGGACTGTAAAATGGCAAAAAATGTGGAAGCAAGGTTATGATACCGAAACGGGGGTTTATTTCATGTGATAGATTATTTTAAGGAGTTAAAAAACAAGCTTAACAGCAAAAACAGCGGTATAACAATTATAGACAGCGATATTGCAGCGTGCGATAAAGAACATACGTTTGATATATTTGCGTTTGGCATTTCCGAGGAAGTGAAATACCTTTATAATCATTATAAAAAGTTCCTGATAAATTGGGAAGCTGATACGCATAGTGTAAACGGCTATGTCGATTTCGTCCCTTATGAACAATTGCGAAGCGAGCATGAGCTGTGGTGTGAAACCGCAAAGGACATGGAGGCAGGGTTGATAGAGGAGCAGGACAGGGTAGTTGAGGACTTTCTGCACTGGTACCCAGTATTCCGGTTTGCGAATGGCGACGCGTTCTGCTATGATGACAGAAATGGCAGAATTGTGTTTTTGGATCATGAAGTGTTTGACATAGGGATTAACCTGCATGGTTTAACGATTGCACAAAGCATTGATATATTACTTGAAAAATGGAGTAAGGTTTTGTTTATTGATCTTTATGATTGGTATGAGGGTGTTTGCGAACAGGGAATGGATTTGAGCATACCTGTTTATGAGGCGGCTCTGCGTTTGAATGGGAAATGTTCTTAGGGTGCAGTTCCTTTGGAGACGTTTGACCTGCCATTTGACATTGCTGATTGTAAAGGCGGAGGCATTATTGCTGGGAGGTGTGAATATGAAAATTGTCATGAATGCACAGCAATATGAGGAATTGGAGTGTTTGGCAGGCATTTTTGATGAGATGTATTTTGACGGAGAGGGTTTTGATAATGAAAAAGTACAATGCTTTCAGCTCGTCAAAGAGATTGTGGATAGCGAGAAGGATACAAAAAATATACCACAAAAAACGAAGGAGAGAATGCAAAAGCAGATGATAGCAGCATTTGAATGTTTTGAAAATGTGTGCACGAAAAATGTGAAGATAGAAATAGTGTATAAAGACGAATTTTTATCTTACTTTCGCACAGATTAAGATTTCTTGTGAAAAAGGATATTCAAAAGATGAACGAAACATATAAGGGAAATTGTAATTTTTGCATGTAATGAGGAACTCATGTTCATTGATGAAGCGTCCAAAGGAGCATACACATCAAGCGATGTAGCATACAATGCCGTCTATGAGGGAAAACTGCGGCAAATGAGTCATGAAGAAATGCTGCATATGTTTTCAGAAATCATTTTATGCTTTGCAGGCGCGACAGACGTTTCCATTACACAATCTAGCGCACCTGAGAATAAATATAAAACTTACAGATATTATAAACCACATATGTTTACAGTTCATGTGAAAAAGAAAGATAAACCGAAACAAATAAGCGTGTATGAAAATATAACGATTATATATTAAAGAACAGAACGCAATGGAATTTAAAAGACCTTGTACATGCAAAAATGACAGTAGTGTCAGTTTTGTGGACAGGGCAGCCAAAATAACAACAGAATGGGAGATTTGATTTATGAAAAAGGAAATACGGGCATTCTACACGGAAGCTACAATCAGGGTTTATCAGGCATACAATCACACAATTGCAAACGAGGCGCTGGAAAAAGGCACGTTTGGCAAGGGCTTTTGCATGGACAGAATGACTTGGATAAACCCCTCTTTTTTGTGGATGATGTATCGGTGTGGCTGGGGAACGAAAGAAAATCAGGAGCACATTCTTGCAATTGACATCAAGCGCAGCGCCTTTGACTATCTTGTCCAAAATGCCGTATTGTCCTCATACCATGATGGAATGGGGATAAGCTTTTCGGAATGGAAAGAGCAGATAAAAAAATCCGAAATCAGGTGCCAGTGGGACCCGGAACGGGATGTGCATGGAAATCCCTTGGACTATCGGTCAATCCAGCTTGGGTTAAGGGGAGAAGCTGTAAAAAAGTATGTGAATGAATGGATTGTAAAGCTTACGGACATCACGGATTATGTAAAGGAGCTGGACAGGAAGAAAAGACTTGGAGAAGATATTCATTTACTGCTGCCAAAGGAACAAATCTATACGGTTTTACAAAAGTAGCAGGAAGCAGTTTGGATGACGGAAAAGGAAGGTAACCCCGCCTTCGTTATCCGATAATAATTACTATATTTTTGCGGTCAGCAATGGCAGTGAGGTTCGAGTTTTGGCGGCAAAGCTTCATTACATTGAGAAAATTTCGAGACATATCTCTATTGTAAAAATCCTGTGGTATATTTAACGTCTGTCAGCAGACAGAATAAAAGTTCCTGAAAGGAGCAAAAAGCATGAGCAATAGTCAGGATATAAAATCGCACTACTACAAATTTTGGGGCGCATTTACGGAGCACACATTTACCAAAGGATCAGTAAATGAATTGCCTGCCAATTTTAAAATCCTGAAATTTGCTCCGGGCAGCAGTCGGAATATGTGGACCTATGCGACTTGCGGAATGTCTGATTATCCGAACGCCAGCGCAATCGAGCTGTATGGCTTGATTTCACTGCCATACTTGGATGGTTCGTGCTTTGAAAACCATCAGATAAAATCAGGGCTGATACGGTTTTTATGGCTTATTCCGATAACAATTCAGGAACGGGATTACAAAAAACAAAATGGCTTGGAAGCATTGGAACAGAAATTTGAGCAGGGGCATTTGAACTATATCAACCCGTATCGAAAGAGCGTTGTGGCAGACCGTTTCTAAGGACCGTTTCCAAGGAAAACGATTTTTTATTGACAGCGTTTTTATATAGACTTATAATAAAATTGTATACAATATTCGAAACCATTGGAGATAAAATGAATATATGAAGAAAAGTCTGTTCGGTTATCGTAACAAACGAAAAAGAAATGGAATGCGCCTTCTATGCATTGTAATCATGCTTGTAACACTTGTAAGCGGCTTTGGCATTCAGGCTGCGCAGGCGCGGGAGCGTTCGGGTGTGGAAATCGAGTTCAGCGAGGAGGAGCTTGCCTATATTGCACAGGGAAAGGAAATACGGCTTGTGAATTTTGTGACGAGGGCGCCGCTTTCCTACAAGGAGGACGGCGAGCTGCGCGGCATTTCCATCGATATCATGAAGTGGATAGAGACCAATACGGGCATGAAGTTTGCGTACTTGGAGCTTCCGGCGGGCGCAAATCCGGTTGAATACATGCTTGCGGGAAACTGCGATGTGGCAGTCGGTGTGTTTCATTACGGGGAAAATACGAGCAATCCCGATATTGTGCTGACGCAGCCTTTTTTTACGAGCGATATGGTGCTTGTGGCAAAGAGGGGCGCGTCAATTGACATGAGCAAGTCCCTGAAGGTTCTTGTCACAAAGGGTTACCTCATGGGCTACCAGTTTTTAAAGGATACATACCCGAACTATGAGGTGGAGTACGCGGACAACACGGAGGCGGCGCTCAAGGCTCTCCAAAAAGGGGAAGCCGATTTGGTGTTTCAGAGTGTTTACGTGATTGACGAGTTTTTAAAACGGTCGTCGTACCGTGATTTAATGCTGTATAAAAGCTCCGTTGCGCAGGAGGCGCTTGCGTGCGCGGTGACTGTGGGCGAGGACGAGGTGCTTGCGGGGATTTTTAATAAGGCAATTACGGCAATGCCGGAGGAGTATACACGCCAACTGATTGTGGATTACACGATTACGAGAATGTACTACCCGTCGTTTGCCGAGCAGATTGAAAACAATCCGATACTGTTTCTTGCGATGGGCATTCTTGTCATTGTGCTGATTGTCGTGGCAGTTCTTTTTGTGCGTTTGAAAAACCGCAGCAAAATCATGCAGATGATGGTCAAGAATGAGGAGTATCTCAAAAACATTACCAACAATATTCACGGCGGTCTGGTGACGATTACCAAGAAGGACGATTTTCGGGTGGCATATGCGAACGACCGTTTTTGGTGCGTGGTAAACGGTGAGGACGACGTGACGCCAAAGCCGGACAGTCTGTTTTTGGATTTTGTCTGCGATGAGGACAGGGACAAGGTGGAAAAGGGGCTGCGATGGGCATGGTCAACTGCGGAGATGATTGAGCTTAAATTTAGCATTAAAAGCAGCGGCGGCATGAAGCCCATACTGTTAAACGGGGCAAGGAATAATGACCTGAATGGTCAACGGAATATTACCTGCGTGCTGATTGACTTTAGCAGGGAACAGATGTTGAAGGAGGCACTGGAAGACGAGAAGGAGATGTACCGGATTTTTATGGAGGACTCCAAGGACGTTGTGTTTTACGGCGATGTGAAGACGAACGAGTATACATGGCCTCCATACTATAAAGAGCGTTTCGGGATTGCACCGCCAAGACGGATTGCAGATGGAAGCGAGGAGGCGGCTTTTGGGACAATTATTGACGAGGGGGACTTGCCGCTTTTCCTAGCAGCATTGGAGGAGCTTCGGACGGGCAAAAAGAAGCCGGAGCTTCAGATACGCCTTAAGGTGGCGGGCGGTATCAGCCGCTGGCATAAGGTGAAGCTTAGCAGTATGGAAAAGAACGGGAAGGTCTACCGTATGCTTGGCAGAATGACAGACGTTGACAAAGAGGTGAACCGCATGATGCAGTTAAGCGACGCTTCCATGCGGGACAAGCTGACGGGGCTTTACAATAAGAATGCGTTTTACGCGCTGGTCAGGAAGTTTATGGAGGACGATGGGAAAAAGGGCATTCTGCTGTTTTTTGACCTTGACAATTTCAAGAATGTCAATGACCAGATGGGTCATTTGGCGGGTGATGAAATACTGATTGGCGTGGCGGCGGGCATGAAGCGGATTTTTCGGAGTGATGACATTGTGGCGCGCTTTGGCGGGGACGAATTTATCATTTTTGTCAAGGACAGCGACGAGAAGATTGCGGCGGATAAGATTGGGTGCCTGCAGGAAGAAATCAGGCAGATTAAGAAGGCGTGCAATGCGGAGCATACCGGACTTTCCGCGTGTATCGGCGTGAGCGTCTACCCGGACGACGATACGGACGTGGAGCAGCTTGTGTCAAAGGCGGACAGTGCGATGTATTATGTAAAGGAGCATGGCAAGAACGGCTTTGCATTTTATAAAAATGTGGTGAAAAATATGGTTGACAAATAAAAACGGAGTGTTTATAATCACTTTATACTTGATAGTGATAAAAGGCTGTGAAGGGAAAAAGTAGCTTTTGCGTAAGCCAACAGAAAGTGGTCGGTTGATGAGAGACGCGGGGGAATGCACTGGTGAATACATCTTGGAGCTGCACACCAAAATCAGGAGGCTGAGAGTAGGCTGTGACGGAGTGCCCGAACGTTATCTTGGGCGGAGTATCGGATTTATTCTTAATAGAAAATCCCGTACTTACTGAGGCGCAGGATGTGAGTTCTGCGTGAATAAAGGTGGTAACACGTGGTGACAAACCTCGTCCTTTGAATGAAACAACAGTTCAGGGACGGGTTTTTTTGTTGCATGGAAAAACTGTCCCGCGGCATTTATTGGAAAAAGGAGGATACGAAAATGCAGTTGTATGATGAATTGGTGGCAAGGGGACTGATTGCGCAGGTGACAGATGAAAAGGAAATCAGGGAGCTGATTAATTCCGGCAAGGCGGTGTTTTACATCGGCTTTGACCCGACGGCGGACAGTCTCCATGTGGGGCATTTTATGGCGCTTTGCCTGATGAAGCGTTTGCAGATGGGCGGCAACAAGCCGATTGCGCTGCTTGGCGGCGGCACGGGCATGATTGGCGACCCGTCGGGAAAGACGGACATGCGCAAAATGCTCACGAAGGAGGACATTGCGCACAATATTGAGTGTTTTCAAAAGCAGATGAGCCGTTTTATCGAGTTTGGCGAGGATAAGGCGATTATGGTAAACAATGGCGACTGGCTGTTGGATTTGAATTATGTGGAGCTTTTAAGGGAAGTGGGGCCGCATTTCAGCGTGAACAGAATGCTTGCGGCGGAGTGCTACAAGCAGCGCATGGAGCGGGGGCTTAGCTTTTTGGAGTTCAACTACATGATTATGCAAAGCTACGACTTTTTGGAGCTCTTCCAGCGTTATGGCTGCAATATGCAGTTTGGCGGTGACGACCAGTGGAGCAACATGCTTGGCGGCACGGAGCTAATCCGGCGCAAGCTTGGGAAGGACGCGTATGCGATGACGATTAATCTGCTGCTCAATTCCGAGGGGAAGAAGATGGGCAAGACGGAGTCGGGCGCGGTGTGGCTTGATGCCAAAAAGACATCACCGTACGAGTTTTACCAGTACTGGAGAAATGTGGCTGACGCAGATGTCATAAAGTGTATCAAAATGCTGACGTTCCTGCCGCTTGAGGAGATTGCGCCGATGGAAAAATGGGAAGGCAGCGAGTTAAATAAGGCGAAGGAAATCCTTGCGTATGAGCTGACGCAGCTTGTGCATGGCACAAAAGAGGCAGACAAGGCGCAGGAGGCAGCAAAGGCACTGTTTGCGGGCGGCGCAAATTCGGAGAACATGCCAAGGACAACACTTTCGGACGCCGATTTTACGGACGGGGCGATTGACATTCTTTCGATTTTGGTCAAGGCAGGAATGACTGCGTCAAAGTCGGAGGCAAGGCGCGCGGTCGAACAGGGCGGCGTGTCCGTAAACGGCGAAAAGGTGACAGACGCGAAGGCGGTATTTGCGAAAGGGCTGTTTGAGAATGAATTTGTCGTGAAGAAAGGGAAGAAGAGCTTTCAGCGGATTTGTCTGTGATGTTATGTAATCCGTTATTGGAGAATGCATGTGATACAGGGGGCATGATGAAAAAGTGTCCCCTGTATTTATGGCTTGCACCGTGCAGGGAATTGTTTTATGATGAAATTAGGACAGGCGGGGAATGCCGTGGTGATTGGAGGCGTATAAAATGAGTACACTTGAGGCGAATTTGGCACTGCTGTCAACGATACCAGAGGAACGACAGGCAGAGATACAGCGTTATTTATTGATGAATTACTGCAAGGATAATCCGTTTAAACCGTTAAGCGGAAAGGAAATCCTATCGGAGCTTGAGCAGTCAAGAAGCTGTTATCAGAACGGGGAGGGAGAGGATTTCGACAAGGCGCTTGATGAAATCGGTAAGAAATATGGCTTATAGAGTGATTATTATGCCGCCTGCAAAACATAGACTGGACAGGTATGTTGATTATACAATGAATATATTGAAAAACAGTCAGGCAGCAAAAGCAATTCTTGCAGACGCCAAGGAAACAAAAAAGCGGTTGTCTGTTGTGGCAGACTCCTTGAAGGTGTGTGACAATCCACTGCTGGCAAAATATGGGTATCGTAAAATAAGAATGCAAAGACATGCATTTATCATGATTTACCGAATACAGGCTGGAACGGTCATTGTTGATGGCATGTTTCATGAGTTGCAGGATTATGAAGGAATTTTTGCCAATGAACTTCACTTGGGATAACCAAAGGAAGCGCATTGGCATTTTTCCTGCATATTTTTGCTTTTTATACCTGATAAATCTCCATATCATCATTATAAAGCTCAATAATCCGCTGAATCCGCTCGGTCGGTGTCGATACGATTTCCATAGAGAGGTCGTGGTTCATGAAGTTGATGATGGATGCCACGAATTTGCTCATGTCCGCCTCCATATAATAAGGCTTTGTCAGAAGCTCGGGCGGACGGTAGCTTAAATTGGTGGTGATAACCTTGTCAAACACGCCGTCCTCATATGCCTTATCAAAAGCGGTAAGTCCGTTTGTAAACAGTCCGAAGGTCGTGCAGATAAACACGCGCTTTGCCTTCATTGCCTTTAACTGTCTTGAAGTATCAATCATACTGTCACCAGAGGAAATCATGTCGTCGATAATGATAATATCCTTCCCTTCAATATCATTTCCCAAAAATTCATGCGCGACAATCGGGTTTTTTCCGCCGACAATCGTTGAATAATCACGGCGTTTGTAAAACATTCCGGTGTCGGCGCCGATGACACTGGAAAAATAAATTGCACGGTCAAGCGCACCCTCATCGGGAGAAATGACAATAATATGATCCTTGTCCAGCACCAAGTCCTTTTCGGAGCGCAGGAGCGCGCGCGTAAACTGATAGTGCGCGGTGAAATTGTCAAATCCGGTCAGGGGTGCGGCGTTTTGGATACGCGGGTCGTGGGCGTCAAACGTGATGAAATTGCTGACACCCATATTGGAAAGCTCCTCAAACGCGTATGCGCAGTCAAGACTTTCCCTTCCCGAACGTCTGTGCTGGCGTCCTTCATACAAAAAGGGCATAATGACATTGACACGGTGTGCTTTGCCGTTCGTCGCAGCAATCACGCGTTTTAAATCCTGATAATGGTCATCAGGGGACATATGGTTTACATAACCTTGCATTTTGTAGGTCAGGCTGTGGTTACACACATCAACAAGGATAAATAAATCCTTACCGCGGACGGTTTCCGCCAAAACAGCCTTTCCTTCCCCGCTGTTAAAGCGCGGTGTAGAAAAGCGAAACAGATAATTGTTTTCCACATATCCCTGAAACGCAGGATCATTGATATATGCATTTTTTTCTCTGTGGCGGTAATCAACAAGATAGTCGTTTACCTTACTGCCAAGCTCTGCCGCGCTGTCCAAAACCATAAGCTTTAGGGGTGCCACGGGCAGTGCGTTCTTAAGTTCATCTAAATGGGGCATTTTTTTCGTTCCTTTCTTTCTAGTTCCATATATTTATATTTTATAACATTCAGGTAGTGACACGTCAAGAAATTTCTAGTATAATGAGCGTGATTAGTAACAGTTCAGCTCAGAACTTTGCACTTGCTGCAAAGTTCGTGAAACAGCGTAGTGGTTGAGATACATCAAGCCACCACGAAGTGGTTTTGCATGGCTTGATGTCTGTAACAGGAAGCCAAAGGCTGACTGTTACGTGGTTCGTATCATAAAACAAGGAAATATAAAGGAATTTTGGAATGAAAAAGCAGCATTTGCATGTCATACAGACCGTGGAACCGGGAAGTATTGCCGAAGAACTTGAAATTGAGGCGGGCGATACGCTTCTTGAAATCAACGGTAACAAAATTGAGGATATTTTTGACTATCAGTATTATACGCAGGACGAGTATATTGAGGTGTTAATCCGCAAAAAGTCGGGCGAGGAATGGCTTTTGGAAATTGATAAGGATTATGATGAGGATTTGGGAATTTCCTTTGAAAACGGGCTGATGGATGATTACCGCTCCTGTCACAACAAATGCATTTTCTGCTTTATCGACCAAATGCCGAAGGGAATGCGTGACACACTTTATTTTAAGGACGATGACACAAGGCTTTCTTTTTTACAAGGAAATTACGTGACGCTCACCAATCTGTCGGACGACGATATTGAGCGTATTATCCGATATCACCTTTCACCGATTAACGTGTCCTTTCAGACGACCAATCCGGCGCTTCGCTGCAAAATGCTCAACAACCGTTTTGCGGGGGAGGCACTCGAAAAGGCGTGGCGGCTTGCGCGGGCGGGGATTACCATGAACGGGCAGATTGTGCTTTGTAAAGGTGTCAACGACGGGGAGGAGCTAGAGCGCAGCATTCAGGATTTGTCGCAGTATCTGCCAAACCTTGAGAGTGTATCGGTTGTTCCGGTGGGGCTTTCCAAGTACAGGGAGGGGCTTTATCCGCTAGAGCCGTTTACGAGGGAGGACGCAAGGGCGGTGCTTGCGGTCATTCACAAATGGCAGGACAGGCTTTACCCCGAATACGGTCTGCATTTTGTCCATGCAAGTGACGAGTGGTATATTTTGGCGCAGGAGGAGCTGCCCGAGGAGGCGCGCTATGACGGGTATCTGCAACTGGAAAACGGTGTCGGCATGATACGGCTTTTGTTAGATGAATTTGCGCAGGCGCTTGCACAGGCAAAGCGCAGTCATAAACGGATTGCAGGCAGGAAAAAAAGGACGCTCTCCATTGCGACGGGAAAGCTTGCCTATCCGTATATTAAGGAAATGGCGGACGCGGTCATGGCGGCTTTTGAGTTTGTCCAAATCATGGTTTACCCGATACGAAATGACTTTTTCGGGGAGCTGATAACGGTGTCGGGGCTGCTTACGGGACAGGATTTGGAGGCACAGCTTACGGGGCAGGATTTAGGGGAGCGGCTGCTTTTGCCGCAGAATGTCTTAAAGAGCGGTGAACGTGTGTTCCTTGACGATATGACGGTCGAAGCGCTTGAAAAGGCTTTACAAGTTCCGGTAGATATTGTAAAATCAAGCGGAAAGGATTTTGTTGACGCGGTATTGGATTGGAATGGAGTATAGGATTATAGAATAGAAACGGAGTTTATGGAATGGAAACAAGCACAAAGAAACCGATTGTCGCAGTGGTCGGTCGTCCCAATGTGGGAAAGTCTACGCTGTTTAACGCGCTTGCGGGCGAAAAAATATCAATTGTAAAGGATACGCCCGGTATCACAAGGGACAGGATTTATACGGACATCAACTGGCTGAACTGGAATTTTACATTGATTGATACAGGCGGCATTGAGCCGGACAGTAAGGACATCATTCTTTCGCAAATGCGGGAGCAGGCACAGATTGCAATTGACACGGCAGATGTGATTATTTTTCTCGTCGATGTGAAGCAGGGGCTTGTTGACGCGGACGCGAAGGTTGCGGATATGCTGCGGCGAAGCCGAAAACCTGTCGTGCTTGTGGTGAATAAGGTGGACAGCTTTGCGAAATACGAGGCAGATGTGTACGAGTTTTATAATCTCGGAATCGGCGAGCCGCATGCGGTTTCTGCGGCAAACAAGCTGGGTTTTGGCGAAATGTTGGATGCCGTGACGGATTTGTTTGATAAGGAAGCGGTTGACGCGCAGGAGGATGAGCGCCCGCGCATTGCGATTGTAGGTAAGCCCAATGTGGGGAAATCCTCGATTATCAATAAGATTACAGGCGAGAACAGGGTGATTGTGTCCGAAATCGCGGGAACGACAAGGGACGCGATTGACACGGAAATCAAGTATCACGGCAAGGAGTATGTGTTTATTGACACAGCAGGGCTTCGCAGAAAGAATAAAATTAAGGAAGAGCTGGAGCGTTATATGATTATCCGTACGGTCAGTGCGGTAGAGCGCGCGGACGTGGTGATTTTAATGATTGACGCGACGGAGGGTGTGACGGAACAGGACGCAAAGATTGCGGGAATCGCGCACGACAGAGGCAAGGGCATTATTGTGGCGGTCAACAAGTGGGACGCGGTTGAGAAGGACGACAAGACGATTTACCGCTTTACGGAGAAAATCCGCAACACACTTTCGTTTATGACGTATGCGGAGATTGTCTTTATTTCGGCGGTGACAGGACAGCGGATTGGAAAGCTGTTTGATACGATTGACATGGTGATAGCAAATCAGTCCATGCGTATTTCGACCGGAGTAGTCAACGAGATTGTCACGGAGGCAGTCGCGCTGCAGCAGCCGCCCTCGGACAAGGGAAAACGGCTTAAAATTTATTATACGACGCAGGCGGGGGTCAAGCCGCCGACGTTTGTCGTGTTTGTGAATGATAAGGAGCTTATGCATTTTTCTTATACAAGATACCTTGAGAATAAGATAAGGGAGGCGTTTGGGTTTAAGGGGACGCCGTTAAAATTCATTATCAGGGAACGCAAGGATGAAAAATAAATTTTTATCCTCAGACGAAAAATAAATAAATCGAAAGGCAAGGTATTTTTGCATGATACGGTTGGTGTGCTTACTGATTGGCTATGTGTTTGGGTGCTTTCAGACCGCGTATATTTACGGGAGACTGCACGGGATTGATATCCGCAAGTACGGAAGCGGGAATGCAGGCACGACAAATTCGCTGCGTGTTTTGGGGAAGAAGGCGGGCATTATCGTACTGCTTTGTGATATGCTAAAGACAGGGCTTGCGATGATGGTGGTGCGCCTGTTGTTCCGGGAGCGCTATGGTGACATACTGTACCTTTTGGCAATCTATGCCGCAGCAGGTACGGTGCTTGGGCACAATTTTCCCTGCTATCTAGGATTTAAGGGTGGAAAAGGGATTGCGTGCACGGCAGGACTGATAGTGTTTTTCCACCCATATATGGTTCTTCCGCAGGCGATAAGCTTTCTGACGATTTTTTTTACAACGCATTATGTGTCGCTTGGCTCGCTTGTGACGGAGCTTCTGCTGATTGCGGAGATGGTTGTGTTCGGGCAACTTGGCGTATTTGGCATGTCGCAGGGGGCGTTGTATGAGCTTTATCTTGTGACAGTGCTTTTGGCGGCACTTGCGTTTTGGGGGCATAGGGAAAATATCAAAAGGCTGCTGCGTGGAGAAGAACGAAAGACTTATTTGACAAAAAAAGAAAATAAATAATCGGAAAGGAGCGTGGTGATAAGAATGGCGAACATTGGAATTATCGGCGCGGGAAGCTGGGGGATTGCGCTGTCCGTACTGTTGCACAACAACGGTCATGCAATTACCGTGTGGTCAGCTTTGGAACAGGAAATCGAGATGTTAAACAGGGAGCATGAGCAGAAGGAGAAGCTGCCGGGCGTAAAGCTTGCCGGGGATATGTGCTTTACGACGGATTTGGAGCAGGCGATGGCGGACAAGGAGCTTCTTGTGCTTGCGGTTCCGTCAGCGTTTACAAGAAGCACGGCACATCAGATGAAGGCGTTTGCGGCTTCGGGACAAATCATTGTCAATGTGGCAAAGGGCATTGAGGAACAAACGCTGATGACGCTTTCGCAGGTGATTGAGGACGAAATCCCGCAGGCAGATGTCGCGGTGCTCTCGGGACCTTCCCACGCGGAGGAGGTCGGAAGGGGCATTCCCACGACCATCGTGGTCGGTGCAGGCTCGCGGAAAACGGCGGAGTATATCCAAAACGTGTTTATGAGCGATGTGTTCCGCGTATATACAAGTCCTGACGTGCTTGGCATTGAGCTTGGGGCGGCGCTTAAGAATGTCGTCGCGCTTGCAGCGGGCATTGCGGACGGGCTTGGATATGGCGACAACACGAAGGCAGCGCTGATTACGCGCGGCATTGCGGAGATTGCAAGACTTGGGATTGCGATGGGCGGAAAGTTTGAGACCTTCTGTGGCCTTTCGGGTATCGGTGATTTGATTGTCACCTGCGCAAGCATGCACAGCAGAAACAGGCGTGCAGGCATTTTAATCGGACAGGGCAAGACAATGGAAGAGGCGATGGACGAGGTCAAGATGGTTGTCGAAGGCGTTTTCTCGGCAAAGGCGGCGATGGGGCTTGCAAAGAAATACGATGTGGAGCTTCCGATTATTGAGCAGGTCAACGAAGTGCTGTTCCAAAAAAAGAATGCAGCCGAGGCAGTGAGGGATTTAATGCTTCGGGACAAAAAGATAGAACTGGTCGGCGACGCACAATGGAATGAAAATATGGAGGATATGAAATAAAATGGTGAACACAGCATTTAACAGTACGCAGGATTATGTGGCAAGCGAGGAGCTTTTGGCGAGCGTGAATGTGGCAATCGCGCTAAAAAAGCCCCTGTTAATCAAGGGCGAGCCGGGCACAGGCAAGACAATGCTTGCGCAGGCGGTGGCAAATTCGCTTGGAAAGCGGCTGATAATATGGAACGTCAAATCAACGACGAAGGCGCAGGACGGTCTGTACATGTATGATACAATCCAAAGGCTATATGACGGGCAGTTTGGCGAGGAGGGCGTTGACGACATTGCAAGGTACATCAAGCTTGGCAAGCTTGGGGAGGCGTTTGAGAGCGAGGAGCAGGTGGTGCTTCTGATTGACGAGATTGACAAGGCGGATTTGGAATTTCCAAACGATTTGCTTTGGGAGCTAGACCAGATGGAATTTTATATCCATGAGACAAAGCGCACCGTAAAGGCAAAGCACAGACCGATTGTGATTATCACATCAAACGCCGAGAAGGAGCTGCCGGACGCGTTCCTTAGAAGGTGTATTTTCCACTATATTGATTTCCCCGACGAGGCGCTGATGGAGGAGATTATCAAGACGCATTATCCTGATGTGGAGGAGAATTTAATGCGCGGCGCAATGCAGGTGTTTTATGATATCCGCGCAATGCGTGACATTCGCAAAAAACCGAGTACATCAGAGCTGATTGACTGGATTAATGCCTTGCAGATTGGAGGGATTTCTGCGGATACGCTGCGTGAAAAGCTTCCGTTTGTGGGTGTTGTCGTAAAAAAGGACGAGGATTTGGAAACCGTTAAAAATATGAAAAATCTGTAATCAGGTTCGGAGATTTCATATGGGATGATTGTAACAGTTATATGATAAAAGCAGAGGAACGCGGATGTTTTCAAAATTTTTCTATACGTTAAAAAATAAAGGACTTGACGTGACGCTCAGTGAGTGGCTCACGCTTCAGGACGCGCTCAATCAAGGGCTTTGTGAAAGCTCGCTGACGCAGTTTTACTATGTTTCGCGTATGATATTGGTTAAAAGTGAGACAGAATTTGACAAATTTGATATGGCGTTTGAGGAATGCTTTAAAGGGATTATGAGCGAGAACGAGGTCGGCAAAAATATGCTCGCATGGCTGGATAAGCCGGAGATGACGGAGCTTTTGCACGAGGAGGAGAAGCACTGGCTCAATCAGATTGAGGAAATCAGTGTGGACAAGGACGACGTGGAGGAGAAGTTCAAAGAGCGCCTGAAAGACCAAAATGAGGAGCATAACGGCGGCAATTTTTGGATTGGCACGATGGGAAAGACGCAGTTTGGCAATACGGGCGGCAACGTGGGCGGCGTGCGCGTGGGCGGCGCGACGGGGTATCAGTCGGCATTTGCCGTAATCGGCGCAAGAAAGTACAAGGATTTTCGCGACGACAAGGTGATTGACAACCGGCAGTTTCAGATGGCACTACGAAGACTCCGCCAGTTTTCGACAAAGCTTGACATTCCAAAGACGGAGCTTGACATTGACACGACGATTGACAAGACCTGCAACAACGGCGGTTATCTGCAAATCGAAATGATGCGTCCAAGAAAAAATGCTGTTAAGCTGATGCTGTTAATGGACTCGGGCGGGACGATGATTCCGTATACAAGGTTGATGAATGATTTGTTTCAGTCGGTCAATAAGTCAAACCATTTTAAAGATGTGAAGGTCTACTATTTCCATAATTGTATATACTCCAAGCTGTATAAGACGCCGGAATGCGAGAACGGCGACTGGATTGACACGGAATGGCTGTTTCGCAATGCGGACAGTGATTACAAGGTGATTATTGTCGGCGATGCGGCAATGGCGCCGGAGGAACTGTATTCGGACACCGGAAACTACAGGGGGCCAAACGGCGGGCTTTCCGGCTACCAGTGGCTACAGCTTGTGAAGCGGCATTATAAAAAGGTCGTTTGGATGAACCCGAAAATGGCGCCGGGCAGGGCGCCGTGGCGTGAGGCGGAGACTGCCGTAAAGGAGATTTTCCCGATGTATAAGCTCACGGTAAAGGGGCTCAATGATGCGATGATTAAGTTGATGGTCAATAAATAAAAAGAACCTTTGGGTTCTTTTTTTGTCCAATCCTGCATAAGCTTAACTAGAAAATGTGGAAAAACCATATATGACGGTTGTAAAAATTTATGCAGAAAAAGAAAGGGGACAATATGAGCAAGCTTGATGGAAATCAGGAATTTAATCTATACAGGGACATCAGCCAGCGCACGGGAGGGGAAATCTATGTGGGCGTGGTCGGCCCTGTCAGGACGGGAAAGTCCACGTTTATCAAGCGGTTTATGGATTTGATGGTCATTCCGCACATGGAGAATGAGCACGAGCGAACAAGAACGATGGATGAACTGCCGCAGAGCAGCGGCGGGAAAACAATCACGACGACGGAACCGAAGTTTATTCCGAAGGAGGCGGCGGAAATCGAAATCAGCGACGGTATCCGGGTAAAGGTGCGGCTGATTGACTGCGTGGGTTATATGGTGGACGGTGCGACGGGACATATGGAGGAGGATACAGAGCGGCTTGTCAAAACGCCGTGGTTCCCCAATGAAATCCCGTTTACGCAGGCGGCGGAAATCGGCACGAAGAAGGTCATTCAGGATCATTCGACAATCGGTATTGTGGTCACGACCGATGGCAGCTTTGGGGAAATCCCGCGCGCGTCGTACCGAGAGGCGGAGGGACAGACGATTGCGGAGCTTAGCCAGCTTGGAAAACCGTTTATTGTGCTGGTCAACACGACAAAGCCGTACGGGGAGGAAGCAAAGGCGGTTGCGACGGAGCTTGAGAAAAAGTATCAGGTGAAGGCAATCCCAATCAATATTGACCAGTTAAGGCGCGAAGACATTACCATGCTTTTGGAGCAGGTGATGTATGAGTTTCCGGTGTCGGCGGTGGAATTTTACACGCCGAAGTGGATGGACATTATGTCGATGGATAACCCGATGAAAAAGGAGATTGTTGAAAAGCTTAAGGAATTAAAAGAGAACATTCGTACGGTGCGCGACCTGATGGAAAAAGATGTGTGCGCACTTTTGGAGAAGGACAGCGAGTATATCAAACGCTGCAAATATGACAACATCAATATCGCGGACGGCTCGGCGGCGTTGCTCTTAGACGGGGATACGAAGTATTATTATGAGCTTCTAAGCTCCATGACGGGGGAGAATATCAAGGGCGAGTACCAGCTTATGCAGCTTTTGGCAAGCCTTGCGGATATGAAAAAGGAGTACAAAAAGGTGCTCAATGCACTAGAGAGCGTGCGGCAGAAGGGGTATGGGGTTGTGACGCCGGAGCGCGATGAGATTACGCTCGAAAACCCGACGCTGATTAAACATGGGAATAAGTATGGGGTAAAAATTAAGGCACAAAGCCCGTCCATTCATATGATTAAGGCGAATATTGAGACGGAGATTGCGCCGATTGTGGGAACGCAGCAGCAGGCGCAGGATTTAATCGGGTACATCTCCGACGCGGAAACGTCGAAGGAAGGGATTTGGGAGACGAATATTTTCGGGAAGACGGTGGAGCAGCTTGTCAATGACGGGATTACGAGCAAGGTTTCCATGATTGGTGAGGAAAGTCAGATGAAGCTTCAGGATACGATGCAGAAGATTGTAAATGATTCGAATGGCGGGATGGTTTGTATTATTATTTAAGATGGTTTTATGCAGAAAGGCAGTTCGCGGGGCGGGCTGTCTTTTGTATGTGCGCAGGCATATAGGCATGACCGTGTCAATCCGCGATTTCAATCTGTGGTGAAAATTGCATGTTGAAATTTTTATGTTTTTCTTCGGCATTGTTTTTATGTTGCCCGTGTTTTGCGGATATGTTATACTAAAAAATAAGAGTTGACAGAAGACGTTTGGTGGAAAAGGAGGAATGTTTTATGAACGAATTATACGAAAAACTGAAAAACTGCTATAACAGCGTCCGTGCAAAAACGGATTTTGTGCCAAAGGTAGCGCTGGTGCTTGGCTCGGGGCTTGGCAATTATGCAGACAATATAAAAGTTGTGACGGAAATCAATTATAAGGATATTGAAGGCTTCCCCGTGTCAACCGTCCCGGGGCATGACGGGAAATTCATTTTCGGGTATGTGGGTGAGGTGCCTGTCGTGTGCATGAAAGGGCGCGTGCATTATTACGAGGGGTATCCCGTATCGGACGTTGTGCTGCCGACAAGGTTGATGAAGCTTTTGGGAGCGGAAATCTTATTCCTTACCAACGCGTCGGGCGGCATGAATAAGGCGTTTCAGGCAGGCGATTTGATGATGATTACCGACCACATCGGCATTTTTGCGCCGAATCCGCTGATTGGTCCGAACATTGACGAGCTTGGAACAAGATTTCCGGATATGACAAATGTTTACGATAAGGATTTGCAGGAAATGATAAGGAATACGGCGAAGGCGGACGGCATTGATTTAAAGGAGGGCGTGTATGTACAGCTAACGGGGCCTTGCTACGAATCGCCTGCGGAGATAAAAATGCTTTCCAATTTCGCGGACGCGGTGGGCATGAGCACGGTGGTGGAGGCGATTGCGGCAAACCATGCAGGCATGAAAATCTGCGGGATTTCGTGTGTCTGCAATCTTGCGGCAGGCATGAACCCGACGCCGCTTTCCCATAAGGAGGTGCAGGAGGCTGCGGACATGGCGGCGGAGAAATTTACAAGGCTTGTGACGGACGTGATTTTAAAATTTTAAAAATATGCCTGTCGTTTCATATGCAGGTGATAAAGGGAGCTTGGTTGATTTATGGAAAATAGAGAGTTGATTCGTCTTGCGCTTGAGGCGCGTGAAATGGCGTATGTGCCGTATTCCAAATATCAGGTCGGCGCGGCGCTGCTTACAAAAGCGGGAAAGGTATACAAGGGCTGCAACATTGAAAATGCAAGTTATACGCCGACAAACTGTGCGGAGCGCACGGCGTTTTTTAAGGCGGTTAGTGAAGGCGAACGCGAGTTTGCGGCGATTGCAATTGTTGGCGGCTATGCGGGCGTGCTGACGGGGTATGCGTATCCGTGCGGCGTGTGCAGGCAGGTGATGATGGAGTTTTGCGACCCGAAGGAATTTCGCGTGATTACGGCGGTTTCCGAGGAGGAATATATTGATAAAACACTGGAAGAAATGCTTCCGTACGGCTTTGGTCCGTCGAGCCTTTAGGTGCCGCGCATGGAAGTGATACTTGTTCTTTTGGTGATTTACGCCGTGTTTTTGTTTGTGATGCTTCGCGGCGCACACGACGAGAAAAAGCGAAAGCAGCGATACAGGGCGTATCTGAAACAGCTTTACGGGTCGTTTCCCGAAACAGGGCAGGACGCGGGGGCGCTTGCGCGCATTGAGAGCGGCTTTGGGCATGCCATATCCCGTCATGCTGCGGGTAAAAATGCGGCGGCAAATCAGATTGATGACATTACGTGGAATGACTTGGACATGAACAGCATTTTTGCGCGCATGAACTTTACGCAGTCCTCTGCGGGGGAGGAAATTCTCTACCGGATGCTGCGCTGTCCGGTGCTTTCTGATGATGTGCAGGCAAAGCGCGAGCTGGAGCGGCATGTTTCGTACATGATGGAGGAGGAGGAAAAGCGCCTTGATACGCTGCAGCTTTTGGACGAAATGGGAAAAAGCGGGACGTATGCGCTTGCCGACTATCTGGAGCATATCAACGGGCTTGGAAAACGCAGCAATGCAAAGCATTATCTGTGCATTGTGCTGCTTGTTTTCGCCATTGCGTCGGTTTTTTTGTATCCGACGTTTGGCGTGGCGCTACTGATTGCGGCGGCGTGTTATAATATCGTGACGTATGTCAACCAAAAGGGCATTGCGTCAACGTATGTCACGGCGTTTGCGTATATCATGCGAATGCTGGAATGTGCCGACGGGATTGCGGGGCTTGGGCTTGGCGCGGCGTTTTCCCAATACCTTGACGGGTTAAAGGCGAAACGGGCGCAGTTTAAGAGCCTTGAGAAAAGCGCGGGCATGGTGCTTAAGCTCAACGCGGCGACGGGCAATGCGGGCGACATTTTGTTTGATTATATTAAAATGCTGACACATGTCGATTTAATCCGCTTTAACAAGGTGATTGGCATTGTCGGGCAGCATGGGCAGGAGCTTTTGGAGATTGCGGATTGTGTCGGGTATTTGGACGCGGTGATTTCCATCGCGTATTTGCGCGCGGCGCTACCGTATTTCTGTGTGCCGGTGCTTGCGGACGGAAAAAATGACACACTTGTCATAAAGGACGCGTACCATCTGTGTATCGAACACCCTGTGGCAAACAGCATTTGCCAGCAGCGCGGTATGCTGGTCACTGGCTCAAACGCGTCGGGGAAATCGACGTTTTTAAAGACCGTTGCAGTCAACGCGATTTTGGCGCAGAGTATCCATACCTGCTGTGCAAAAGCCTATAGCGGCAATTATTACCGGATTTATTCGTCGATGTCGCTGCGTGACAGCCTTGCGCAGGGAGAGAGCTACTATATGGTTGAAATCAAGGCAATCAAGCGGATTGTGGACGCGGCGCTTATGGACAGCGCCAATCCGCTGTTATGCTTTGTGGACGAGGTGCTCCGGGGGACGAACACGGTGGAGCGGATTGCGGCGTCGGTTCAGATTTTAAAAAAGCTTTCCCGGCGGGGGCTTTACTGCTTTGCGGCGACGCACGACATTGAGCTGACCCATCTGCTGGACAGGGAGTATGACAATTTTCACTTCGAGGAGGAGGTGCGAAATGGCGACGTGCTGTTTTCGTATCGTCTCCTCAAAGGGCGGGCGCACACGCGCAACGCGATACGGCTGCTTGAGATTATCGGGTTTTCCGAGGACATTATCCAAAGGGCGGACGACATGGCAGGCAAATTTTTAAGTACGGGTGAATGGAGCGTGTAAAGAGGAATGTTTGTAAAAATTTTTACCGACGGCGCCGCGCGGGGAAATCCGGAGGGACCGGGCGGCTACGGTACGGTGCTGCAATATATTGACCAAAAAGGTCAACTTCATGAGCGGGAGTTTTCCGCAGGCTATAAAAAGACCACAAACAACCGCATGGAGCTGATGGCGGTGATTGTGGGGCTAGAGGCGCTCACAAAGCCTTGTGATGTGGAAATCATATCCGATTCGAAATATGTGACGGACGCCTTCAACCGGCACTGGGTTGAGGGCTGGCTGAAACGGGGGTGGAAAAACAGCGCAAAGCAGGCGGTGAAAAACATTGACCTCTGGCAGCGGCTGCTGCGGGCAAAGCAGGCGCACAATGTCACGTTTACATGGGTGAAGGGTCATGCGGGACACCCCGAAAATGAGCGGTGCGACACGCTTGCAACGACAGCGGCGGATAACCCCGACAAGGAGAGCCTGCTTGAGGACGTTGTGGGGGAAATCGTGTTGTAGAGCCATTTTAGGGACAGTCATTGTGCTGTGTGCGGACGTTGAAAGGAGCTTTAAGGTTTGTTATGAAAAAGGTATTGTCCGTCTATTTAAGACCTTACTACGGGCGTATGCTGGTTGGCTTTGTCATTAAATTTATCGGTACGATTATGGATTTGTGTCTGCCGTGGATTTTGGCGTATATGATTGACACCATCATTCCTTTAGGCGAACGGGTACAAATTTACATATGGGGTGTGGTCATGCTCGTGTGTGCGATACTTGCGCTGACGTTTAACATGATTGCAAATCGCATGGCGTCTAAGGTGGCGCGCGACACGACGGAAACCATCCGCCACGATTTGTTTGCGAAAATCATGGTTCTTTCCAATGCAAAAACGGACGCGTTTACGAAGCCGTCCTTAATTTCAAGGCTGACGACGGACACCTACAATGTCCATCAAATGCTTGGCAGGGTACAGCGGCTTGGCGTGCGCGCGCCGATTTTGGTGATTGGCGGCATTCTTGTGACGCTGACGCTTGATCCGGTTCTGACACTTGTGTTGATGTCGGTCATGCCGCTTACGGCGTTTGTGACGTATTATTTTTCCAAAAAAAGTATCCCGATGTATCATGCGCTGCAAAGGGCAGTGGACCGGTTTGTGCGGCTGCTGCGGGAAGATATTGCAGGAATCCGTGTGATTAAGGCGTTGTCAAAAACGGACTATGAAAAGGAAAAATACGCGGCGCTCAACAGGGAGGTCGTCACGTTAGAGCAGACGGCGGACGTTACGATGGCGGTTGTCAATCCCGCGACCAACCTGTTTTTGAATCTGGGGATTGTGTTTGTCGTGATTGCGGGCGCGTACCGGGTTCATCAGGGAGATTGTGAGGTTGGCACCATTCTCGCGTTTTTGACGTATTTTACGATTATCTTAAATGCCATGATTAATATTTCCAAGATGTTTGTCATCATTTCCAAGGCGGTTGCGTCGGCAAACCGGATTGTGGAAATCGTTGACACGCCGGGAGAGCCCGAGTGCGTGTCTTGCGAACGTTGTACGGCGGACGGGGTGTATATCCGTTTTGACCATGTGACCTTTTCGTATGAGAAGGGTGAGCCGAGTTTGACAGATATTAGCTTTTCGCTGCAAAAGGGGGAGACGCTTGGTATTATCGGGGCGACAGGTGCGGGAAAGAGCACGATTGCCGCACTGTTAATGCGGTTTTATGAGGTCGGGGAAGGGAATATTTATATTGACGGGGAAGACATTCGCAGCATTCCTGCAGGTAGGCTGCGGGAGCTGTTTGGCGTGGTGTTTCAAAACGATACGATTTTTGCGGACACGATTGCGGAGAATGTCCGCATGGGACGGACACTGTCTGAGGACGCGGTGAAGGAGGCAATCCTGTATGCCAAGGCAAAGGAGTTTGTCGAGGAGACGGGCAGGGGCTATGGGACACAGATGGACGTGCGCGGGGCGAATTTCAGCGGCGGGCAGAAGCAGCGTATCCTGATTGCACGGGCTTTGGCATGCCACCCCGCGATTTTGATTTTGGACGATTCCTCGAGTGCGCTGGATTACCGGACGGACGCCGCACTGCGCCATGAGCTGGCGGCGCATTTTGCGGACACGACAAAGCTTGTGATTGCGCAGCGGATTAGTTCGATTATGCACGCGGATCATATCTTGGTGCTGGAGGACGGACACATGGCGGGATATGGGACGCATGAGGGGCTTTTGGAACATTGCGCGGTGTACCGGGAAATCCGGGAGTCGCAGATGTAGGGCGGAGGAATTCAATGGCGGAAAAACAGAAAACCTATGAGAAACCGAAAAACCGCAAGGGGACGATTTTGCGGCTGGGGCAGTATCTTTTGCGCTACCGGTATCAAATGCTGCTTGCCTTGGTGCTGACTGTTGCGAGCAATCTGTTCGCGCTTGTCGGGCCGATGCTTTCGGGCTATGCCATCGACGCGATTGAGCCAGGGCTTGGCAGGGTAGATTTTGCGCGCGTGTTTTATTATGCGGCGCTGATGGTTCTTTTTTACTTGGTTTCCTCCGCACTGTCGTATGTGCTTTCCGTTCTGATGATACGGATTAGCAAAAAGGTGGTCTATCAAATGCGCGAAGATGTGTTTACCCATCTGATGGAGCTGCCTGTCGGGTATTTCGACACACATCAGACGGGGGACATCATCAGCCGCATTTCGTACGACATCGACACGGTCAACACGTCGCTTGCAAACGATTTGGTGCAGATTTTAACGACGCTGATTACGGTGGTCGGGGCGTTTTCGATGATGGTTGCGATTTCGCCGCGCCTTGTGCTGATTTTTGTGTTCACGGTGCCGCTTTCCATTTTTTTGACAAAGCTGATTACGGGAAAAACGCGCCCGCTGTTTCGGCTACGCTCGCGTAAGCTAGGGGAGCTGAACGGCTTTGTGGAGGAGATGATTACGGGGCAGAAGACGCTCAAGGCGTATCATCAGGAGGACAATACCATTCGCAAGCTTGACCTGAAAAACGAGGAGGCGGTCGAGGCGTATTACCGTGCGGAATACTATGGGAGCGTGGTGGGACCGACAGTCAATTTTATCAACAATCTTTCGCTTACGCTTGTCAGCGTGTTTGGCGCGCTGCTGTTTTTGGCGGGGAATATGCGGATTGGCAGCATTTCGTCGTTTATTTTGTATTCGCGCAAATTTTCGGGGCCGATTAACGAGGCGGCAAACATCATGAGCGAGCTGCAATCGGCGCTTGCGGCAGCAGAACGTGTGTTCAATACAATTGATGAGCCCACGGAGGCGCCGGACGGGGAGTCTGCGCAGGTACTTTGCCATGTGCGGGGAGATGTTCGGCTGGAGAATGTGAGTTTTGGATATACGCAGGGGCAGCGCATTATTAAGAATCTGGATTTGTACGCACCGCATGGTAAGCTGGTTGCCATTGTGGGACCTACGGGCGCGGGGAAGACGACGCTGATTAATCTGTTAATGCGGTTTTATGATGTGCAGGACGGGCATATTTTTGTTGACAACCACGAAATCCGTGATGTGACGCGTGCAAGCCTTCGGAAAGCGTATGCGATGGTTTTACAGGATACATGGCTTTTTCAGGGGAGTGTTTTTGAAAATATCGCGTACGGACGGCAGGGGGCGACGATGGATGAAGTCGTGGCGGCTGCGAAGGCGGCAAAAATCCATTCTTATATTATGCGCCTGCCGCAGGGGTATGACACGGTTCTTACGGACGAGGGGACAAATATTTCCAAAGGGCAGAAACAGCTTCTGACGATTGCAAGGGCAATGCTTTTGGATGCGCCGATGTTGATTTTAGATGAGGCGACGTCGAATGTGGATACAAGAACGGAGCAGCAGATTCAGCAGGCAATGCGTAGGCTGATGGAGAATAAGACGTGTTTCGTGATTGCGCACAGGCTTTCGACGATTCAGAATGCGGACGTGATTTTGGTGGTGAATCATGGGGAGATTGTGGAACAGGGGACGCATGGGGAGCTGATGGAGCGGGGCGGGTTTTATTACAGGCTTTATCGGGCGCAGTTTGAGTAGATTTGGAAAAAGCCATTAACCGCTTGACGATGTCCCGTAAAAAGTGGTATGATAAGGATAGCTTACTGAATGAGAAGCGGATTGAGAGGTAATGTTTCATGGGAAATTTGATTGAATTTATCAGAATGACTTTATCGTATCTTTTGACCTTTGCAGTCATTATTGTCGTATCAGGCATTGGCGGTTTCATCGGTGTAAAGTGCTGGAAGCCAAAGGTAAAAACGGAGAACGTTAAAGAATAGCAGGCATATTGTTAAAAATGTATCGAATGACATCGGTACATTTTTTTTGTCAGAAATTTTTTTCGACGGGTTTGTAGCATGAAACCAAAATAAGTCAAGAGGTATTTTTACATTTTATAAATATTGTTGTTTTTATATAAATATTTTTGTTTTTTACTGTGAATAAGTTTAATTGACATAGTATGGTAATTATCATATACTAGTAGACAGGCACTATATATTGTATATGAATTAAATAACACCCCCTATATAAACACAATTTATAGTATTTCGGGTCGTTAAGTGAATATTCTGAAAACGGTGTGCCGGACATGCAAGGGAGGATTAACATGAGCGAAGAAATAGACTACGGTGCGCTTTATAAGCCGACGAATACCGTTTATGTCATTAAAAAGGACGGCAGCAAGGAAGCGTTTAACGTGCAGAAGGTGATAACGGCTGTGGGGAAGTCCGCATACCGTGCGCTTGCAAAATTTACGGACGATGACAAGCGGCATATATGCAGTTATGTGATTCACAAGGTGGACGAGATGGAGACCGATGAGATTCCGATTCCCGTGATGCACAATATCGTGGAGAGCGCCCTTGAGGAGGTTAAGCCGGTTGTAGCCAAGAGCTATCGTGATTATCGGAATTATAAGCAGGATTTTGTGCGCATGATGGACGATGTGTATAAAAAGAGCCAGTCCATCATGTATGTGGGGGATAAGGAGAACGCCAACACGGATTCGGCGCTTGTTTCCACGAAGCGCAGCCTGATTTTTAACCAGTTCAATAAGGAGCTGTATCAGAAGTTTTTCATGACGACCGAGGAGATACAGGCTTGCAGGGACGGATATATTTATGTGCATGACATGTCGGCGCGGCGCGATACGATGAACTGCTGTCTTTTTGACGTGCAGAACGTACTTTCGGGCGGCTTTGAGATGGGAAATATCTGGTATAATGAGCCAAAGTCGCTTGACGTTGCATTTGACGTGATTGGGGACATTGTTTTGAGTGCGGCAAGCCAGCAGTATGGCGGCTTTACTGTGCCGGAGGTGGACAAAATCCTTGCTCCTTATGCGGAGAAAACGTATCAGTCGGCGCTTGAAAAGTACAGATCGCTTGGCATTGATGAAAAGAAGGCGCAGGAAGTTGCGCTGGCAGATGTGGAGCGGGAGTTTGATCAGGGTTTTCAGGGCTGGGAGTATAAGTTTAACACGGTGGCAAGCAGCCGTGGCGACTATCCGTTTATTACGGTGACAGCGGGAATCGGCAGAGAGCGGTTTGCGAAGATGGCAACAATCCACATGCTCAATGTGCGCAGGAAGGGACAGGGCAAGAAGGACTGTAAAAAGCCGGTATTGTTTCCCAAGATTGTCTTTTTATATGATGAAAATCTGCATGGACCGGGGAAGGAGCTGGAAGACGTGTTTGAGGCGGGCATTCAGTGCTCGGCAAAGACGATGTATCCCGACTGGTTAAGCCTTACGGGTAAGGGCTATGTTGCGAGTATGTATAAGCAGTACGGAAAGGCAATTTCGCCGATGGGATGCCGCGCGTTTCTCTCTCCGTGGTATGAGCGGGGCGGTATGCACCCGGCAGACGACAAGGATACGCCGGTGTTTGTCGGGCGCTTTAATGTCGGAGCGGTTTCATTGCATTTACCGATGATTTTGGCGAAGGCAAGGCAGGAAAGCCGGGATTTTTATGAGGTGCTCGACTACTATCTGAATTTAATCCGTCAGCTTCATATCCGAACATATGCATATCTTGGAAACATGCGTGCGTCAACCAATCCGCTTGCGTACTGTGAGGGCGGTTTCTTGGGCGGAAACTTAAAGCTTTCGGACAAGATTAAGCCACTGTTAAGGTCGGCTACGGCTTCGTTTGGCATTACGGCGTTTAATGAGCTTCAGATGCTTTATAATGGAAAGTCGCTTGTGGAGGACGGCGCGTTTGCGTTGGAAGTTTTGGAGTATATTAATAAAGAGGTGAACCGCTTCAAGGAGGAGGACGGCAACCTGTATGCGATTTACGGCACGCCTGCCGAGAACCTGTGCGGGCTTCAGGTAAAGCAGTTTCGGGCAAAGTACGGGATTGTCGAGGGCGTTTCCGACAGGGAATATGTCAGCAACAGCTTCCACTGTCATGTGACGGAGGATATTACGCCCATTCAGAAGCAGGATTTGGAGTACCGTTTTTGGGATTTGTCAAATGGTGGGAAAATCCAGTATGTGAAATATCCGATTGATTATAATATTGCGGCAATCAAAACGCTTGTTCGGCGCGCGATGGAGATGGGCTTTTATGAGGGCGTGAATTTGTCGCTTGCGTATTGTGACGATTGTGGTCATCAGGAACTTGAGATGGACGTGTGCCCGAAGTGTGGGAGCAAGAATTTGACCAAGATTGACCGTATGAACGGGTATCTGTCGTATTCGCGTGTGCATGGTGATACGCGGCTCAATGATGCGAAAATGGCGGAGATTGCGGAGCGGAAGAGTATGTAAAACATTAAGCAATTCTAAGCTCATAAAAGACATGAGCTTAGAATTGCTAAATGTTTGGAAGAACGCAAGGGCGGCGTTCTTCTGAATGGCGAAGCCTTATTGGAAAAGTATGCTAAAAATATAAATCAGATAAGAGGTTGGCAAAATGAGATATCATAATATTACGAAGGATGATATGCTAAATGGTGACGGGCTGCGGGTTGTTTTGTGGGTTGCGGGGTGTGAGCACTGCTGTAAGGGGTGCCAGAATCCGGTGACGTGGGATCCGAATGGCGGTCTGGAGTTTGATGAAAACGCAAAAAACGAGATTTTTGAGCAGCTTGACCAGTCCTATATATCAGGGATTACGTTTTCGGGAGGCGATCCGCTCCACTGTGCGAACCGCAGTGGTGTGAAGCAGCTTGCAATGGAAATCAAGGAGAAGTATCCTGATAAGACGATTTGGCTCTACACAGGTGATGTGTGGGAAAATGTAATGCATTATGGGCTGATGAATTATGTCGATGTACTGGTGGATGGCGAGTTTGAGCAGGATAAGAAGGATACGACGCTGATGTGGAAGGGCAGCAGCAACCAGCGCGTTATTGATGTGCGGGCGACGCTTGCGTCTGCGGATAAGTCAGTTCCAGTGCTTTACTGCGCGGATCATGATGATATTCCGATGGGGCGTGAGACAAACATTATCCCGTTTAGTGTGGGCGGAAGCTGTTCGATTCGGAAGGCATAGGACGGATTTGCGAATATAAGGAGCATAAGGTGAAGATTAAGATAAGATATTTGAGCGATAAGGTACAACGGCTGGAAAAAATTACAAAGGGAAACTGGATTGACCTTCGGGCGGCGCAGGACGTGGTGATGAAGAAGGGCGAGTTTAAGCTGATACCGCTTGGGATTGCGGTGGAATTGCCAAGGGGCTATGAGGCGCATGTCGTCCCGAGAAGCTCTACGTTTAAGAATTTTGGGCTGATACAGGTCAATCATCAGGGCGTGATTGACGGCCCTGACCGGGAAACGGGCGAGGGCGGATATTGCGGAAATGATGATGCATGGTTTGTACCGATGTACGCCATGCGCGATACCGAAATCCATTTAAATGACCGTATCTGTCAGTTCCGCATTATGGAACAGCAGCCGGATATTGAGTTTGAGGAAGTTGAGGAATTGACCGGACCAAACCGCGGAGGATTTGGCTCAACGGGGAAGAATTAAGAAAAGGGAGAGTATCTCACAAGTCATTGCATGACTTCGAGGATACCCTCCTTTTTAGTTTACACCAAAGAGTGAGATATTATTCATTTTCATTCCTGTGATTTTGGCAGCCGGTAGCGGAACAGCGCATGGCTGACTTTTTTCCAGTTAAACGGAATAAGCGGATAAAGGTAGCTTTGACCGGACACCATTTTGTTTGAGACGATTGCGAAGAAGAACAGTGCGATTCCTGCAATATATCCCCAGAACTGGAATATCGCAGTTAAAATCAGGCTGATAATCCGGAAAAACTTTATCGCATAGCCAAGCTCATAGCTGGGGTGGGTATAGTTGGCAATTGCCACAAACGCCATGTAGAGCATGACCTCGGCATTAAACCAGCCGCTCTTTACGGAAAATTCCCCAAGGATTAACGCCGCCATGACGCTCAGTGGCGTCGAAAGCATGTTTGGCGTATTGACTGCCGCAAGGCGCAGACCGTCAATGGCAAGCTCAAGGATTAAAAACTGCCAAATAAGCGGCACGTTGATGTCCTCCTTCACGACGATAAATTCAAATCCGGCAGGTATCCAGTCGGGGTTTTGCATGAGCAGCAAAAACGTCGGCGTGACAAAGTAGGTCAGGATTAGGATTAAAAACCGCGAGAGCCTTAAATAGGAGCCCGTGACGGGCGGGAAATAAAAGTCGTCCGCCTCCTGTATCATGTCAAGGATACTGATGGGAAGAATCATGGCGGAGGGTGAGTTGTCCACCAAAATGATGATATTTCCCTCCAAAACCTGCGCGGCGGCAGTGTCGGGACGCTCCGTGTACTTAAACTTCGGGAAGGGATTGAACCATTTCGAGGTGTAGAGGCACTCGGCAAGGCTTTCCTGATTGAGGGTGAGTGCATCGACCTTGATGTCCTTTATCCGGTCACGGATTTTCCTTAAAAACTCCTTGTCAACACGGCTGTCCATGTAGCAGAGCGCGATGTCGGTTTTTGACGCTTTTCCGGCACTGAGCATTTCCACCCTCAAATCCGTGCTGCGGATACGGCGGCGGATTAGGGCGGTATTGAAGACGATGGTTTCCACAAAGCCGTCCTTCGAGCCCCTTAAAACCTTGTCCTTTTCCGGCTCCGACACGCCGCGCGCGGGGTAGGTGCGCGAGTCAATCAGGATACAGTCGTCATAGCCTTCAATTAGCACCGCGAAAACGCCGCAGAGCACGTTTTTGGTGATTTCGTCAAAGTCCCTTGTCAGGTCAACCTCCACGTGCGGCAGCAGTTTATTCAGACCATCTGCGGTCTGCGGCATGTCGTCGCTTTTTAATCCCATGAGAAACTGCAATAGCTTCTGCATCATTTCGTCCTTGCAAAAGCCGTCTATAAAATAAAAGGCTGCGTTTTTTCCGCCGATTGTGATGTCGCGATTTACAATGTCAAAGCATTCGCTGACATGCAGTGTATCATTCAGATAATTCTTGTTTTCTTCAAATGTCTGATACATAGTTTTCCTCCGTTTCTGATTTGCCCACAGGCGTGAACCCATTTGCATTTGATTATTGCCAAATGCTTGAAAAATATTCGCGGATTGCAGACGTGCCTTCCTGCGTTCTGGAAGAAGATGCGGCGGTAACCAATCGCCTGTTTTGACATAATATGGTAATAAATATAAAAAATCGAGGAGTGTAGACATGATGCAGGAATGGAAACCCCAAATGCCTTATATGGAGCAGTTCCCGGTGGCAATGGCGTATGTACCGTGGCAGAGAAACTGTAATATGTACGAAAACCTTGATGACGCCTTTAAAACAGGCACCATCTTTCCGGAACTGAACAAACCGTTTACGGGAAGGAGGGTGAAATGATGAATACAGCTTTTAAGCCGTGCAATACCGATTCGTGCTCGGAGCGCAAGCACCTTTTATATGAAATCGGCAAGGTTGACTTCGTGCTCAAGGAGCTCAACCTTTACCTTGACACCCACCCGTACGACCAGCAGGCAATGGACGCATTCAAGCACTACAACATGGCAAAAAACAAAATGGTCAAGGAGTATACCGAAAAATACGGTCCTTTGGTGCTAAGCACCGTTGACATGGATTGCAGAGAATGGAAATGGGCCACGCAGGACTGGCCGTGGGAAGGGGGCTATCACTAATGTGGAATTATGAAAAAAGATTGCAGTTTCCTGTAAAAATCACACAGACCAACCCGAAGATTGCACAGGTTATCATCTCCCAGTACGGAGGTCCCGACGGAGAGCTCGCGGCGTCCATGCGCTACCTTGCACAGCGCTACACAATGCCGTACAACACAGTGGCAGGGCTTCTGACGGACATCGGTACGGAGGAGCTGGCGCATTTTGAGATGATTTGCGCGATTGTATATCAGCTCACCAAAAACCTGACGCCGGAGGAGATTGAGAAGTCCGGCTTCGACAAGTATTATGTAGACCACACACTTGCGCTCTGGCCGCAGGCGGCGGGCGGCATTCCGTTTAATGCGTGCGAGTTCCAGTCGAAGGGCGATGTGATTACGGATTTGACGGAGGATATGGCGGCAGAAGTCACACATCGATAAAGGCAACAAAGTAAATTTTATAATGAAGTAAATCAATATCTCAAAAAAGGACTGATAATGGTTCTTTTTAGTACCATATAAGTGTAAGAGATAAAGCATTTCATCAGTGCTTTACCTT
>CANOMQ010000028.1 GCA_947567595.1 uncultured Lachnospiraceae bacterium | reverse complement strand
TCAACCTTCTTTCTTGGAATTCCCTATACTTGAATTATACAGGAAGCTCCTTTTTTGTTTTTTTTACACAAAAATACCGACAGGTTTTTATTGTCGGTACTTTGCTTATGGTTATCATATATATCTGAAAATGCGAGTTTTCCGATTATGGTAAACTAACGTTCCTCATTTTTTAACACGGTAATACAGTGCATTTATTTTCAAAGTTTTAAAGTTTATGCATATTAGTGCAGAAACTTTGCTTTTTATCGGATATATGCTGTCAAATCCGTAAATCTTGCTGACCTGATTCTCAGCAAATAATTCACGACTGGTTAAACAGGAAACAGGTTCCTATCATTAAAAAGACAAAAGAAGCCGATGGATTACTCCACCGACTTCCATAAAATTAAAAAACCGCCATAATTACCAAAGGAACAAATTCCCTCAGTATTTGTCTAATATAATATTGGCTTTAAAATCCCAAGGCATTGGCAAGTCCCCTCACAAAAGATTTCCCTACATTTGCAACTCCTTCTCCTATCGTCTTAAGCCCTTCCATAGTCGCTTTTCCAACAGTCTTGGCTGCGTCTGCGACCTTCTTTCCGGCTTCATAAATAGCATTCCCAACACTTGATCCCGCAAAGTAGCCGACTGTTCCGCCAACAAAACCGCCAACAACCGTTCCCACTGGTCCTGCTACTGTTCCTAGCTCTGCTCCAAGTGAAGCTCCTTTTGCCATTCCGCAAAGTCCTCCGACCGTTGACGTTGTTACCCTTCCCATTTGGTCAATCCCCTTCGTTACCGACAACTCGCCTGATGCAATCTTCTTCAATACCTTAGCATTTTCAATACCGACGCAGGCAATGTTGGCAATGACTCCTGCGGGTGTTCCTTTTGGAATACACTTGAGAATGCCTTTTTTAACCGCAACCGTAAGCGTTCCTGCCGCAACCGTCTTGACAGAAGTATCCACTCCCGTTTTAATGGCAGTTTCGACAAGTTCATCTTTGTCAACTTTTTCGCCTTTGAATATTTTAGAAGCAATATTCAGCCCCGTTGTAACAGCCGCCGACAAAACCCCCCTCACGCCTGCATTCTTACCGATATTTAACGCCAAATCCTTTGTCTGATAATGACTCCAGTCATACGCAGGGGCAGCATTTTGGCTTTGTGCATGTTCCTGCAACGCTTTCATCTCCTCTTTTGTAAAGGATTTTCCCTTTACGCCCCACGCCTCTATATGGTCTGTAATCGTCTTGGAGGAGCCTTTTGCTCTAAAATGTGCCTGTACCTCTTCAAGCTGTTCCGTGGGTACAATAATTTGTTGATTATTGTAATTTCCTCTTTCAATCAACTCAATTGTCGCTTTCGCATCTTTGCCGAATTTAAGCTGATAATTATGCCGTTTAACTTCATGATTTATATTATGGGCATCTATATCATGGTTAACAATAGTTACATCTACTGAATTAGCTGCATGAGAATTTGGAATTTTAACAGAAACATTCTTGCCCTGCAAAACGGCGCTCAGCTTGGCGGAATCGGCAATCATATGCTCTGCAATGTTCCCGTCGAGATTGGGGCTCATCATAATATGCCCGTCCTTGCTTCTTGAAAGGGCATTTGCAAGCTCCATGTTCTTTTCATACAGGGCTTTATCAATCTGCGCAAGCGTTTTTCCATACTCATTGACCGACATCCCGACTGACGACTCCTGCAGCTTGTCGGCAAGCCAATTTTCCTTTGAAATTCCATTTTGGGCAGCTTCATTGCAGGAGGCTAGATTTTCGTCAAACCGTTTGATGGCTGTCACAATCTGCTCCGACTCCTGCTTGATTTCCTCTTCTTTCAGTTCCGGAAGCTCTCTTCGAAAGAGCATCTCAAGCCACTGCTGGTCACTCATTTCCGCGTCTTTTCCCTTATATAGCTTCAAAAAATCCCGAAACATTTTGATGACACTTTTTGCTTCATGCTCCGTCAGATATTCCTGCCTTCTTTCGTCCATAACCTGATTTTCTGCCATGATTGTCCCTCCATTCTATTTTGATGCGCTTTTAAATTTCCGTTTTTCATACTCTTTCGCCATTTTATCCAACGCCTCTTTCATAATTTCCGACAAAGAGTGCGTATTCCGAATCGCATCCACAATATCCTTTGTTCGAACATTTGTTTTATCATCTGCAAATGCGGATTCGACCGCATCTTTCACAACGCCTTCAATGTCCGCGCCGCTAAAACCGTCCGTTTTGGATACCAGTTCCTTTATCTCAATATTCTTCAAATCCTGCGGTCTTCTTTTCTTAATATGTATCTGAAATATTTTCTCCCGCTCCACGCTGTTCGGAAGACCGACATAAAAAATCTCGTCAAACCGTCCTTTCCTGAGTAACTCGGGCGGCAGATGCGTAATATCGTTTGCCGTAGCAACGACAAATGTGGGGCTTTCCTTTTCCTGCATCCATGTAAGGAAATTTCCGAACAGCCTTGTGGTGACCTCCGCCCCGCCTCCAGAACCGCCGATGCCCGCAAACGCTTTTTCCAGTTCATCTATCCAAAGGACGCAGGGCGCAATTGCCTCCGCCAAAGCAATGGCGTTTCTAAGATTGCCCTCGGATTCTCCCACATATTTGCCCATCAGACGTCCCATGTCCAAGCGCAGCAGCGGGACTTCAAACAGGTTTGCTGCCGCCTTTGCATTGAGTGATTTTCCACAGCCCGGAACACCCGCAATCAACACGCCCTTTGGCATATCAACGCCGTACTTTTTTGCCTTGCCCATATTTTTGTATACCTTGGCTTTTCTGATAAACCATTCTTTCAGGTTTTCCAGTCCGCCAATATCGTCAACCGTTTCCTTGAGCGGTATCATTTCAAGGATGCCTGCCTTCTTTATCATCTGCTGCTTTTGGTCAAAAATCAGCCGCAGGTCTTTCTTGGTAAGCTCTCCGTCGTCGGCATAGGATAATGCCAGTAAATTCTGTATTTCAAATTCCGTGAGCCCCTTAAAGGCGGATGCCAGTTCCTCAATCAGCCCCTCTTCAATCGTTTGGCTGATTGCATTGTCCTGAATAAAGTTTCGGATTACCGTCTTGATTTCGTCCGTCCCGAGGTAGTCCATTTCGAGAATCGTGATGAACTTCTCAAGGTCTTTTGGAATAACCAAAATCGACGAGACAATCATAATCGCCGCATCCGCGCCCTGATTGATGATTCTTGCGATGCCCTTTATTTTTGAGACGATTTTGGGTTCGTCGAGGTAGGGCGCGATGTCCTTTAATATGATGATTTTTCTGTCCAGCAGGTCCCGCGTTTTCAGTTGGTCGAGCATTTGTTCGAGGGTGCAGTCCTCCTGCATAGGGGTTTTTGTTTCGAAGGCAATGTAGCCGTTTGTTTCGTTCCACTCATAGACCTCTTTGCCATTGCTGATTTCTGAAATGATGGTGTCTACTTTGTCTTCTTCAAAGGTGTTTATGTAGATAATCGGGAAGCCCGCGTCGATGTAGCGGACTAATTTGGATTTTAGGGATTTATTTTCCATATATAGATATCCTCCTCATCTGTTTTTTAATTTTTTTTAAGATATTTAGTACATTCTACAGAAGTCCGAACAATATCTCTTCCTATTTCATGAACCTCGCGTAAAAACGAATCATTAACATAAATCACATCACGATAATTGTTGAACAAATTGCTAAGTTGCTGTTGACAAGTGTTTGCTTTCTTTATAGAAGATATAACCGTAATATTCCTGTTAAAAATTTCCTTTGCAACCCATTCCACGCCATCTCTAAGCTCTTTTGCTGACAGCATAGCTATGGCATACTGCACGATTTCATCATCCTTGTTCTTAACAATATATGCATGTATCTCTTCAATACAGTTATTAACAAGTTGGTATACATCATCATCGGATTTCTTCTCTGCTATTGTTAGCCACTTATCAAATAGTGTAGGTTCTCTGTCCGATTTCTTGATATTGACATCTTCTAACTCATTCTTCTTTTTTATAGCAAATCTAAAATTTTTTGCCCCCGTCAACTTCAATACCTTCTTAAAGAAATTTGGTATATTATACGTCTTGAATTTTTGCGATTCGTTTGGATTATAAATAATGTTAACAATCCTGATAATATCCTCTAGCTCATCCTCCGTTATGCAGAGTATTTCTGCAAATTGACAGATAGTGGATAAATGTTTTTCCGCATCCGCCTTATCCACTGTCATTATCATCAATGCCCAAAAAAGAAATTGATATCTTTTTTCCACCTCGCAATGCTGAACAAAATCAGCCAAATTCTCTGTATTTTTATTTGCATCTTTACTTTCCCACTGAAAAGAAAACCTAGATATACGCATAATTACTCTTGTGTAAAGATTATTTTTATTATAATCATATATAAATGCCAGCGGTGTGTCGCATATTGACATTTTCATTTTCCTGCAATAACACTGCATACCAAAATCCGAATAAACTTTGAAATCCTTATTCAGCTTTTCCCTCGATGCTTTACACAAATCTATAGCATCATTAATTTCTTTGATAATCTCTATATAATGCCCTAAAGAATCTCCATCATAATTTAGTTTTTCCAACTCTGGTTTTATTTTATCATACAGTTTCATTGCATGTTCCAAGTCAACATGTGAAAATATGTCCCTGTAAACAAATGAAAACGAATCTCCCAACGGCAAATAAGTATTCTTAGAATATGCACCAATGACAACGGTCTTTGCCGAGTCTCTCTGTTCCACACTCTCATTTACACTATTTACGCTATCCATAACAGCCTGATACTTATCATCAAAAACAACCCCTTCAAGCGATATCCCTTTCTCTTCCCAATCAACCAAAACCTTCGAATCAACAACAACCGTCGGATTGTTTATCCCAATATACCGAATGCCCGACTTTGACAGCGGTATCGAAAACCGTTTCCCGCACAGGTAAATCGTCTCCGCATCCTCGTCAAGCAAATCATACAGCTCGTCCTGTTCAAAAGCGACATTATCAACCTTATCCCAAAACCGTTCCTCATCCGTATATTCTTTCAGCCGTTTCAACCGTTCCGCGCGCTCCGCCGCCCTTTCCAGCTCTTCCTCCGCATTCTCATCATACGGAATGTCAAAAATTTCACTAAGTTTCCTTGCTAAATCCTGTTCATCTTTCCCCAATGCCTCAACCGCATCAGCTATGTCGTTTTCATAATGGTCTCTCAGCCATACCGCCAGTTTCCCGTTTTCAAAATACTCCAACACTTTTGCCAAAGAAAAATGCTCCCTTAGCTCCACCATGTTACGAGCTGCAACCCCGTTATCCATTTCCAATGGAAATCTTATCTTTTTTGCCATATCAGTCCTTACCTCCGTATTTTTTCATGATATTTCTTGCGTTCTCTACAAGTTTATTTTTTCAGGTCAAGGCACTTTCTTTTGTAGAAATAATAATGCTTCCCGCAATCCTGCTGTTGCTGCTGCTCCTACCAATCCTGCTGTTGGTAGAATAGATTGAGAATTTTTGTCAGAGCTATAAGAGTTAAAAAACATCTCATAACTTTCTTCTGATGTAATATCATCTTGAGGATGTGTTTTTTGATAGTTTTTCATAAAATTCTTATAATCTGTATATGCTTTATCTGCATCTCCTTCTCCTGCACCAGCAAACCGTTCCTCATAAGCCTCCACAAATTCCATATACTCTAATTCCTCTAATTCGCTGTCATACTCCATACCATCAATATTTACCTCTTCAAGTACGATACCTTTTTCCGGCAAATTAACATATCCTGTCGAATCAATGATTACATTTGGATTATCTTCATCGCTGCAATTCCTGCCAATATATTTCATATTCTTTTTATCCGCCGAAATATAAAAAGGTCCATTACCTGTCAGGTAAATCGGATTTACTCCATTATGTACCAGTGTTGATAAGTCAGCTTGGTCAAATGCGGTGCTTTTAAATACTTCATAGATTGATGGTCGATTTTTCTCCTCTTCCTTCCATCTCCATTTACCGAAAGAACCGTAATACTCATAAAAAGCATTCTTAACCAAATTTGCTTTTCTAAAATTATCATCCGAAAATTTTACACCTTCAAAAGAGATATTTTTTTCGCAAAAATCATATAAATCGGAGTCAATTGTAATTGTCGGATTATTAATACCTTCAAAATTGATACGTGAACGACTTTCATAAAGGTCATATTCATCCACTTCCAAAGGAACAAGAGTCCTTTTATTATGATTTATATATTCTTGATCTATCATATCCAACGAAATCGAAAAATGTTCACCATATAAATAAATAGAATTCTCATAATTACCAAGCAAATCATTTAATTCATCTTGATTAAAGGCTACCATGCCGAGTTTCCATTCATCTATGCCATATTCTTTAAGTATCTCCAGTTTCCGAATTTCCTCGTCTTCTTCCTCTATAAACTCTTGAGAATTTTCATTCACTATTTTTTGATACTTATCATCAAAAACAACCCCTTCCAGCGATATTCCTTTCTTCTCCCAGTCAACCAAAACTTTCGAATCAACAACAACCGTTGGATTGTTCACTCCAATATACTGAACGCCCGACTTTGACAGCGGTATCGAAAACCGTTCTCCGCACAGATAAATCGTCTCCGCATCCTCGTCAAGCAAATCATACAGCTCGTCCTGTTCAAAAGCGACATTATCAACCTTATCCCAAAACCGTTCCTCATCCGTATATTCTTTCAGCCGTTTCAACCGTTCCGCGCGCTCCGCCGCCCTTTCCAGCTCTTCCTCCGCATTCTCATCATACGGAATGTCAAAAATTTCACTAAGTTTCCTTGCTAAATCCTGTTCATCTTTCCCCAATGCCTCAACCGCATCAGCTATGTCGTTTTCATAATGGTCTCTCAGCCATACCACCAGTTTCCCGTTTTCAAAATACTCCAACACTTTTGCCAATGAAAAATGCTCCCTTAGCTCCACCATGTTACGAACCGCGACCCCGTTTTCCATTTCCAATGGAAATCTTATCTTCTTTGCCATATCAGCCTTTACCTCCGTATTTTTTCATGATATTTCTTGCGCTCTCTACAAGTTTATTTTTTGTGCTCTCAGGACCAAGCAGTGCCACCCTATCCTGCGACTGTCCCATCAGCCATCGGACAAAGCCGTCCTCAAAAGCACCGATTTTTACTGTCAGCAGCTCCTTATCCTGCTCCACAATTTCTGCATTTCGGAACTTGTCATATACATATGAAAAGTAATCTTCCTTACATTCAAGCGTAATCTCAACAAAGTTGCCGCCATACATCTGAACCACTCCGCTAAAACAGCATTCCATGTATGTCCTGATTTTTTCCTGCTCTCGGATTGTCTGATTTCTCGTGATTTCAAAGGAATAAATCCTGTCCAGCCGAAAATAAGCCGGATACTCGTCCATTTTATCTTCCCTGTATCCAATCAGGTACAGATAACCCAAATCATACCTGACCGCACACGGAATGACATCCCGTTCAACCTCCTCTCCGTTACTTTTGAAATACTTCATTCGGATACACTTCCTGTATTGTATGACAAGCACCAAATCCTTGTGTATTTTCAGCAATGCCTTATTATGTAACGGCGAACGATAGCCGTTGTACGGTTCTTTATTCAGCAAATCAAACGATTGGGATTTCTCCGTACCGGACAGCAAGTGTGACATCAGTGTCTTATATTCGTCCTCTCGAAGTACTTTTGTATCCGTCAAAATACGCTTTAAAAATAAATATTCCACTGAATCCAGTTCTGCCCGTTCTGTTCCGCTCATGTAATAAGCATTTCTGCCCCTGTCATATATTACTTCCGACACACTGTAGGATTCACTTAAAAATAACCGAATCCGTTCAATATCCCTGTCAAATGTTCTGCCGGAACAATTATATTCCGTAGTGAATACTGCCTTGTTGATGCTTTTCCCTTCAATAAGTTTAGAGTAAAGGAACAATGCCCTTGTTACGTCGTCCATTCATTACCTCCCTTCTCAAAGAGTATATGAATATTATAAATTTCCACAACGACACAATATGACGATGTGCAAATTTTATTGCGGCTTTTTACAAAATGAAAGCAAAACATATTGCCTCTAAAAAAGACCTATCATAACCGCCAGTTTTTATTGAAGAATTATCTTTAACCTGTTTCTCTGTACTGCAGTGTGTTTTACAGTTGCATCTATATTTATATCTATCAGATATAATAATATATTTGTATATCCATGTCAATTACTTCGGCAATTCGTTACCATAAAAAAAACAAAATATCATTGTTATTTATCTGCCAAAACAATTACAAACGGAGGAATTGCCCATGAAACAGATTTATGCAGAAAACTACCGCCAAATCGGACTGAAAATCGCCTATTACCGCAAGCTGCGCGGATTAACACAGGAAGAGCTTGCAGAAGCGACCGGATTAACGCCCGCATTCATCGGACATTTAGAAGCACCCAACATCATAAAGGCGCTTTCTTTGGATACCCTGTTTGATATTGCCGCCGTACTCAACGTGGCTCCCCTTAAATTCCTTGATTTTGAAGATGTCCAGTCAGATACCTCCCTGCAGGCTGCCAAACCGCAAATCGTCCAAGCGGCAGCATTAACAGGCTTTTTTAACATTCCTTAAACTTTCATACAGATACCTATGCATAGCTACTACATGCAACCACACAATTATTGCAACAAAAGGCTACCTTATCGTGTCAAAAACACTCCACGGGATTTTCCAATACCGCCCAAATTTCACCGCCGGAATCTGTCCTGCCTTAATCATTCTGTAAACCGTCGATGTGCTGACCTGCAGCCTCTCACAAAATTCCTTCACTGTCATATATGATTTATCCATCTATTACCCCTTTCCGAACCAAAACAGTCCTAAAAACATCCTTTCATTTTTTCACTCATGACCATCCAATACCATTCACGGTCTGTCATTATCTTCCTGTTAAAGCGTTTTCAAAAATAATTATTTTTATTTCCAAACCTACACGCTGATAATCATCAAAAAAGCATTGTTCCCACCAAAAAGGAGAGGAGGAAAACAGTCACATCAAAAGAGGGAAATGATTTGATGGCAAAAAAATAAGAACTCTGCGTACCTGCTACAAAGAGATGCCTTATAAAGGAACTTTATCATCTTAATAACAGGAGTAAGAGGAGGTATAGAAAGATAATGATAATATCAAATGATAATCTTAAAAGGAATAATAACTTTAATAATAATTCTAAAAAATAAAAAGTTATGACACAATACATAAAAATAATAAAGACGCGGAAATCAAGATAAGGGTTTCCAAAGAGCAGAAAAAAGAATTGCAGGAGAAAGCAAGATTATACGGCAAGACACTCAGCAGCTATATACTCAATTGCTGCATGGACGATAAACATGAGCTTCTGCAGCTCATACCCGACGCTGTCGAACTTTGGAATCTGGTAAACGAACTTTACCTCTCAACAGAATCGGCTTCCAGTGCACGCACAACTGAATTTGAGGTAAAGGATAATCATTTAATCGCTTACATACAGGAAAATAATTTGAATTTGGGGGGAATTTATGATGACACAAACAACTGACATACCGCAGACAGGCGGCATACTGCTCAACAAAGCAGGAAAAGGCAATTATCAAACCCAAGACTCCATCAAAAACGTAATCCGATATATCGCCCGCGAAAGCGGAACATCCAAGAACGACTTAATCTGCCGCGGGGCAATGGGTGCAACCGACTTTACAGGCATCGACATGACAATCAGACAGTTCCGGTGCGTCCAACTGCTGCACGAGCGCAAAGGCGATTTCGGGCGTTATATCGACCATGAAATATATTCGTTTTCCGAAGAGGCGCAGGAGGCAATTTATGAAAATGACATTCCCGTTGAGGAAATCGCGCGCAGCATGGCGCAGGATTTCTATGATGACGGATTTCAGGTATATTACGGCGTCCACAGACCGGACGGAACCGAAAAGCATCTCCATATGCATTTTGCGGTCAATACTGTAAACTTTAAAACAGGGAAAAAGCGGCATGAGAATAAGACCGCAACAAAAAAGCGCCAAGAACGGCTGGACAGGATTGTAATGGCAGAAATAATCAACAGACAAAAATCCGCAAAAAATCCATCTTAAAAGACATTCACATATCAAAAATGGAATGCCCCATAATGACGTGAAAATTCATATAAGTATTTACACCCTTACAATTGAATATAAAATACAAAAACAGCATATTTTATGCCTTGATTATCGCAAATGAAATATGCCGCTTTATATTCTCTGATGATGCTTTATAAAATGGTTCTCTTGTCATAAGGAAATCAGTAATCACATTTGTATCAACTAATATCGCCATATCGCTCTGCACGCACCTCCTCTAATTCTTTATTGGGATTAAAATCATCAGGTAAATACTTCCTGATTTCTGCTCGCGCAGTATCCAGTCTATGAAATGCGTGAATTTTTTCATCTCCGCTTCCATACTGCTCGGGCATAAGCCTTTGGATAATCTCAATCAAAAAGCTTACATTATCATCTGATAATCCACATATCATCTAAACAGCCTGTTCCTGTAATGTTGACATATCTACTGCCACCTTTCATAAAACCTTTTAACCATATTATTTCCATAAATATAATATAAGCTCACCTATCGTTCGCATAACCTTTAGCCCTATTTGAGCAGACGCTGTTCAAATACTTCCTGCGGTATCACTACTTTACCAAACAAACTTTCAAGCAAGTCTATACGCCCAATTTTGAGGAGAGATATTAATGGTGTTGTGTCTGAAACAACAATCATTTTGCAGCCTCCTTTTTTTCAACTGTCTAAACATTTCTAATTCGGAATCAAGTTCGTCCATTGTCATATCAAGATACGAATACCCCAGTCTGTCATAAATATCAATCAGTTCGGATTTCCTAATTCCCAAGATTTCAGCTGCACCGCCATGAGATATGGTTTGATTAAGTATAGCCGGATACAACAAAAGGGCATTTCTCGTCAGCTCCGATTCTAAATCCATATTATTCAAATATTTTGACATTCCTGCCGGCACTTTTATCGTTACAGTTTCCGTTGCCACCATAACACCACATCCTTTCATTTTACTTTTTAGATTATTCAAGTATATGCTGAATCATTTTAATTTCCCTTTCTATGATTCATACCATTTTCGCACTACTTTTTCATAGAATCAATATGCATAAAGCAAACGTTTGACCACTGTTTAAATCATCCCTTTATCAAATATCTTCCATTGTCATACACGGAAGTTCCTTCTCTTGTCGAAGCTGTTTATCATTTGTAAAGAACATATAGCTTCTTCTCCTTTTGCGTCAGATGTTCCCAACAGTCCATTCACGCCCTGCATAATCTGAATTACAAAACGCAGTTTATCTTCTGGTACTTTTTCCAACATTTGAATTGCCTCCTGCCTAATTGCTGTCATAAGGCACCTCCTACTCTTCATTGTCCTACACTGTCTGAAGCCCTGCAAGCTGTTCCACTTCCTCAACACTAAGACCTGTATCCTCTGCAATTTCCTCAATTGTCATTTTTCCTCTTTTTAACATCCTAAGTGCCGTCTCTCTCTGATTTTGACTAATCCCCTGAAGCCTTCCCTGACTTATTCCCTGACTTATTCCCTGACTTATTCCCTGACTTATCCCTTGATTCAATATAGTTCTTGCACTTGTTTCAATCAATGCTCCGCTCATCATATCACCTACACCTTTCTGCACATTCTCATACTTTTGTGCAATTTCCTTAATCACATCACCGGAGAGCTCTATGATTGTCCGCTTGTCAAACGCCCCAATCACTCCCTGCTGTTCCAGTTCGTCAAGCCTTTCCAAGATTTTCTGATATTCTGCCTTCAGTTCTGCCAGTTTCTGCCCATTACTATTATACTCCGGAAACCCTTTCTCATGTGAAAAAATGTAAAACGGAATCAGCATCAGCAAACCTTTTTCAAAAATATCATTCAGTGTATATGCCTGTACCTTCATGATTGGCACATCATACATGACTGTTCCGCCCGGCGTGACAATCACATATTTCATTTTATCCGGTGTCTTTTTGTAAGTCCGTAAGTACAAAACCGCCGTATTTGGAAATGTAACGGTCAGTGTCTCCTCCATAACCTCGCCCTCATCAAGCGCTATTTGGGCATCGTACTCAAAAAGCCTTACCGTGATTTTCCCATCCGGCAGGCTGCTTTCGCACTCAACATGGTATTTCTTTGGCACCTTCCCGAGAACTGTAAAATTCGTGTCCGTAATCCGCTCTATATCTGCCTCGTCCTGTTGGTCTAAAAAATGCTCGTTGGGGGAAAAGCGGATTTCCTCTTCCCCCGTATATGTTTCCCCGAAAATTTCATTGATTACAGGAATAATCAGCTTCCGACAGTCATTTAAGATTGTCCGAAATGCCCCGTCATATATAGTTGCCATACCTTATCCCCTTCCTGTTTGTGTTTTTATCATATCATTTTTTTGCTTAATATTCAAGATTTTCGAAGTATTTGACACTGCCTCTGACTTGCCGAAATCTCCTTATGCCTGCCCGCATCTCATCCCCTCCCTTTCCTCCCATTCCGCCGAATCACCAGCTCGTCCAGCACAACGCTTCTGGAACCCTCAATGAGCGGCGGTTTCGGGGTACCGCAATCAAGGCTACAACTTCACGATTACCTCCTCCACCGCCTACGACCAAAAATGGATACACGGCAGGAATATCTACGAAAACGTCAGCCGTATCGTAGACTCTATTTTTTCAAACTACCTCTCACGCCCCGGCGTGCGCCAGCCCATCTTTACCTCGTACTGCGACGGCAACCGCGTCACCTGCCGCGGGCTCTCGCAGTGGGGCAGCAAGTACCTTGGCGATCAGGGGTATACGCCGATTGAAATCATACGCTATTATTATGGAAGCGATATGTATATCAACTCCACGTCCTACATTTCAGGTGTGCCCTCCTCATGGCCGGGCTACGATTTGACCATCGGCTCGTCGGGGCAGAAGGTGCTGCAAATGCAGGAACAGCTCAACCGCATTGCGCAAAATTACCCCGCCCTTCCGGTTATCACGGCGGACAGTATTTTCGGAAGCGCTACCGCAAATGCCGTACGTACGTTCCAGCGCATTTTCGGGCTGCCTGCAAACGGGATTGTGGATTATCCGACTTGGTATAAAATATCTGAAATCTTTGTCGGCGTCAGCCGGATTTCGGAGCCTTAAGCAGCCTTAATCAGGCATAAACAATGACGGTCATGCTCCTTTTGTCGGGGCTGTGACCGTCTTGTTTCTTTCCTATGCAAATCATTCCATGCATTCCTGCTCCAGCCGAAGCCCCATGCCAAGCAATAGCCAAAATACTGGCGCCACACCAATGCTTGCGTCATTTGTAACCCCCATCAGAAGATACCCCGTTATGCCAACGGCAACCGCCGTTAAAAGCGCGGCATGCGTTCCCTGTGCCTTCCCCAAAAATACCCGAAACACAAAACGCCCCCAAAACACAAAAAGCATAAGAAGCGACACAAGCCCTGACTGCACGGCAATCTGCAAATACATGCAGTGCGGCTTTGTGATAATCATATCCTTATATCCCCACCTTGCCTTGCCAAGATAATCATTGTTTGGAAACACGACGGCAAAGCTGTCCTGTCCGCTGCCAAGAAAAACCGTTTCCTTTAAAATAGGAAGCGTCCTCGACCAGATATAGCCCCTTCCATTTGCAATGCGCTCCTTTCCCTCAAGCCATTCACAGACCAAAATTGCAGGGGAGTCCAGCTTGTCAGGCTTGCCGTAATGCGTCAGATAACGCCATGCGCCCCCTGCGGTCTGATTGGTGAAATACCAGTAAAAACTGCCGTCCCAAAGCTCAAGCGCAACATAATCCCCATATTGCGCCAACGTCGCCGTCACCGCCGAGAGCCTCTTTTCCGTAAAGTGAAGTGCTCCCTCCTCCTGCATCGTCTCATACGCCTGCCCGTTTTCATCTGTAATGCATAGTGCCGTGCCAAGCGTCGTGCCATTTTCATCGATGCGGAAAAACAACGGTATCCCCCTGTAAACAACCTCCACGCAGTCTTCCCTTGTTACAATTTTGCTAATCCGCGTATCCGCGTGGTCGTCATAGCTCCAAAGCTCCCCCCACCGATACACCAGCACACACGAAACAGCACACAAAATAACCGCCGTCAATAATATCACACCATTCAAGGTTTTCTGCCGCAGATGGATTTTTTCAGCAATCTTTGCGCGAAATAAAACCGCCATCAAAACCATGCAGACTGCAAGCACCACAATGCCGCTTTTCGAACGCGCCCCCAAAAGAGAGGCAAACATCAGTACGAACGCTATGCTGTATAACCGTTTCCCACGCCGCGACTTTGCATGGATACACAGCACCACAAGCACGGGAATGGTAAGACAGCAGAACACTCCCACATAATTTGGATTTGACAAGGAGCAGTAGCTCCTCCCTGCCTCCGCCGTAATGTCAAACGCAATATTCCTCAGCTTTTCAGGCATTATCAGCCTTTGCACAAGCTTTGTCCGGTAGATATCCATGCCCAAAAGCTGCAGTGTCCCAATTCCCCCGATTACACTGCAAAAAATGCCAAACGCGATAAACAACTGCTTAGAGCACGCCATATACGCATAAACGCATATCAGAAAATATCCCATGATGACAAAAATGCTCTCATACTGCTCCATCATTCCGCTCCATGCATACGCGCGGTGCGGCGAAGCGACCGAGGACACGACTGCAAAGCACACATAAATCCCAAACGGCAAAAACAGACTGCACAGCTTTTTAGGACACGCCCGAAAATCCCCACGGATAAGCATTCCGGCACCAAACACAAGGACAAGGCAGGCTGCCAGTATGATGACGTTTCGCTTATGATACAAAAACAGGTCAAATGCCTGCCCATGCGCCGAAAACCATGCGAAATCCGAAAGCCCTGTGTCCCCCCAGATGCCCGTATACAACAAACGGCACAAGCAGTACGATGTAAAGCGGTATTGCATAGCGCCTTTTTCTTGTTTCCTTCATAAAATCCAATCTTCCCTTACCTCACATGGCTTTTTGGTATCGATTGCCGCTGCGTCCTTCAATGCTTTTAGAACAAACGTTTTATTATTACCCTTTGCAATCTTAAATGTAAGTACGCTGTCATCTGTAAGCTCCACGCTCTTGATACCAGCGTCGGTATTTTTGATTGTCGCCGTGTATGTAATGCCTGACAAATCCCTGTTGAGGATATTGATGCTTTCCTTTGCCGAAAGCTTTACCTCCGGCTCCTTATCCGTGACGGTGAGCGTAAGCTTTGTTGCTTTTGTCTTTTCTTCGCCGATTTTTCCGGCAATGCTGATGGTATATTTTCCCGCCGCAAGCGTTTTGCCCTCTGCCACGCCAAACGTTATGCGTTTATTGTCCTCGCTGACCACAATTGCAAGCGCGTCCGTTGCGGGTTTTACCTCTTTGTCAATCACAACGGGAAGACTTGCGTTTCCTTTTACGGAAACGTTGACGGTTACGCTGTCTTTATATTTCGTGTTCAGCGTCGCCTTGGTCTTTGATGCCTTCATGGTAAGCTTTTTCACATCAACCTTCGAAATCTTTCCGGTAAGTGTAAGCGTCTTCGTCCAGTTCGGATTTGTCACGTTAAAGGTATACTTGCCGTCCTTCGGATAGTAACCGTCGTAGCCCTTGAATTTGACTTCCACGTTTGCCACTGCGTTTGGCGAATTTTTTGCCGCAAAAGCCGTTACCGTACTGCTGTCAAGCTTGTTTGCGGTGAGTGTGATGGTTTTTGCCTTCGCATCATAGCTCTTTACATGGAAATTCTGCACGTCCTTGTCTTTTTCTATGGTGCGGATGTCTTCTATTTCATAGCCCTCATAGCCGTTTGTCACTTGGAATACGGCTTCTGAGTTTACATAAAACAGATTTGGTATCTCCGTCTGTGAAAATGTCACCGTGCCTGTACTGGTGTCCGCGTCCACTGTGAGCTTAGGCTCCGGAAGGATTGTCACCGTGAGCGCCGTCATGCTGTATGGTCTCAAACTTATCGTTTCCTGATACTGCCATTTTTGTGACGCGGCTGCCTTCGCGCTCTTCGTAGCTTAGTCTTGTTCCCTCTTTGCTTCCAATTCTTACTATATACTCTGTACTCTTGAAGTTTGGACAAGCATTATAGACTTTAAAAAGAATGGGCGCTGAATACTTGCCGTCGTCCTTTGCGGTCACACGAAGGGTTCCTTCTCCTCTGTCCTTTATGGTCACGAGACCGTTTTCATTGACATCAAGAATGCTTTCGCCTGCCCACTGAACGGATATATCCTCAAGCACAGGCTCTCCTGCTTCATTTTTTACGCCCTTATCGGTCTATGCCTCGAATTGCAGTTTGTTGTTTTTGCTTATATCAAATTCTTCACAATTAATCTCGATGACCTGTCCGCTGACAACGCTTCCTGTTACCAAATATCCGCTGGCTGGAATTGCGTCGTCAGGCTGTTCCTTTGCAGGCAGTATCACAATGTTATCAATCAGTCCTTCGCCACCTTTCCGTATTTTGTGCCGTCTGTTTCTTTGATGGTTACGTCGAAGTATTGGATTTTGTTCTCATTATCTGCCTTTGGAGATTCGGACGGGTTTACCCATGTATAGTTATTTGGAAGGGTAAGATCCTTTAAGCTCTCGTCCGCACCTTCGAAAAAGAATAATGTTTCTGCAGATGGCGTTACGTTTACAGTGATTGTTTTGGTGATGCCGTCTGCCGTTACATCGAGTGTTGTGGTGCCAACATTGTGAATGTCAAGATAAATGTCAGTGTCTGTGTGGTATCCAAATAACCTATATAACAGTTTAAACCATTTTTATAAACAACATATCTCCACCTTAGTTTTTCTCCCGGATGAACATTCCAATAATCAATTTTCTTTGTTATGGGTTTTGTCGCATCAAGCGTTATCTTTGTTGAAACAGTCACCCACCGACTATCGGTATTTTCTGCTACTTGGAAGTCACAAGTATAGAGATCTTCGCTGTTCGCTTCCACCCCTGTCAATGCTGCCTCAATCTCCAAGCCATTCACAAAAGTATTCTTTACTTTTACTTGCGCTTTGACATCATCAGCAGATACAGCCGGTTTAAAATGAAACTCCTGCTGCTTTATTGCGCCGCCAAGGTTAAATTTCAGTTCATAATCTGTTTCTTCCAAATTGTACAACGTCCATGTAACTGTATTGGAAGAACCTGAAACATATCTGTTTCCAAGTCCAACCCAACCTATTTTATTTCCTTCTTTTTGCCTGTATCTACCATCAATTTCCTGAGACGGTTCGTCTGACGGCAAATCCTTTACTTCTACTGTCACAGTTGCTCTATCGAAACTTTCCGGCACCACCGCTACGCTGATGTTCTCAGCTTTTATTGAAGACGCTTTGGTCGTAAAGCTGAGCGTTCCGGCATAAATGCACCTGCTTTTCCACTGTTTGTCCCTCTGCAACACAGAAATCCTTACATTCTTATACTCTGTTCCCTGCGTGCCCGCAATTCCTGACACACCCAAGCATCACGGCAAAGCATATCAAAACATCTGTTCCATTTCAATACATTCTGTCCATGACAGTATGATTTTCCTGTTACACGTCAATACCAGCCCAAATTGGGCTAAAAGTCAATAGACCAATTTGGACTAGTATATGATAAACATACTATTTTATGCAAAGAAAGGATGATTTTTATTTTTCGCAGAATACGGGATTTGCGTGAAGACGCCGACATTACGCAGACGCAGCTAAGCAAATACCTGAATATCTCCCAGCGCGCCTACTCCCACTATGAAAACGGCACACGGGATATTCCGACCGATATTTTAATCGCGCTCGCCAACTTTCATAATGTCAGCATTGATTACCTGTTAGAACGGACAAACAAAAAACAGCTTAATGATTGACAAGCCGGTACTCCCGCGCAAGCTCCTCCAATCCGGCGCGCCCGCCCGTCGCCTCCGTTAGCTCCTTGCACAAATGCCCATACTCCGCAGCAGGCACCGCCGCCACAAGCTCCACGTCCGCGCCGTACACACTGTCAATCACGTCAATGCCCTTGTTTGCAAGCAGATATTGTATTTTTCCGACGGCATTATAATCCACCCGGATTTGCAGCGTCACGCAGAACTGCTGCCTTGCCGTCTGGCACAGCGCAAGCGCCTCCTTTACCACTCCCGAATAAGCCCTGACTAACCCGCCTGTGCCTAAAAGCGTTCCGCCAAAATACCGCGTTACCACCACCCCGATGTTTTTGATGCCGCTTCCCAAAAGCACCTCCAGCATCGGTCTGCCCGCCGTGCCGCTTGGCTCCCCGTCGTCACTGCTTCGGGTAAACTCCCCCTTGCTGCCGATGACAAATGCCGAGCAATTGTGCCTTGCGTCATAATATTTCTTTTTCATCTCCTCGACAAATGCGGCTGCCTCCTCCTCACTTGCAACAGGACGCACCGTCGCAATAAAACGCGATTTTTTTTCCACAAGCTCTGCCTGCGCCCCCTTTACAAGCATCAAAAAATCCTCATATTCCGTTTTTGTTTCCATAATAATCCATGCCCTCCATTGTCCATTCCAAATGCTCCCGCATAAAAGCTGCGCCCGTGCTGCCAAAACCCATATCTTAACTATAACATACATTTCCCCAAAACGTAAGGCACCAAAAAAGAACGATTTTTTTACATATTCTCTTTTCATTTCCATAAAATAGTATTAAAATAAAATCGTATATACATGGCATATTCATGGGAATATACGTCATATACATTACTGCAACATGAAAGGAGAATTACCAATGGCAAAAAAACTAGGCAGGCTTGCACTTTTTGGCGCACTGGCAGGAGCCGCTGCTGCAGGAACCTATTACTATCTTCAGAAGAAGCATTCCGCACCTGCGGATGATTTGGACGAATATGATGATTTTGACGATTTTGACGAGGATTTGGACGACGACTTCTTTGACGACGGCGCAGGCGCAAAGGTTCGCCCGCATATCCCCATTGACCTTGACAACGCCAAAGAAAAAATCGGCGAGAAGGTCATAGAAACCTTAGACAAAACAAAGGAAAAGCTCGAACAGCTCAACGTTCCGGAAAAGATTGACAAGGCAAAGGAGCTGATTAGCGACCATATCGCTCCTGCTGCTTCCACAGAGCCGGAGTACACGGAAATGGACATGAGCGCTTCCTCCTCCGCGGCGTATAGTGAGCCCGCAGCGGACAATTCCGCGACGGAAGAGTTTTTTGATGATACCAAAGACGAACAGTCATAAACGATTGTGTCCTTATTTTATGAAAGCGCAAAAAGAGCACATGCTATTCCTATAAAATAACATGTGTTCTTTCTTTTTCTATTCTGCTTCCCTATTCCGCAAACAAAAACCGCGCCAGCTCCTCCACCTTCGTAAAGTAAACATCGCTGTTTTTCTTCATAAATTCCCGTATCTCCAACACGTCATTCGCCCAGCCCGCGCCCACGAAAAACGCGCCGAACGTCCGCGCCATGTCATACCCCGGCTTCAAATCATCTACCACAACCATATCCTGCGGTTTCAGATTGTATTGTTCCGCAATCTGCTTCAGTGCATATGTGTTCGGCTTGCGAAGCTCGGGCGGACACTCCCAGCCAAAAATCATGTCCGGCTGCAACAGACCGTTCGCCTCGTAATCCCGCTTAATGTTAAAGTCGTACGAATGCGAGACGACACAGACAATGCCGCCCTCCGCCTTCTGCCGCGCGATGATTTCCTTCATTCCGTCGTAGGCGTCCGGCACATGCTTTTCCACGTAATCGCGCCAAAGCCCGACCTCCCTGTCCAGCTCCTCGTCCGTCATGCCAAGCTTCTGCGTGCAGTATTCGATAAATCCCGGGTGAAAGTTTTCGCGGAAATAATCCTCAAGCGAGATGGTCACGCCGGGGCGCATGATTTTAAGCGCCTCCAAAAACGCGGGGTGATGAATGGTGGCGGTACTGTTCACCACCGTATCATCATGGTCAAGTATCAAACATTTGTATTTCATGCTTTCTTCCTTCCGGTTAATTTTTAGGTAAAACAAACGAGCTTTTCAGCGATACAATCCTGTTAAACACAAGCGCGTCCGGCTTCGAGTCGTGGCAGTCCACATTGAAAAAGCCCTGCCGCACGAACTGGAAGCTCTCATACGCCTTCGCGTCCTTAAGCGCCGGCTCCACATAACATTCCTTTAACACCGTCAGCGAGTTCGGATTTAAGTTCAGCGAGCCGTCCTCATTATACACGCCCTTTTCCTCGTCAATCAGGTTCTCGTACAAGCGCACCTCTGCCTTCACCGCATACGGCGCAGGTACCCAGTGAATGGTTCCCTTGACCTTCCTGCCCGTAAAGCCGCTGCCCTGCTTTGTCTCGGGGTCATACGTGCAGTGCACCACCGTCACATTCCCGTTCTCGTCCTTCTCGAAGCTTTCACATTTGACAAAATAAGCGCTCATCAGGCGAACCTCATTGCCCGGAAAAAGACGGAAATACTTCTTGGGCGGCTCCTCCATAAAATCATCGCGGTCAATATAAAGCTCCCGGCAGAAGGGAACCTGCCTTGTGCCAAGCGACTCGTTTTCCAAGTTGTTGGGCACCTCAAGGTACTCGGTCTGCCCCTCGGGATAATTGTCAATCACAAGCTTAACCGGATCAAGCGCCGCCATCATTCTTGGCTTTTTAAGCTTTAAATCTTCCCGGATACAGTATTCCAGCATTGCATAATCCGTCGAAGAATTTGCCTTGCTCACGCCGCAAAGCTCCACAAACCGCTGAATGGACTCTGGCGTAAAACCGCGCCGCCGCAACGCCGCAATCGAGACAAGTCTCGGATCGTCCCAGCCGTCCACAATGCCGTCCTGCACAAGCTTCTTGATATAGCGTTTTCCGGTCACCACGTTTGTCAGATACATCTTTGCCTGCTCAATCTGCTTTGGCGGGTTCGGGAACTCCAACTCACGCACCACCCAGTCGTACAACGGTCTGTGGTCTTCAAATTCCAGCGTGCAAATCGAGTGCGTAATGCCCTCAATCGCGTCCTCAATCGGGTGCGCAAAGTCATACATCGGATAAATGCACCACTTGTCGCCCGTATTATGGTGCGTCATATGCGCCACGCGGTAAATGACGGGGTCGCGCATATTGATGTTGGGCGAGCTGATGTCAATGCGCGCGCGCAGCACCTTTTCGCCGTCCGCATAGCTGCCGTTTTTCATCTCCTCAAAAAGACGCAGGTTTTCCTCGACAGAGCGCGCCGCCGAAGGGTCTTCCTTTCCCGGCTCGGTAAACGAACCGCGGTACTGCTTAATCTCCTCCGCCGAAAGGTCAGACACATACGCCTTGCCCTTTTTAATCAGCTTTACCGCGCACTCGTACATCTGTTCGAAATAGTCCGACGCAAAAAACAGCCTGTCCTCCCAGTCCGCGCCAAGCCATGCCACGTCCGCCTTGATGGACTCGACAAACTCAATGTCCTCCTTCGTCGGGTTCGTATCGTCAAAGCGCATGTTGAACTTTCCGCCATACTGCTTTGCCAAATTGTAATTGACCAAAATCGCCTTCGCATGACCGATGTGAAGGTATCCGTTCGGTTCCGGCGGAAAACGTGTGTGCACGGTATCATACACGCCCTCCGCCAAATCCTTGTCAATAATCTGCTCGATAAAATTCCTTGAAACGACTTCCTTCTCTCCCTGCGCCGCTTCATTATGGTTGATTTCTGTTCCGCTCATGTTCCCTTTCTCCTCATTTCCGAATATATTACAATATCTCCTATTGTAATATATCGGAAGCGGGTTTGTAAAGGATAATCCCTATTTTTCTACACACAGCTTAAACCGTGGCGAGCCTTCCATGTTCCCGGCTGCGGTCTGCTCCCCGCTTTCCCCATACGGATCATAGACCGCCCACGCCGAAACGTCATACTCCCCCGGCTCATCCGGCGCGGTCATTTCCAGTTCCCCGCACAAAACCTGATTGGGCATGGTCTTTTCAAACAGCAGAAACGCCTTGTCATTCACCGCTGCCTGCCGCTGTCCGATTGTCAGAAATACCAGCGTCTTTTGCGGTTTCTGACTGCCGCTTAGATGATAGCAAACCCGCACCCGCTCCCCCGGCACCTGCAAATCATTCCATAACAACGCTGTGATTTTATGGTCAACACTCCGGTCGAAATCACCAGCAAGCACAAGCTTCTTTGTCGTCGAAAAATCCTCCTTCGCTTACATATAATAGGTGTCATAAATGTTACCGTCCACGGCAAAGGGAACCTGCTGATAATCAATGAAAATCTGTAACGCCATTTTCTTCTCGTCCTCACCAAGCAGCGGACATTCCACCGTCATTTCCAATACATTGTCCGCCCCTAGCAAAATCCCCTGCCTTTGTATTCCTACTCCATGTTCTTCTTTTCCCGTCAGACGAAAACCGCACGCACTTGTCATTTCCGCAGACGCTGTATCCTTCCTGCCCGTATCCATAGGCTCCGCCGCATGTTCCTGTGAAAATGCCGCCGTGCCCGTTACCTTCATGGCTGTTTTGCTGCAATTTTCAACATACGCCGCATAGGCACCGCTCTCCGTGATAAGGAAGCGGTGTCCCAGCGTGCCCGTGCCCGACACATAGGTCAGTGCTCCCGTATCCTTGTTTTTTATCCCAACCCGATACGTGACCGCACTGTCGTCACGGGCGATTGCAGTAAATCGTTTTGGACAAGCGCCACCCCCTCCACTTTGCAATGCTCCCTGCACTCCGCAAGCAGTTTATAAAGGCGCGCTTCCTCTGCGGGCACATTTCCCCGTTCCAGCTTTGCAAGCCTTTGCCACCCGCGTACCGCCCGTAAGACGGACACTAAAAATCCGGCAAGCCAAACGCACCCGAGCATGAGAAACACGGCGCTCATTGACGGAACGGTCGAGCACACAAACTCGCCACAGTATGACATTACGCCGTTCTCAAGGGAAATGCGCGGTATGCATACGCACGCAAGCGAGACGGGGAGCCAGTATAGCGCGAGCGAAGCCTTGTGCATGGTCAAGAGCAGTAACGGGTTGTGCAGGTGCAGCAGCTTTTCGGCAAGCTTTATCATGCCAAACGAAACACTGCCCGCAATGGAGCAGAACGCAATGCCGCATAAAATTAATCTAATCCATACCATCTAACAGCCTCCTTATCTGTTCCTTTTCGTTTTGCGTCAGGCTTTTTGCCTCCGCGAAAGACGCAATCAGGTTGCCAAGCTTCCCGCCGCCCCAAGTATCGACGCACTTTACGATTTCGCGTGTCCCGTATTCCTCCTGAGTCACCTGCGGGTAATAGTAGAATGTCCTGCCGCTGCGCTTCATTTCCAAGTATCCTTTTTTGACCGCGCGGCTTAAAAAGGTCGAGACGGTCTGTACCTTCCAGTCTTTTTGGTAGCGCTGGTTGATTTTTGCAGTGATTTCCTGTATCGACATTGCCGTGTTGTCTGACCATATGACCTTCATTACCAGTACCTCGCAATCTGTAAGGGCTTCCTGCATTTTTTCCTGTTCCATGTTTTATTTGTGCTCCTTTCCTTGTTTTATTTAATTATTTTTATAGTTGACTATGTTTGTAGTTATATTAGCATATTGTTTTGGGGAATGCAATCCTTTTTGTGAAATTAGAATTTCTAAATTATAATTTTAATTTCTAAATTGAGTAGGGAAAATTTCTGCCCCTATTTTCTGCTCAGACTTGGTTGCCCGTGTGCATAAAAAATACCTGACTTCGCGCAAAATGCAAATCAGGTATTTTCCTTTTATCATCTTATCCTTTTATTTTCATCGTTTCTCAATCACTTTATCAATCAGCCCGTACGCAAGCGCCTCGTCCGCCGAAAGGTAATTGTCGCGCTCCGTGTCTTCCCTGACCTGCGCCACGGACTTCCCTGTGTTCTGCGCCAAAATGCGCTCCAAACGCTCCCTGCTCTTTTGCATATGCTCCGACATGATTTGGATATCCGTCGCCTGTCCCTGTACGCCGTTGCCGTGGATTGCAGGCTGGTGAATCATAATCTCCGCGTTCGCAAGCGCAATGCGTTTTCCCTTCGCACCGCCCGCAAGCAGAAACGCGCCAAAGCTTGCCGCAAGCCCGATACAGATTGTGGACACATCGCACTTGACATACTGCATGGTGTCATAAATGGCAAAGCCCGCCGTCACGGAGCCGCCCGGACTGTTGATGTAAAGCTGGATATCCTTTTCGGGGTCCTGCGCCTCCAAAAACAGCATCTGCGCCACAATCAGGCTTGCCGTCGTATTGCTGACCTCCTCGCCCAAAAAGATAATCCGGTCTGACAAAAGCCGCGAGAAAATATCGTAGCTGCGCTCGCCACGGCTTGTCTGTTCCACCACGTAAGGGATTGTACTCATGATGCCGCACACCCCTTCCATGTGTTTTGTAATGCGCTTTGCACGTCAAGGCGTCCTCTTATGCGGTATGCCTGCGGCGTGCATAAATACTGACGTCGAAAAGCAAGCGTAAATGCCTGCTGTGAGCTGTAATGCGCCTCGTAGGCAATCTCGACAATTGGGGTGTTCGTCCCTACTAACTTCTTTGCCGCCAAATCCAGCCTGCGCCGCTGGATACATTTCCCGATGGTCTCCCCCGTTTCCTGCGCGAAGGTGCGGGCGAGGTAAAACTTGGAATAGTGCAGGTTTTTTGCAATTTCCTCCAGTGATAAGTCCCCGTCTAAATGGGTGTTGATGTAGGTTTCAATTTCTTTTATCAGTTTATCATTTTTCATAAAAAACGCTCCCTTTTTTATACAGTATAGCACGGACGCGGGAAGGTGTCTTAATAGAAATTGCCTTGTTTGCAATCTGTTTTTGTTTCCCATATCATTTTTTTATTGCCGAATGCCAAAATATTGCGTATAATAGCAGGGCAAGGAAGGGTTGTTTATGAAAATCCGTACCGAAATACACCTGCCCTCTCGAGCTTGTGCATGACATGATTAAGGAGAAATGGAAAGGCATATTTTAGCTGAATGGCGGAACTTGTGGACGGGACGGTCATGACGGCGGAGCATGTGAGCGTTGATGCAGAATTTCGAAAAGGCGCTGCCCTTGCGCTAAAGCAGGCGTTGGACGCGCAGGTGGACGCTGCCGTTTTGCAGTCAAGAAGCCCTAGCTGCGGCGTTCATCAGGTATATGACGGAAGCTTTGGCAACAAGCTGATACAGGGACAGGGCGTCTTTGCCAAGCTGCTTCGTGATGCAGGGATTAAGCTGATTGACGCGCAGGATTTATCAAGCAAAGAACATTAGTTCTATTTTCTAAAATCCAGGTACCTGTGTGCAATCAAGTAGAGAAGATTTATCTTCCCTACTCGCCGCGCTCCCCATGCATAAAAAGAACAGCCGATACCGCAGCTTCCCACAATATCGGCTATCATTTCAGCAATCCTATTCCGCAGTTGAAATATCCGTGCTCTTTGCCCGCTGCGCCTCCGGCAGACTGTCCGTGTCCGCCGTCACAGACGAAGGAATATCCTTCTCCTCCGCTCCCACGCGCTGCATCTCAACAGCATGATACTCCGCACGATCCTCTGGCACCTCGTTCGTCTTGGAATACGCGAAATCGCCGACCTCTCCCTGCTCGATTTCCAAATAAAAGGTCTCCCCCTCATGCGTCAACTGCACCTTGCAAATCCCCGCTTCGTCAAACAAATCCGTAATGTCCGCCTTCTGGTCATAATAGTAAATCCAAACGCGCCCGTCCGTATCCTCGGCAATATCGACAGACTGGTTTAAGCTAATGACAAGCTCGTCCGGCGACAGCCACGACTCCGTCGTATCCCCGTTTTCGTCCTCGCCAATGGCAACGCAGCCAAAGCCCAGTTCCTCCTGCCCGTCACCCACATAATGAAGCAGATAACTGCCGTCCCCCTTCTCCGTAATGACCACTTCCTCCTCCTTGCCGTACATCCATATCCGTACCTTCTGCTGAATGCCCCCGATGTCCGCCGCGTAAACGGTTCCCGAAACGCCGATTAAGGCTGCACACGCGACTGCTGCCGCAACCGCGATATTTTTTTTGTGTTTTTTCTGTATCATTGCCATCATTTCTACCTCCATTGATTGGGTTGCGGAGGTCTGAAGTGCTGAAAATGCCTGTTTGTACCGTTCCCTATTCGTCATCATTCCATTCCTCCTTTAAAACCTCCTTGAGCAGCGACCGACCGCGCGAAAGCCGTACCTTGACGTTGCTCTCGCTTAAATTTAAAATCCCCGCGATTTCACGCACGCTGTAGTCCTCGTAGTAAAACAGATGTATCACAATCCGGTATTTTTCGGGAAGCTGCATGACCGTTTCAAACAGGATCTCGGACTGCGGCGTCTCAAACGCCAGCGTTTCCATGTACTCCTCGAAGGAACATTTGTTTCTCCTCCAAAACGTCCGGTTACAGTTCTTCGCCTTATTGATTGCTACCCGTATCAGCCACGCGCGGATATGCTGTTCGCTGTCAAATTCCTTTTTCATTGTGTAATACCGGAGGAACGTATCCTGAACCACATCTTCCGCGTCCTGCGCATTTTTGCATACATTAAACGCCACCGCAAAAAGACTGTTCTGATACCGCTCCACCAATTCCTGTAGTGTCTGTTTCATGAGCGCTCCTTTAATCTTCTTGTAACGTTTGGACAGCCGTCTTTTTGTCAGACGGCTGTCCGAATTGAAAAGCCCTTCAACCATAATACAATGGACGAAAGGCTTTGGTTACAAAAAATATAAAATTGGGTAAGAAAACTTTCTACGCACTGATATTCGCCGCCTCCAGCAACAGCTTCGTGTACGCGCTTTTCGGGTTCTGATAAATCTCCTCTACCGCCCCCTGCTCCAAAATCACGCCCTTTTGCATAATCATCACCCGGTTGCACATCTGATACACCACGCGCAAATCATGCGAGATAAACAGAATGGAAATGCCAAGCTCGCGCTGCAATTTGAGCAAAAGCCGGATAATCTGCGACTGAATGGTCACATCAAGCGCGGAAACGGGTTCGTCCGCAATCAGAAACGACGTGTCGCACAACAGCGCCGCCGCAATCGCTATGCGCTGCCGCTGACCGCCTGAAAGCTCCGACGGATAATGCTCCTTTACCCTGCAATCCAGCCCGACCTTCCCAAGCATTTCGTCCACGCGCAGGACACGCTGCGCGTGCGGGCACTTTTCAGCCCCCTTTTTCATGCGCAGCGGCTCCTCCAAAATCCAGCCGATTTTTTTCGCAGGATTGAGCGAGCCGTACGGGTCCTGAAATACCATCTGTGGGTTAGGGCAGTCTAACTTAATACTGCCGTCAAAGCGCTTCTGCATTCCGAGAATCGCCTTTGCAAGCGTCGTCTTCCCGCAGCCGCTCTCGCCGACAAGTCCCAAAATCTCGCCCCTGTTCATGCAAAAGCTCACATCATGCAAAACGTGCTGCAACGCGCCGTCCTTTCTGCCCTTATTCTTATAATAAACATTCAGGCTGTCCACCTCTAAAATATGTTCCATGCAAATCCTCCATGTCTGCGAATTTCTGACCGCAAAAGCGCTGGGTTTTGATGTATGCACCACAAGCACCTGATAACACAGCCGCTAAACAATCATTATAAAATCGCCCTTTTTCGCCTGTGCGATATGCTCCTGATACCCTGCCACATAAAACGGAATGCTGTCCTCACTGCCATTCTGCAGGCGCCCTCTCACCTTTTGCCAAGCCCGGATGGAAACTTGGAAATCCGGCATTCCCGCAACCAAAACAGGCTGCTGCTCGTCCCGCACCCAAAGATATTCCCCGCCATAATTTCGCCGCGCCGTTTCAAAAACATAACAGCCAATCATGGAGGACATATTGTAGAGGGCGTCCTCGCTGAAATTTTTTACAAAGCTGTCTGCGGTATTCATAATGTCCTTCATCAATTCGTTCATACAAGAAAACTCCTTTCGCGTATTCCCGCTATTTTGTCAGCACTTTTTTACAATATCGGTGCGCCCCGCAATGCGGGCATTTCAGCTTCCGCTTTGCAATGGTATGCGGTCCCATAATGTAATCCCCCATCTCCGGCACAAACCGCGTCCGGCACGCCGGACATTCATACGCGCCCGCCTCCCTGTCAAGCACACACGCAATCGCAATGCCTAAAACAATGACAGCACTGCCAATCCCCATCAGCAGCACCCGAATCCAGTCCGCCATCGGGATTGCACCCGAAATCACAAACAGCGGGACTGCACCCATCATTGCAAGCAGTGCGACCATTGTTGACAAAATAATTTTTTTCTTACTTTCCTGCGCCTCTTTTACCAAATTCACCATCATTTCCTCCGCTTTCTTTTGATAATCCTCCGGCGAAACCCGTTCCCCCGTCAGAAGCTCGTTCACCGTAATGTCAAGCTCCCGACATAGCGGCAACAGCAGTGACACCTCCGGAAACCCGTTTCCGCGTTCCCATTTTGAAATCGTCTTATCACTGATTTCCAATTTTTCAGAAAGTTGTTTTTGCGTATAGCCTTTTCGTTTCCGCTCCTGCGCAATAAATTTTCCAATCACAGCTTGATTCATCCAACCACCCCTTTCTGAAAACAGTATCCCCTGTCCCGGCTCCTTTTTACACCCACAAAGCGTAGAATATGGTGATTTTTTGCGGAGTCTACGCTGCGTAGAGAAGATAATCTACAAATGCCACTTCACATCAAACCCCTCTTCCAAAACCTGAAATCCGTTTTTCATCACCCGCGCAATCCAGCGCCGTTCCTTCCTGCTCCATTTCGGTCTGTAGTGCTCCTCATTCTCCTTCACCAGTATATTGCACCCGTAAAACAGCTTTTCGTAAATATGCTGAACAATCCCATGCCTTCTGTCACCGATAAACGGACAGTTTATGGAATGCGCCACATCAGAAAAAATATTCCAATAATCCAAAAAAAGATGGCAGTTAATATCCCTGATATTCATTTTCCTAAGAATTGCCGACGATACCAAAAACACATCTGCATCCAGCAAAAAGCCCTTCTTATCTGCAAAGGCGACCGCCTCCTCTTTTGTCGGGAAGGATTTTAAAGCGCCGTCCATATCCAACAAAAATCCATCTACATCATCTGTATACCAAAATGTAAAATATTCTTCCTGCAAAACCTGAAACTTAATCAGATAATATTTCTCCTGCAATCTCTCACACATATCAGCATTCCCCGATACCTTCCAATCCCTTGCAATTACGCCAGCTCCTCATTCACAAAATCCTTATAAACAGCCCCCGACTGCACACCCTCCAACTCCACGACAACCCAGCTCCAAATACTCGCCCTGTCCGCCATCGTAAGCTGAAAATCCTCCTGAACAGACTCATTCTCTACAATTTCCTCAAGAAACTGCTCCTCCTCATCATACTCAAGAAACAGCTTTACCGCAAACAAATCGTCCGTTTCCGTCCGAAAATCCGCAAACAATTCATCAGGAATGGCAATTCCATCACCACAAATAAATCCGTTCCAAATGTCTTGGTTTTATCATAATGCATTCCCCTTATCCTTCAATACGCAATCCGTTTTCAGCCAAAACGCAGGACGCACACAGCAATCCGTTTCTTCCACCCCCTGCGCCGCCCATTCAATGTATCCGTCAAAATTAACGCAGCTTATATACGTATACTCCCCCTCACTTTCTTGATAAGCATTTCCATGATACCGCAGCCACCAACAGCCCTTATTGTCGTCTTCACAATCCTCATCAAGGAACCAAGCCCCCTGCGACCGTGCATAGGCAGTCGTCATCGCCCCGCGCTCCTCATACGCCACATAATCCTCCACCTCGTCGTCAAAATAGCTTTCCACCTCGTCCGCACAAAGCAAAAACACAAAATCCTTGGTATTTCCCGCAGGATTTACCACCTCAGAGCACAAAATCCGCTCCCGCTCCTCCTGTGAAAAAGCAGACTGAAAAAACACTTGGTTCAGCCATTCCCGCAAACTACAGTTCTCCCACGTCACAGCCTCCGGACACGCATGATACGGCTTACAATCCAGCAAATACCTGCTGATGCAAAGACACCTGTGCGCTTCCTCTGCCAAAACAATCCATTCAATCGGCTCCTTTTCCAAGCCGCCGTCCTGCGGATATTCCCCCATTACGATTGTCAGCTTATTCATCGCCTGTTCCCTCCCGTCAAACATACCTTCCCAAAATTCTACCCTAATTTCTCCAACCGCGGTATCGCGTCAATCAGCTCCTTCGTATACTGCTCCCGCGGACGCTCAAAAATCTCCTGCGCGCTCCCCTGCTCCACCAAATCCCCGTTCTGCATAACGACAATCCGGTCGCAAAGCCGCTTCACAAGGCTCAAATCATGGGAAATAAACAAAACCGCCATCTTCTTTTCCCTGTTCAGCCGCTGCAAGAGCTTTACAATCTGCAGCTGAATTGTCACATCAAGTGCCGTCGTCGGCTCGTCCGCAATCAAAAGCTTCGGCTCGCAAATCATCGCCGACGCAATCATCACGCGCTGGCGCATACCGCCCGAAAGCTCATGCGGATATTTTGCGTAAACCTGCTCGGGATTTGGCAGCTCCACGTCCGAAAGCGCCGCAATCGCACGACGCTTCCTCTCTCCCCGGCTCATGTCCGGTCTATGGATTTTCAGACTCTCCTCCACCTGCCAGCCAATCCGCTTGACAGGATTAAGCGACGTCATCGGCTCCTGAAAAATAATCCCGATATCATTCCCCTGTATTTTGCGAAGCTGCGCGCGCGACGCATGTAGAAGCTCCGCGCCCTCAAAAAAAATCGTGCCCTTCTTCTCCACGTCATGCCGTTTTAAAAGCCCCGCAATCGCCATCGCCGTCATCGACTTCCCCGAACCCGACTCGCCCACAATGCCAAGGATTTCCCCCTCGTCAAGCGAAAAGCTGACATCATGCACCACCCGCTCCGGCACGTCATGGTCATGAAATTCAATATTTAAATCCTTTACCTCCAACAGCATACGCAAATCCCCCGTTTTGCCAAAATTTCACGCGTTCGCCTTAATCCCGTCCGCAAGCAGCGAAAATCCAAGCACCAAAAGAATAATCATCAGCCCCGGAAAAACCGCATACCACGGCGCGGAAAACAGATACGTCTGCGACTCCGAAAGCATACTGCCAAGACTCGCGTCAGGCGGCTGCACGCCAATCCCCAGATAACTCATGCCCGCCTCCGCAAGCACCGCATTGTTAAACCCAATCATCACCGACGACGTTAAAACAGGAAACGTATTCGGCAGGATATGCACAAAAATAATACGCGGCCTGCCCACCCCCGCAAGCCTTGCGCTCTTCACATAATCCATCTCGCGGTACTTGATAAACTCCCCGCGCACAATCCGCGCAAAGCTCGGAATAAACGCCACGCCAAGCGCCGCCACCACATTGTACCTGCCCGTTCCGAAAATGCTCACAAACACCAGTGCGAGTAAAATACTCGGAAACGCAAACACCACGTCAATAATCCGCATGAGCACCTCGTCCAGCCAGCCGCCGAAAAACCCGGTAAATGCCCCAATCAACACGCCCCCCGTTGTACCGATAATCACCGTTAAAAGCGCGATGACAAACGTGTTCTGCATTCCCTTTAACACGCGCGAAAAAATATCCCTGCCAAAATTGTCACAGCCCATCAGGTGGCACAAAGAGGGCGCCGCAAGCTTTGACGCGCTGTCCATTTTGGTGATGTCATATGGCGTATAAAAAAAGCTCATCACAATCAGCAATAGCATAACACCCGTTATCACCATGCCGATGATAACATTCACAGGATACTTTTTTCCAATCCATTTCCCTAAACTCATGATTCCGCTCCAACATTGATACGCGGATCAATCATGCCGTAAATCAGATCCACGCAGAAATTCGTTGCCACCACCACAAAAGCAATCAGCACAATAATCGCCTCCACCACAGGATAATCCCGGTACGAAATCGAGGTCAGAAGAATGCGCCCGATTCCCGGAATGTTAAACACCTGCTCAATCACAATACTTCCGACCAGCATGTCCGCAAGCGTCATGCCCCAAAGCGTGATGACCGGAATCATCGCGTTTTTGAGCACATGCCCGTACAAAACCTTGTTCGTATTGTTCCCCTTGCTGTACGCCGTCCGCACATAATCCTTCTTCGCCTCGCCAATGCACGAACCGCGAAGGAGCTTCACCGACATCGCAATTTTGGGCAGTGCGATTGCGACACAGGGAAACAGGATATACGAAAGAAATCCCCAGAAATCGACCTTGTACGACACAAACCCGCCCGGTGTAAAGAGTTTTAGCACCATGCCAAACACATACGTAATCAGTATCCCCATAAAAAAGTGCGGCACCGACATCATCACCTGATTGACCACCGTAATCACACGGTCAATGCGCCCCCCGCTGTGCTTTGCCGTATAAATGCCAACCGGCAGTGACACAGCCGTCATCATTGCAAAAGAAATAAGCGCCATAATGACCGTCACGGGTAGCTTTGACACAATCATATCCGCCACAGGCAGCTTGTACTTGTAGGACGTGCCAAAATTTCCCCGCAAAAAGCTTGTCAGCCAGTCAAAATAACGCTCCAAAAAAGGTCTGTTCAACCCCATTTCCTCCCGCAGCGCCGCTAAGCGCTCCGGCTCCACATCGGTACCGAGCGCCGCAAGCGCCGCGTCGCCCGGTATCAGATCAAAGGCAAGATAGACAAGAAACGAAATGCACAAAATCGTCACAAGCATTGCCGCAAATTTTTTCAACGCATATTTCATATCCCTGCCACCTCTTTCGATAACCGTTCCAAAAACACATTAATCCGTCAGATAAAGCTTTGAAAAGTCCTGAATGTAAAGCGGATAAAACGTATATCCCCCAAAGCCCTTTCTCACCGCCACTAGCTCACACATGTCCTGAATATAAACATTCGCCGCCGTGTCCGCAAGAATGGTCTCGCATTCCTTATAATACTGCGTCGCCTTCTCATCGTCCGAAGCCGCCTCCGCCGCAAGCGCGTTCGCATACGCGGCGTCAAAATCCGCATTGTCATAATTGATAAAATTATTGTGCGCGTCCGAGCGGAACCTTGAGAGCATTGCGCCCGCCGTAAGCGTTGACGCGTCCACGCCCACAAGCGTCGCCTCAAAATCGCGTCCCTGATACACATCGCTCAGCCATGTTTCCCACTCAATCAGCTCAATATTTGCCGTCACGCCAATCTGCTTTAACTGCTCCGCAACCACCTGCGCCGTGTCAATATGCTGCTGATAGTTCGAAGGCACCTTCATCGTAAAACTGAATCCGTCCGCATACCCTGCTTCCGCAAGCAGTGCCTTCGCCTTCTCAATATCCGTCGAATACGTATCATTGAGTTCCTCAATATAATATTTCCCAAACGCCGGGAACATACTGCTGCCAACCGGCGTTCCCTTTCCGTCCGAAACAAAATCAAGAATTTCCTGCTTGTTCACCGCATAGCACAACGCCTGCCTTACCTTCTCATTGTCAAACGGTGCCACCTGATTGTTCAGATAAACCGCCTGAACCAAATTCATGGTTCCCTCAATCACCTCAAAGCTGTCGCTAAGCTCCGCCGCCTGTGCCGTCGAAACCCTTGCCACCAAATCAACCGCGCCGCCCTCAAGATTCATCACAATCGAATCCGCGTCCGCAATTACCTTTAACGTAATGTCCTTAATGTGCGCAGGCTCTCCCCAGTAAGCGTCAAACCGCTCCAAAATCACATTCTCCTGCAAGGAACGTGATACAAACTTGTACGGTCCCGTACCGACCGGATTATTCTGCAAATCCGCCACGTCCGCAGGCACAACCGCCGCCTCGACCGTCGCAAGGATTGCAAGAAACGAGCTGCTTGATTCTTTCAGCGTAATAATAACCGTCTTATCGTCGGGCGTCTCCACGCTCTCAATATTAGAAAACGCCGATATAACAGGCTCTCCCCCATTTAAACCGGCGCAGGTATCAATCGAATATTTCACGTCCGCCACCGTAACAGGGTTCCCGTTATGGAACTGTATTCCATCGCGCAATGTGAAGGTGTACGTCAGTCCGTCCTCCGACATTGTGTAATCGCTTGCTACCGCAGGGACAAGATTGCCGTCGCTGTCGGGTTTGATTAAGCCCTCATAGATATTAAACAGGATTTCCTGTGTCCCCGCGCCCTGTGAAAGGCTTGGCACAAGACTGTCCAAATCCTGTGGAATACCAATTGTGATGTGCGAGTCCGCCACAGCTTCCGTCTCCTGCGCCGCACTCTCCTTCTCCGTACCGGAATTTTCCGTGCCCGCAGCAGCAGTCGTCTGTGACTGTGCAATCTGATCAGAGCCTTTCGCCTCCTTATCACCTGCGCATCCGCCCAGTGCAATAGTCAGTGTAAGTAACATACTTACGAAAAGAACATTTTTTCCTCTCCTAGCCATGTTTTTTTACTCCTTTTTATTCTACTGTATTTAGTTGTAGTATGCCCACCCGAAGCATTCTCATGTCCGGCGGCACAAACGGCATGAAGTACAGTCGCACCGCGTATCGCCGCATTGCGTACTGTCTCTTAGCCTGACTAAATTGTATACAAAAAAGCGGAAAAAAACAAGGTTTTTCTCACACAAAGTTGTATTTTATTCCATACAAAAAAATCCGCCCAAACGTCCCTATTCCAACACCTTCTTCAACTCGTCCATAAACGTGTTGATGTCCTTAAACTCCCTGTAAACAGACGCAAACCGCACATACGCCACGGCGTCCAAATCCTTGAGCTTATTCATCACCAGCTCGCCAATGTCGCGGCTCTGTATTTCCTTTTCCTCGCGGTTAAAAATCTCCGTCTCCACGGCATCGACAAGCAGGTTGATGCTGTCGGCGCTGACCGGTCTTTTATGGCACGCCCGCAAAATCCCCGCCTCGATTTTCGAACGGTCATACGCTTCGCGGTTGTTATCCTTTTTCATGACAATCAGCGGAATGGTCTCGATTTTCTCATACGTCGTAAACCGCTTGCTGCACTCGTCGCACACACGCCGCCTGCGAATGGAGTTGTTCTCGTCTGCCGGTCTTGAGTCGATTACCCTTGTATTTTCATGGCTGCAAAAAGGACATTTCATTTGTTTTCCTCCCTGTAACACGGATGGTTTCTTGGTTTTCTTCTCTTTTAGTATAAATTTGCTTACCGCTTATGTCAACCTATTTCTTCCGTTTCCAGCCCGCGCTAAATATCGACCAAAATCAAGTCCGGTCCCACCTGACGGATACAACTGTACGGAATGACAATCTTAGAATCGTCCGTAAGCATGGACCAAAGCCCCTTGCAGCCCGGCACCATAATCTTGCAGATACACCCCTTGCACTCGTCAATCTCAAGGTCACACACATGCCCAAGCCGCTTGCAGTCCTTAATGCTGATGACTTCCTTTTTCTTAAATTCACTATATTTCATAAAACAAAATCCCCCTGTTCGCCAAGTCTGCCTTGTTTTATCATATGCAGCACCAGCAAAAAGGGGAATGATTTTATGACCTTGTCTCGTTTTTCAAATCCTTTGTAAGAACATAACGGATATATGCGTTTAGCGCCACCGCGAACACAAACATCACAGCCGCCAGCACCTGCGACACCGCAATCTGCGTATGGGGAATGAGCAATTGGTCTGTGCGCAGCCCCTCGACAAAAAACCTGCCAAGCCCATAGCCGCCCAAATAAAACAGGCACATCTGCCCGTGGTATTTCTTGTGCTTGTGCCAAAGCAGCATGACAATCAGCAGACACAAATTCCAAATGCTTTCATATAAAAACGTAGGGTGCACCTGTATAAAATTTACGGCGCCGTCCGAAGCCATCTGTACCATTCCGTCCAAATGCGACTGTGCAATATCCGATGCGCGCACCGCGTCAAACGGAAGACGCATTGCAAACAGCGAGTCCGTAAAGCTTCCAAACGCCTCCCTGTTGAAAAAATTTCCCCAACGCCCGATAACCTGCCCGAGCACCAGCCCGTACACGCCGCAGTCGCCAATCTGATACGGCGAAAGCTTCTTGATTTTACAATACACAAACAGCGTCGCAAACGCGCCAATCACGCCCCCGTAGATTGCAAGCCCGCCCTGCCTCGTGTTAAAAATACTTAACAGGTTGTTCTTATACAAATCCCACGAAAAAACGACATAATAAATACGCGCGCCAACTACGGAAAAAATCACGGCATAAATGGCAAAATCCCAAATAATGTCGGAATCCATCTTCTCAAGCTTTGCGATATGCACTGCCATCAGCACCCCGCAGATGATGCCGATACCGATAATCAGACCATATAACGCAATTTGAATCCCAAATACCGAAAAGCTCTTTGGAACATTCTCCAAATAAATTCCAAGATGCGGAAAGGCGATGTCGTTTATCCCCATGACAATCCTCCAATCTTACACAATCTGCAAACCAAAAACCGAATGTGTTATACATTAAACCGGAATAAAATTACGTCCCCGTCCTTTACCACGTAATCCTTTCCCTCCAAGCCGACAAGCCCCTTGTCCCGTGCTGCGGAAAGGGAACCGTTCTCCAGCAAATCCTCGTAGTTGACAACCTCCGCACGGATAAACCCACGCTCAAAATCCGTGTGGATTTTTCCCGCCGCCTGCGGCGCCTTTGTCCCGACCTTAATCGTCCATGCGCGGCACTCGTCCTCGCCCGCCGTCAGGAAACTGATTAATCCCAAAAGTGAATAGCTTGCTGCAATCAGTTTATCCAAACCCGATTCTTTTAATCCCAAATCCTCCAAGAACATCTGTTTCTCATCGTCGTCAAGCTCCGCAATCTCCTGCTCAATCTGCGCACAGATGACAAAAACGCCAAAGCCCTCGCCCGCGGCATATTCCCGCACTGCCTTCACGCCCGCATTCGCCGCGCCGTCGTCCGCAAGGTCGTCCTCCGCCACGTTCGCCGCAAAAATGACAGGCTTGTCCGTAAGCAGGTTATAGCCGTTTCTCCAAAGCGTCTCCTCCTCGTCGTCCGTGACAAAGCTTTTTGCAAGCTTCCCCTCTTCCAAATGCGCCTTGATACGCTCCACAAGTGCAAGCTCCTTCGCCTGTGCCTTATCGTTTTTCGCGCCCCTTGATACCTTTGCAATGCGGCGCTCCAAGATTTCAATATCCGAAAAAATCAGCTCCAAATTAATGGTTTCAATGTCCCGAAGCGGATTGATGCTTCCGTCAACATGTACAATATTGCTGTCCTCAAAGCAACGCACCACATGCACAATTGCGTCCACCTCACGGATATTTGCAAGGAACTGGTTTCCAAGCCCCTCGCCCTTCGACGCGCCCTTCACAAGCCCCGCTATGTCCACAAACTCAATCACGGCAGGCGTTACCTTTTTGGTGTGGTACAGCTCGCCCAAACGCTTAATCCGCTCGTCCGGCACCGTCACCACGCCCACATTCGGGTCAATGGTGCAGAACGGATAGTTTGCCGACTCGGCGCCCGCTTTTGTCAGTGAGTTAAATAATGTACTTTTTCCGACGTTCGGAAGTCCGATTATCCCTAGTTTCATAATACGATATACCTATCCGAAAAGCCTTGATTTACAAGGCTTTTCGCCTTTCTTTATATTATTGCTGACCATATTTTAATCCATGCTGATGGTAATGATGGTAAGTTCCCTTACACATCCTCAAGCTCTTCCGTTTTCCTGTCTGCATTTTTAAAGATGAGCAAAAGCTCCACCACCGCCGCCACCGCGAGCACAAACTCCGCGCAAAACTGCGCATACGCAAGTCCGTAAAGCGGAAACAGCGCGTTCAGAAGAAACAGCGCCGGTATCTCTAACACGATTTTTCTCATAATCGCAAACACAAGCGCCTTTTTCCCATAGCCAAGCGCCTGAAAAACACCGACTGCCAAAAAGTCCATGCACAAAAACGGCAACCCTAGGCAAAAACCCCTCATAAACCGCACGCCAAACCCGATAATCGAGGCGTTATCCATGAAAAACCGCACGACACCGTCCGCGCCCACAAAGAAAAACAGTGCCGCCGCCGTGATAAAGCCGACGCTGATACAGCCCGAAAAGACAATCGACGATTTCATGCGCTTACGGTTTCCACTGGCGTAATTATAGCTGACAAGCGGCATGATTCCTTGGGAAATGCCCATGCAGACATACATCGGCACCATGTAGATTTTCTGTGTAATTCCCATCGCCGCCACCGCGTCCGCGCCAAATGATGACGTGAAATTATTTAAAATCGTCATGCCGGTCACGTTCAGCAGGTTTTGTATCGAAGCCGGAATACCTACCCCGAACACGCCAAGCACAATCTCCTTTTGCAGGCAGAACACACGCGGCTTAATGCAAACGCATGTGCTATTCCTTTTCACATGCAACAGTACAAAGAAATACAGACACGCCACGCAGTTTGATAAAAAGGTCGCAAGTCCCGCGCCTGCCGCGCCCATGTTCAAGCCCCACGGCAGGATAAAAATCGGATCGAGCACGATATTTAACAGGCAGCCGCTCATCGTCCCAATGCTTGCATGGAGCGACGCCCCCTCCGAACGCACCAGATATGCCATGACCACATTTAAGATGGCTGGCACCGCACCACACGAAACCGTCCACAGCATGTAAGCAGAGGTTGCATTCGTTGTCACATCATCTGCCCCGAGAAGCGCCAGCAGCGGAGCTTTCCCGATGGTACAAAGCAGTGAAAACACAACACCGCAAAACAGCGCACAGTAAAACCCGAACGCCGAGCTTTTGTGAACCGTGTCAAAATCCTTTCGCCCAAGCGCCCTGCTCATCATGCTGGAGGTTCCCACGCCAAATAAATTGTTGACCGCGTTAAAGGCAAGAAGCACCGGTCCTGCAAGCGTCACCGCCGCGTTCTGCACCGGATCGTTTAGCATTCCCACAAAGTACGTGTCCGCCAGATTATACAGTACCATGACAAGGGAGCTGATAATCGTCGGCACGCACAGCGTCACAACCGCCTTCGGGATTGGCACGGTTTCAAATAAATTGGTTCGTTTGTCTGATTTGATATTCACGCTGTCATGCTCCATTCCATATCTGTCTTATTCTGTCTTATTCCTTCATAATATTTAGAAACGCATTGATATTATTGGCAATATCGCCCTTAAAAACCGCCGAACCGGTCACAATCATGTTGGCACCCGCGTCAAGGTTCTGCCTTAAATTCTCAAGACGCACCCCGCCGTCAATTTCCACGTCCACCGAAAGCCCTTTTTTGTCTAACTCCCTGCGAACGTCACGGATTTTGTCATAGCATTTCGGGATATAACTCTGCCCGCCAAAGCCGGGCTGAACCGTCATGACCAAAATCATGTCCACATTTTCGATGTACGGAAACACGTGTTCTATCGGAGTATCGGGATTAATCGCAATGCCGCGCTTTCCCCCCAAGCTCCTGATACGCTCCAGCGTCTTGTAAATACAGTCGCACGCCTCCACATGAATGGTAATGCCGTCGGCTCCCAGCCGCATGAACTCCTCCACATAGCGTTCAGGACGTTCAACCATCATATGAACATCCAAAAACAAATCCGTGCGCTTTCGCACGCACTCCAGCACAGGCATTCCAAACGAGATGGAAGGCACAAACATACCGTCCATCACATCGATATGGAGATGTTTTACACTGGATTTTCCAATGATGTCAAGCTGTGTCCCCAGCTCGCAAAAATCAGCCGATAATATTGATGGTGCCAAATAATTCATGATTCCCCTCCAATTTTTCTCTTCTCCCGCCTGCCTTGGCGCTTTTTTGCGCCTTTGGCGGCAGCGTCGCGTTCCTTGAGTTCCTCATAAAATGCCACATAATTCTCATAGCGTATCCTGTTAATTTCATTCGCGGCAAGTGCCCTTCGCACACCGCAGTCCGGCTCATGGATATGCGCACAGGTTAAAAAACGGCACGCCTCTTCATATGGCGCAAACTCCGGATAAAAACCCTTAAGCGTCTCCTTTTCCATATCAAACAGCGAGAGCGAGCTAAATCCCGGTGTATCCATGATATAGGTGCCGTCCGAAATCGCAATCAGCTCCGAATGCCTTGTCGTGTGCTTCCCGCGGTCTATCTTTTCACTGATTGCCCCCGTCTCCATGCGCGTTTTGTCCTGTAAGCAGTTTACAACGGACGACTTTCCCACGCCGCTCGGGCCTGCCAGTGCCGTCGTTTTTCCGGCAAGCGCCGCCTTGATGTCAGCAATGCCTTCGCCACTTTGCGCGCACGAAAACAGCACCCTGCACCCGCTTTTTTCATAAATATCCCGAATGCGCATACGCTGCGCCTCGTCTGCCAAGTCCGTCTTATTAAAGCAGAGCATGCACGCTAACCCCTGCCTTTGCAGCATAATCAGGAAACGATCCAGCAGATTGTAGTTTGGCTCCGGCTTTGACACGGCAAAAATCAGAAGCGCCTGATCGATATTTGCCACTGCCGGTCTGACCAGCTCGCTTTTGCGCGGAAGAATTTCTATGATATTTCCCTCGCAGTCCTTTGCGTCCGTTATCTCAATCTGCACATCATCGCCGACAAGCGGCTTGATGTTATCTTTTCGAAAAATTCCTTTTGCCTTGCATTCATAGATACCCGCTCCGGGTATATCCACATAATAAAAACCTGCAATTCCTTTTACGATTTTCCCCTGCATTGTCTTTTCCTGACTATCGACTTTCATTCTTTGTAAAATTGACGTTCTGATGTGTCTGCGCCACCGCAACGCCCATCTGCGTGGTCTCGTTCCCGTCCGCGTCCACCACAATCTCCGGTGCCTGCTTGGGGTAGGTAATTGTGACAATGCCGTACGCGGAAGGGCTTTCAAAATCATTTAAGTTGATGGAAACCGGAAACGACGTAACCGTTTCGGAACGCCAAAGCTGCTTTCCTCCGTCCGCAGTCGTCAAAATGACCTCCGCGTTTCCGTTCACATAGCCCTCTGGTGCCTGTATCATCAGATTGCAGCTATAGGTCGCCGCCTCGCTGCCGATACTGATTTTCAAGTCAACGACCGTTCCTTCCTTGACCGTCGCGCCCGCCTCACAGCTTTGATAACAAATCTGCCCTTCAGGAATTTCCGAGCTGTACACCTCATCAACCGCACCGACAACAATTCCTGCCGCCTCAAGATTGCTCTCGGCGGCTTCCCTTGTAAGACCGACCACCCCCGGCATTAGCACGTCCTTGTCGGAGCTTCCCTTGCTGATGACAATCGTCACCTCCGATTCAATCGGCGCCATGCTGTTTGCCGCAGGAGTTTGTGAAATAATGGTTCCCTTTGCGTATTCCATCGAAAATTCTTCACTTTTTACAACCTTAAAGCCCTGATTGGTCAGCGCCGCAGTACCCTCCGCCTCGCTCATGCCCTCGACGGGCGGTACGTTCACGCCCTCCGCGCCGACGCTGACGGAAAGCACAATTGTTGTATTTTTTAAGATTTTATCCCCTGCAAGCACGGTCTGACCGTCCTCTAGTGCCGCAGATACCACAAGATTTTTGCCATACTGCGCCGATTCCACAGAGACGGTCTTGCAGCCTAATCCGGCTTGGTTGAGCGCCGTCTTGACCTCGTCCGCCTCATGCCCCACAAACTCCGGCATAACCGCACGCTCGCTGTCGTCCTGATTGCTTGCGTGTGTGCCGGACATGGAATTAATCTGTTCAAAAATTCCGGTCGCCTGCCCCGCGAAATAAAGCAGAATGCAGCCGATAATCACCGCGCCCAGCACGGTCAGAACCGTTGAAAAGCCCTCTGCCTTCGGATTGTAATCGTATTCGTCCTTACTGTTGAAATAGCGTCTTTCGTCCTCATAATCATTCCTGCGCACGTTCTGTCTTGTGACAATCTCCTGCGTCTGTCCTGCTTCCTCATAGTAATCATCATACCGCTGTCTGTTATGTGTATTGTTCGCCTTTTGCGAGGATAAATTCCTGCCTGACGTGGTTCTGTTTGCCGCATTTTTATTGGAAGCATTCTTGTTCGATGCGTTCTTATTGGAAAGATTTTTATTGGAAGCATTTTTATTGGCGCCGGCTTTATTGGAAGCATTTTTGCCTGCGCCTGACTTTGCGTTTGCAGTCCTGTTTGCCGCGTTCTTCTTTTGCGTGGCTTTTCCCGCCGTCTGCGGCTTTTTCTTTGCCGGAGCCGTCCTTACCTGCTGCTGCCCTTCATAATCCTCATACTCCTGATAGCCGTTATAAGCGTCATACTCCTCATCGTATGTATCTGCCGGTGTCCTTTGCCTTCTTGGTCGTACCTGATTGGGCATCTGCTCCAAATCCGTCTCATTGGCATACACTTCCCGTCTTGGCTGCCTGTTCTCACGCTCTGTATCCGCGCCAGCCTGTGCAGCATTCTGGCTGTTTGCCACGATTTTTGTCTTTCCCGCCTCGTCCGCCGTATCAAGCTGCGCAATCGCGTCATCGGGATTAATCAGCGAATGTTTCAAATCCTTGATAATGTCCTCCATGCACTGGTAGCGTCTGTCCGGGCTTTTCTGCGTACACTTGATAATAATGTTTTCCACGCTGACCGGAATTTCCGGCACAAACTCCCTGATATCGGGCAGCTCGTCCTGAATATGCTTAATCGCAATGGACACGGTCGTATCGCCGTTAAAGGGCACCCGTCCCGCGAGCATTTCAAACATCGTAATGCCCAGCGAATAAATATCGCTCTTTTCATCGGAAAAACCGCCGCGCGCCTGCTCCGGCGAGGTATAATGCACGGAACCCATGACATTGGAGGTAATCGTGTTGCTCGACGCCGCCTTCGCAATGCCAAAGTCCGTCACCTTCACCTTTCCCTCTTTGGAAATCATGATGTTCTGCGGCTTGATGTCCCGATGTATGATATGGTTGTTGTGTGCCGCCTCAATTCCCATCGACACCTGTATCGCAATGCTGATTGCTTCCTTAATGGTAAGCCTTGATTTTTTCTCAATATATTTTTTGAGCGTAATGCCCTCGACCAGCTCCATGACAATGTAGTGGATACCGTCCTCCTCCCCTACATCATAAACATTCACAATATTCGGGTGCATAAGCCCCGCCGCCGCCTGCGCCTCAACCCTGAACTTGGACACGAAATTCCGGTTCTCGGAAAATTCCTGTTTTAAAATCTTGACTGCCACCATGCGGTTGAGCTTCTGATCTTTTGCTTTATATACGTCCGACATTCCGCCGGTGCCGATTTTTTCAAGCACCTCGTACCTGCCGCCAATCATCATTCCTGACTTAATCATTCTGACCTCCAAATGGTTCTACAAGAACCACAGCAATATTATCACGTCCGCCGTTTGCGTTCGCAGCCTCAATCAGCCGCCTTCCCGCTTCCTCTATGTCCGCACTTTCCCTGATAATCCTGTGTATCTCATCGTCCTTTAACATATTGGTAAGCCCGTCCGTGCACAGCAAAAATTTCTCTTTTTCCGTAATGGTGACATCAAAAAAATCCACAAGCACATATTCCTTTACCCCGACTGCCCTTGTGATAATGTTCTTGTCGGGATGTGTGCGCGCAGCCTCCCTGTCGATACCGCCCATGTCAACCATTTCCTCCACAAGGGAATGATCCTTTGTAATCTGTGTGATAAAGTCATTGATCACGTACACACGGCTGTCTCCTACGTTTGCCACAGTCGCGTAATTTCCCTCCACCGTCACCGCCACAAGCGTTGTTCCCATCCCTTTCATGCGTTTGTCCGACTTCGCCATTTTGTTGATATGCGTGTTGGCGTCGTCGATTGCCTTCTGTAATATATTCTCGGAATCGGTTTCCTGTGTATAGCCTGCAATCACCTCCACAACCTTTTCCACCGCATGCTTTGAGGCATAATCCCCCGCATTGTGACCGCCCATTCCGTCAGCCACCATAAAAAGGTTGGGCAGATTTCCAACCGGCTTTTCTGATGTATAAATATAATCTTCATTAATTTCCCGTCGTTTTCCTACATCAGTGATCGAAAATAGTTTCACTTGTTCTCCTCCTGTCAGTATGATGCGCTTCATCACGACCGTATCGATAGACATAGTACTCCATAATCCTTACTATGTTAGCACAGACCAATCAAAAAAGCAAGACACTTATCGTCTCGCTTTCATTCCGCTTTTTCATTCAATCAGACGACTCGCAATGCGTGCCGGCATTTCATACCGCCTTCGAAGCTGCCCGCACGCCCCGTCGATGTCCCTACCCATTTCGCGGCGGACAGTAGCGTTGATGTGGTTTTGCTCCAGTATTTCCTTAAAACGCGCTATGCTTTCTTTTTTGCTCTCAACATATTCCCGCTCCTTTACGGGATTTACAGGGATTAGGTTTACGTGGCAGTTTAGTCCCTTTAGCAGACGGCACAGCTCCTGCGCGTCCTGTCGCGTGTCGTTGACGCCGCCTACAAGGCTGTACTCAAACGTGACGCGCCTGCCCGTCTTTTCAAAATACGCCTTGCACGCCGCTATCACTTCCTCTAAATCATATTTCTCCGCAATCGGCATAAGCGTCCGCCGTTTTTCCTGCGTTGCCCCGTGCAGTGACAATGCAAGTGTAATCTGTAAGCGTTCATCCGCAAGGCAGCGCATGTTTTCCACAATGCCGCACGTTGACACGGTTATATTTCTCTGGCTGATATTTAATCCATTTTCATCGGTAATCAGTGTTATAAATTTTAAAAGACTGTCGTAATTGTCAAGCGGTTCTCCCGTTCCCATCACGACCACATTGGAGACGCGCTCCCCGGTGTCCCTTGCGATGGCATAAATTTGATCCAGCATTTCGGACGGCGTAAGCCCCCGCTCCAGTCCGCCGAGCGTTGAGGCGCAGAATTTACAACCCATGCGGCAGCCGACCTGCGACGAAATGCAGACCGAATTGCCGTGATGGTACTGCATCCACACGCTCTCGACCAAATTGCCGTCCGCAAGCGCAAACAGGTATTTTTTCGTGCCGTCAAGCTGCGAGGTCTGCACCTCCACAAGCCTTAGCGACGTGTATGTATAGCCGTCCGCAAGCGTTTCCTTTAATTTTTGGGGAATGTTTGTCATTTCCGCGTAACTGCGCGCAAGCTTTTTGTGAAACCATTCGTATAGCTGCTTTGCGCGAAACGGCTTTTCCCCGATTGCCGCAATCTCAGCCTGCAATTCCTCCAAGGACAGCGACTTGATGTCTTTTTTATCCGCCCCAAGCTCCATTTTTAACCACACCACCTTATTTTTTCAGCACACCGATAAAAAATCCGTCCGTATCATGTATCTTTGGTAAAAGCTGCAAATATCCCTGCTTCGCCGTTTCCACCGTCTGCGCGCCCTCCATGCGCAGACATTCAGGCAGCGTATCAAAAAATGACACAGGTGTCATTTTCAATTCGTTTATCAGCCAGTCAAAATTTTCCTCATTTTCCGCGCGGTTGATGGTGCAGGTACTAAATAACAGCCTGCCATTTGGCTTTAGCATATGGACTGCCTTTTCCAAAATGCGCCTTTGCAGCGTCACAAGTTCCGCAAGCTGCTCCTTTGTTACCCGGTATTTAATGTCGCGCTTTTTTCCGATAACGCCAAGTCCCGAGCATGGCACGTCGGCAATCACAAGGTCTGCCGTTTCCTGCTCATCACACGCCAACGCGTCACAAACCACTGCGGACACACTATCTTTATCAAAGCCACAGCGCGCAAAATTCTCCTGCATGAGCGCGACCTTCTGTGGTGAAAGGTCTCTTGCCCCGATTTGAAAGCCGTCCCGTTCAATGCCCATGTCCCGCAGCAAATCCGCCATCAGCATGGTTTTCCCGCCCGGCGCGGCACAGATGTCCACAACATAGATTTTTTTGCCTGCCGCCTTTTTTTCCATCAAAAATCCGTCCGCAAGGACTGCCCGCACCGCAAGCATACTGCTGACGTCCTGCACCACGAACGCGCCCTTCTGATGCTGCGAAAGTGTGGTCATGTCGTCCGTCTTTTCGATTTGATAGGCATCCTCCAGATACGGGAGGCGCTTCATGCTGCCACCGCGCGCCAAAAGCGCCTCCTGCAAGGGCATTTGAGCGGACTGGTCGCGCAGACGCACCGTGACAGGGTGCTCGGCAAGCAGTCCCTCCAGCACCGCCTGCGTTTTTTGTGCGCCAAGCTGGTCTGTCCATAAATCCACAATCCACTCGGGCATTGCATATGTTACAGACAAATTCGGGAACGTAAGCGTTTCCTTATTTTTTGCAATATTGCGCAGCACGCCGTTCACAAAGCCCTTTAGCGTCGCAAAGCCCTTTTTCTGCGCGAGCTTCACCGCCTCGTTGCACGCCGCCGAATCGGGCACGGCGTCCATGTACAAAATCTGATAGACGCCCATGCGCAAAATCGCGCGGATTTGCGGCTTGAGCTTGTCCGTCTTTACCTTGGAGTACTGATTGATGACATAATCGAGCGTAATCATGCGCTCAAGCGTGCCCTCAAACAGCCGCTTGATAAACGACTTTTCCTGCTGCGAAAGATAATTGTATTTTTTTAATACATCGCGCACTGCAATATGCGAGTACGTTCCGCCGTTTCGGTTTTCCGTGACCTCCATCAGCAGTTCAAGCACAAGCAGGCGCAGATTGACTTTTTCCATTCTTTAATCATCTCTCCTGTTTCCAAACAAAAGGATTAACCGCAAAAGCTGCAAAACGGACGCCGCCGCTGCCGCCACATACGTAAGCGCCGCCGCGCGCAGCACCTTCGCACTCTTTGCCTGCTCCTCCCTCGTCACAATCCCGTACTGCTCAATGCACACAAGCGCCCTTCTCGACGCGTCAAACTCCACCGGAAGCGTCACAATCTGAAACAGCACCGCAAGCGAAAATACCCAAATGCCGATATTAACTAACAGCGAGCTGCCGCCAAACAAAATACCTAGCAAAATAATCGGAATGCCAAGCTGCGAACCGATATTTGCCGCAGGGACAAGCATGGTGCGCACCCGAAGCGGCGCATAATTTTCATCATGCTGCATGACATGACCGCACTCGTGCGCCGCCACGCCGATTGCCGCCACCGATGTCGAGCCATACACGCTGTCGGAAAGCCGCACGGTTTTCGTGCGCGGGTCATAATGGTCCGTCAAATCGCCCCGCACGTGCTCCACGCGCACATCATAAATCCCGTTGTTGTGCAAAATCGTCTCCGCCGCCTGCGCGCCTGTCATGCCCGAAATACTGCGCTCCCGCGCGTATTTGTGAAACGTCGAGCTTACCCGCGCGGACGCAATCATCGAAATAATCGCGCCAATCAGCACGAGAATATAAGTCCAGTCCATATAAAATCCATACGGATAAAACATCGCAATTCCTCCTTATTCCTACTGTTTCCTATTATCATCTGCCAAAGCGCATTCCAGCCTTCCACTGGTTTCCAAGCAGAAACGTCTTGGTGTCCATGCGCTTTTTACCCTCAAGCTGCAACTCGCCAATGCGCAAAATCCCTGTTCCGCATGCCGCCTCAACCGTGTCCTTCGTGACGTTCAGGATTTCTCCCGCCCGTTCCCTGCCGTCAAACGCGCTGTCTGCCACCTCGCAGCGCCACAGCTTGACACTTTTCCCGTTGAAATAAGTGTATGCACTTGGCCACGAATTTAAACCGCGCACAAGGCGTTCGATTTCCACTGCGCTTTTTTTCCAGTCAATCTCGCCGAACGATTTTTTCAGCATTTTCGTGTGTGAGCTTTCCGCGTCGTTTTGCCTGACGGGCGTAAGCTCGCCGCGCTCTAATTTCGGAAGGGTATCGACAATCAGCTTCGCACCCGCCTTGGAAAGCTTTTCAAACAGGCTCTCCGCCGTCTCGTCCGCCGCGATTGCAACCCTGACCGTCGCAAGAATGTCGCCCGTGTCCACGCCCTCGTCCATCTGCATAATGGTCACGCCGGTTTCTTCCTCGCCGTCGATAATGCACTGGTTAATCGGTGACGAACCGCGGTATTTTGGCAAAAGCGACGCGTGGATATTCACGCACCCTAAACGCGGCATGGTCAGGATTTCCTTTGACAAAATCTGCCCGAACGCCGCCACCACAAAAACGTCCGCCTCGTATGCCCGAAGAGCTTCCACCGCTTCCGGCGTCTTGATTTTTACGGGCTGGAACACAGGAATATTGTATTTTAGCGCGCACTCCTTTACGGGCGGAAACTGCACCTGCCCGCTCCTGCCCTTTGCCTTGTCGGGCTGCGTCACGACTGCCGTCACCTCATGCCCCGCCGCGACAAGCGCCTCCAATGCCCCCACCGAAAAATCGGGCGTTCCCATGAAAACAATTTTCATCGTTTACCTCCGTTCTATTCTTCCTCAGGCTCCACGTCAAACAGCGGGCCTTCCACCCGTTCCACGTACAGGTGTCCGTCCAAATGCTCGATTTCATGGCAGAGCGCCCTTGCCACAAGCTCCTCGCCCTCGATAATAAAGGTGTTAAGCTCCTCGTCCTGCGCCTCAACCTTCACGTAATTCGGACGTTTCACGCTTCCAGCTTTTCCGGGCACACTAAGGCACGCCTCGTTCCCCTCCTGCTCCCCGCTTTCCTCCAAAATTCGCGGATTGATGAGCAGCATCGGATCTTCGCCTGTCGTGTCAATCACCACAATCCGTTTCAGAACGCCTACCTGCACGGCGGCAAGCCCCACGCCGTTTGACTCATACATTGTTTCGAACATATCGTCGATTAAATCCTGCACGCGCGGCGTGATTTCCTTGACCTCCTTTGATATTTTGTTCAATACCGGATCCCCGATTTCCCTGACCGTTCTAATCGCCATGTTTCTTCTTACCTTTCTATTCTCAATCTATTTTCTTATGTTTCAAAATAATGTATTCCATGTTGTTCCGAGTGTTTCGAGAAATTTTTATCGGAACATTAATACAGTTTACAACATTCGGGCGATTTTAGCAAGGTTCTGATAATCCGGAATTGATGAAAATATAAATTAAAATATAAATTTTGGTAGTTAGCATGGGGGAAGATTACTGTTTTAGCTGATTGATGTAATCGCTTACCCTTCCATCCCAGCCGCAGGAAATACATTTGCCATTTTGGAATTTGTGACTGCAGTTTGGACAGCCATACAAAATTAAAGATTGATTATCAAGTTTTCTTTTATATCCCAATAAAAAAGCTCTACTGTTCCTTTTAATTCTTTTATTTCCGTCTGAGCCTCTTTTGACAATTCCTTGATATCATTTTGGACATTATAATTTTTATCAAGTTTCGTTTCCGATAATGCACTGCGAAGCCACCGTTCGCTGCTACTGATAACGACGACGCATTTACGGTTGTTTAAAATGTCTGCCAAATCCTGACAGAGCTGGTTATAATCCCACTCCACATTGAAATAGTGTGCGTGCCATTTATAATAGGATAATGTAAATTCTCCCTCGTTTTCCAAGTCGATATAAAGAGGATAGTCACGGTTAGAATGAAGTACGGTAATGCAAATATCCTGTTCCTGTAAATACGCATACTCCTTATCAGAGCCGGACGTGTGAATTTCATAGCTGCAATTCAGACTTTGTAGCAAAGTGCAAATTGCTTCTTTTTTGTCAATCGGGTTAATTTCCAAATTATTTCCCATTTTTGCAAGCTCCTTGTCCGCTTCGTTTCCGGCTTATCCGTTTTTTTATTATAAATTCTTAAATGAAAAGACAAAATTTATAAGTATTTGTTTACATCATTTTGCTCGATGATTTGTTTCCCCAATAAGGTGATTGCCTGTTTTGGGCATTTACTGATACAGCGCTAGCACATTGTACACCGGGCGCCCGAAATGGCTTTTTTATTTACGATTGTGATGTTCCCCATAGGGCATAGGGTTTCACATAAGCCACAGCCAACGCATTTTAGGGAATTGATTTTCAATCCCCAATCCCTCTTGGGGCGGGTTTCCGTTTTTTAATTCGCTGACTGCCTTGCATATTTTCTGTTCTGCATTGCCCACCAGTTCTTTATTTTCTGTAAAACCTCGTCTTAACACCTTGACATCTCCGATACTGTCCGGCATTTTCAGATGTAGTCCGCCCACGATTTCTGCACCGTAGCGTCTAAGCAGCCGCGCCAGTATTCCTGCACCGTCGCCGCTGAATAGTCCCATTGTTGCAATGATGTAAATTCGTTTTCCGTTCCAAGCATGCCCGTTGTTGACGATATAGTCCCGCAGGATTTTCGGGATATTGCTGTACTGCACCGGATATGCAAGCACAAGTTCCGTATTTGTTTTTATGATTTCCAAGGTTTCTTTTTCTTCGATGGGATATGTATTGTGACCGCCATTGTATTCCATTAAAAATTTATCAATACAGAACCTTGTATTTCCTGTACCGCTAAAGTATACGCCTATCATACCATTTATCCTTCATTTTCTCCAATTTCATATTCCCTTTGTGCTCAATGCAGACAGCATTATCGTGAACAGACTTTCGGATTTGCATGCTGATAAAATCTTCCCGAAATAGCTCATAATAACACGGTTCCTCCTCTGACAGCTTTACCGCAAATAATGGATGCGGTATTTCAAATGGTTGTAATCCTGTCACCTTCTGACAAAAATCCCTCTAATCCGATTTCGAGAAAACGCCCCACAAGGAAAACACAACCCCCGCCACTAACAAAACAGCACCGATTATCAATACGGGAAACAAGCCTAAATCCATTACGGTCTGCCAGTATCTCCCCAATTGGGTGTTCCATTCCACTGTATTTTCTAAACTGATACTCGCAATTAAAGACGGAAACAGCACCATCAACACCCCTGTAAGCTCAAATCCAATTCCTGCTATTATCTTTTTCATATGTTTCCTCCCAACAAAATCGTTTTTAGAACTAACGTTCTTTCCTCAACGCGTTTTTCAAATCCGAGACATACAGCGCCTGCTGTTTCTTTAAAAACGCTTTCACAAAGGGTTTCATAAACCATTTCTTTGCAGTGACCGTTTCCGTAAAATCAATTTCCGTCTGACCGTCCTTTTCAGAAAAAATGCCAACCCAGTTCCCTTTTATATTCTGATTGTCCAATGTAAATGCCCAACGTCTGCACGGCTCAAAAGCCGTAACGGTAAACGTCGTCGCAAATCCGTCCTTTGTATATTCCACAAACTGGTTCTCGCCAATCCGCTCGATTTTGTCCAAGTCGCTGCGCCACTCATAATGCTCCAGCGACGTCACAATGTCCCATACCGCTTGTACATTGCTTGGAAAAAGTGCCTTGATGTTGGAAACAGCCATTTTGATACCTCCGAATTTATCATATTTGTGTCAGTTTAATGATTACTCAAAAACAATGATACTATCCTGTTCAAAGGAAATTGCCTGCGTATTTCCCAGCTTTATGCGTTCCTGTCGGTTTTTATCGTAACGTCCTGCCTTCTCACAAACTTCGTCTTTGCAGTGAACATCTAATCCACATTGCAGCAAGCCTAAATTATTTGACAGATTATTGGCAAAAATCACGCTCCCTGCGCTCACTCCAATTACAATTCCACCTGCGGTGATAAACTCCAAAAGCTGATTTCGAAATTTGCTTTCGTTTATTCGCCTTAACAGATAGGAAGAACTTCCCCCGCACAAATAGATTACGTCATAAGTATCAATCAGCCTGCCCTCTATCGCATCATATAAATCATAAACAAATATATTTTCACGCGGTATCCCGCATTTTGTTAAATCCTTGACACATTTCGGCAATACATCAATTGCGTCAGGAGAATTTGCCGCCGTCGGAATAAACATCACCCGAATTTCCGATGGTGATTTTTGCAGCATGCCCGTAAATGCCTGTTCAATTCTTTTTGTTTCCAGTCCGCAGGACGTAAGGATTACATTCATTTGTCAGCCTCCATAAAATCTGAATTTTTAATCCGCTTTCGCATACAAACAATCGTGTTGACAACACACAGCAGGACAAAAAGCCCCATAAAGTTTATCCAAATATCCCGATACGCCGACTTCGCCAGTTCCTCCCGCAATCCGCTGAACCAGACATACAAAAATACCAAAAGCTGTGATGGCACATACGCAATCAGATAGCGTAAAAGCAACGGCTTTACGGGCAAACTGGTGCACAACTCAAATGCCACAACCCCGATCAGCAAAATTATCGCCCTGTCCACTTCGTGCCAGTTGCCGCTTGGATCTTCATAGATACCGTTTGCAAGATACAAAACACTGTTTAACAACGTGATTACCGTATAAATAACCGCATAAACAGCCACAAGCTGACTCCATTTTTTCTTATTCATTTTAGTCCTCCATATCTTAGTTCACAATTGACACCTGTCTTTTGAAAATACAAATCTTCACTTAACCTACTCCCAATATCCAATAACAGCAATCACATTCTCATCTTTTACAATAAACGCAGCCTGTTTCCCCTCTTCCTGCAATTCCTTTTTGCAATTCAAAACATTCTCTGCCGCATCTTTCGGAAGCTCCAGTAAGACATTCCATCCCTTATGAGAAACACCCGATTTATAATCCATAAAAATCTGTTCCAATTGTTCTAGGCTGATTTCTTTTTCTGACACCCACGAAAAAATATCCAGTACCTTCATCTGCTTTTCGTCCCTCCCAATTCCGATTGTGATTTGATGATTTTTAAGGGAAATATTAGCTGTTATATTTTGTTATTAAAAAACCCGCTAACCCTTGAAAACACTAAGTTTATCGCAGGTAAGCTTTCCCTTAAAGTTTCCCTTGCGTTATATCTTCCCACAGGTCATTATAAACTCTGATAAGGGAAAAAATGAGGGAAACAAAATCATATAAAACAGTATAACATAAAATATACGGAAATTGGTAAACTGATTGAAATGCTTTCAAAAATCAATGAAAAGAGGACACATAAAATGAATATGATATATGCAACATACAATGTCCACCATAACAGCATTGACGTATATACCTGTGCAGGCTACTTCTTGCGGGTAGACTGCAACAAAGCGGAAGAAGGATTGAAAACTACGCCATGCTCTGAATGCGCCTTAAATGCTCTGGCAATAGATGAGCCGCTCGAATATACAAGGCTGTATCTTGAGGGAAATATGCAGATGTGGGTGGATGCAGAAGATTCTTTTGAATTGTGGTAATTCCTGTAAAGAGAGGTTCAGTCTGTGCCTCTCTTCATTTTTGAATTATATTTCTCGCATTCTGATTCTAATTTAGGAAAATTTAGGCAGCGGTTTCTGCCTGAAAATGGCTCACTGGAAATGTACTTTTTATACAAGACATTTGCTTTATTACAGATTACTTCACTATTGATCCGACACCATTCTAATTCCTGAACACACAATCGCTTATAATATTTGATGTTTTCCCTATCTCTCTTAAAAATAGTGGTATTTACAAGCTGCAATTGATCTTCTTCAATAGGTATCATCAGATTAAAATTCAGGACACCTAAAAGTTTCCCATTTATTTCAATCTTTGAAAAATCCATAGAGTTCTTCATTTTTTTATGCTTTTCTTTTGGTGATGAAAGTGGTATACAATATTTATGAATACCGCAAATAGTAACAATTCCAACAAAAACCCTGTTATCTTTTCCTGCCTGTGGCGAAACAGAAAGCACTTTATCATCTATATTATGTAGATTACGGATATATTTCATATCCACCTTGTATAATTTGAAATCTGTCTGCATATATCTCCTCGTAAAAAATGGCTATGCGTTTCCACATAGCCATTTGTGTAGTAACTCCATTAGAGTTGCTAACGCTTTTAGCAGTCCACTTTGCGGTAGGACTCACCACTAATAGTATAATACCATATTTTTGGATTTAGTCAATAGATTTTTTGTATACAAGATGGCTGGTTTATGATATACTCTACTTTGAATTGGAGGACATAATAATATATGAAATATAAATATATGAGAATACAGGGAAGAGAAACTTCCTATATTACAAAGTATCCCAAAGGGATATTTAGCCTTTGTTGGAATCTGATAAGAGATGAGCAATTAACCAACGAAGAAAAAGAACTATTCATATCTATTGATGACTGGTTCAAGGATAATCTTCCTGAACCGAAACCTTGTAAGAACCATGAAAAGGTCATTACTTTTTTTAAATGTGAAAGTACAGTAGAAATGATTGAGAAATTAAAACCTGCTACTGCACTTTTAGATAGACATCAAAAACCTTATGATGTGGTTTATACAAATTTTGTGGGAACCATCGTTTATGAAGATGACTGGCAGGTCGCTGTGCAGGTTGAGAATGGAAAAATGATTTAAAGTGTAATTGACAATAAAGTACGAATTGGAATAATGGAGGAACATCAATGCGATATGGTTCAATTTATTTAATTGTTAGGGACTTTGATAAATCTGTTTCATTTTATGAGAAGGTATTTGATATGAAAGTAACCGCCACTAACGGAAAGCGTTTCGCCCAATTTAATAATAAAGGGCTTAACCTCTGCCTCATGAATGGTTATTATGACAGTGAAAACCCTAGTCAAGTAGTAACTAAAGGCGAATATTGGGAGATATACGATAATCAGAGTGAAATTGCGGATAATATAAATACCCGTAAGGTATTTATTAACTTAGGAGTCGAAGATTTAAAGGCAGAATATGATAGGATAAAAGAATCAGGTATTGCAGCGCAGATGACGGAAATTCGATTTATAAATGGTTTTTCACCATATTGGTATTTTACATTTATGGATCCTGACGGAAATCCCATCGAGATTACAGGCAGTTATGCAGAAGAACTATGACAGGAGCATCAAATGGATAAAATTGTCGAAGAAGCGATTAGGAAGATTAAAGAGTTGGAAGAAAACACTCCCTGTGGAAAACATATCATCACAGGAGATGTGCGAAAATTATCATCTAAATTATTCCGTCAAATTGAAGATAAAAGCATTGAAAATGTTTTTATCCTGTGCGAAGAACTGTTAAATGAACACTCATGGGCATTGGGAGTAATTGCGTTTGATTTTGCATATCGAATGAAAAATCATTATAACGAATTAACTTACGATATTTTTTATCACTGGCTGAAAGATTATGTAAGGGGATGGGGTGACTGTGATGATTTTTGCACACACGCATTCGGAGAGCTGATAAGGCAAAAGAAATCATTATTTGTGAAGATAATCGCATGGACGGAGGATAATGATTTTTGGGTAAGAAGGGCTTCTGCAGTTATCCTGATACCTGCTATAATGAAAAATGATTATGAAGGAATGGAGCCATTTACAATATCAGATCGTTTAATGTTGGATTCACATGATTTGGTTTTAAAAGGATATGGTTGGATGTTGAAAGCCTTATCACAAATAAATCCCAGTTGCGTAAAAGAATACTTGATAAAAAATTGCAAAAAAATGCCGCGAGTTGCATATCGTTATGCGCTCGAAAAGTTTGATAAAGAAACAAGAAATATGCTTATGCAAATGTAATGATATTGGTAATGAATATGTAGTAAAGGGGCGATTATCTCGCCCCTCGGTCTTTGTTTTTAACCGCACTTTGTTGCTGGTAGTCTGCCGCTTTCTTTGGTGGATTCTTTAGGCTTTCAAGCACACTTCGCTTATCCTGCTTTTGATTATCCTCTCCGTAAGTTTTTTCACATTCAGCTACTTGTTCCCTGTATTTTGCATAAACACTATGGGATTTGTGGTAAGTACGGTAAAACTCCTGCACATTCTGATAACCATACCTTTTGACAATGCCGGATAAGCCAATTTTTAAGATGTTAATTTCCTCGTTTTTGCGGTCAATCCTACTTTGCAGTTCCCCTTTCTTTGTCAGTTTTGCCAATCCTTTCAGGCTGTCACGTTCCAGTTCCAACTCATTGCGCTCTCGTTCTGCGTCAAAGATAATCCCGTTTTGGCGATTCAGTTCCTTATAAATCTTTAGCAGCTTTGGATATATGGCAGCTTCAGCGGACATGACGGGTTTTGGCGGTATCTTTGGGGTTTCTTGCTTTGGCAGTTTATCCGTCTGCGATATTATTTTTGCCGTTTTTTTCTCGCTTGGTTCTGCAATCGGCTGTACTATTTCGTTCTCAAAAAACTTTGCCGACAGTTCCCTTGCCTTATCCAATACTTTAGAAATCAGTAATGCCAGCGCCGTAACAGCAGTCATAATAATACTTCCCAGACGTTCCGGCTGACTGCCGAATAT
>CANOMQ010000027.1 GCA_947567595.1 uncultured Lachnospiraceae bacterium | reverse complement strand
GCCGTGGTAAAATCACATTTTCCTGAAACAACTTCACACTCTGAACATCACACTTCACACTCTGAACATCACGCTTCACTTCCTGTAAATCATTTTCCACTCTATCCAGTCTGTTCTCCATTTTGTCCAGTCTGTTCTCCACTTTATCCAGTCTGTTTTCCATTTTGTCTAATTTGCTTTCTACAGGCTTCAATCCTGCCGCAAGCTTTTTATCCATCATCTCGGAAATCGCCAGCAATAATTCATTATCACTCATTTTTCCAACCTCCCTTCCTAATGCTATCCAAACCAAACCATCAGTCCACTGTCACTCTCCCCGCCACGACATTCTCATAATCCTCTAAATTCTTCTCCAACAATCTCGGCGTATCCAGCCCGTAAGGACACTTCGACGCGCACTGGTTGCAGTGAATACATTCCTTAATCTTCGCCATATTCGCCTGCCACTCCTCGCTCAGCCAGTTCTTTGACGGCGAGCGGCGCAGAAGCTGCGAAATCCGTGCACAGTTATTAATCTGTATCCCCTTCGGACATGGCATACAATACCCGCACCCACGGCAGAACTCACCCGAAAGCTCCTTTATATCCTTCTCATAAACCGCCTTCATCTCATCGTCCATCACAGGCGGATTGTCCTGATAAGACAGAAATTCCGCAAGCTCAGACTCCCTCTGCACGCCCCAAAGCGGCAGCACCGCCTCATGCTGGCACGCAAACCAGTAGCAAAGCTTCGAATTGGTTAATAGTCCCCCCGCAAGCCCCTTCATACCAAGAAAGCCCATGCCCGCCTCGGCGCACTTTTTCACAAGGGCAATCTCCTGCTCGCCGGAAATATACGCAAACGGGAACTGCAAGGTCTCATACAGACCGCTCTCAACCGCCTCCTGCGCCACGTTCAGCAAATGCGCCGTAATGCCGATATGCCTGATTTTCCCTTCCTTTTTCGCCTCCAACGCCGCGGCGTACACACCATCCTCGTCCTCAGGGCGAAAGCACTTGGGTGCGCAGTGAAGCTGGTAAATATCAACATAATCCGTCCTTAAATTTTCCAGCGAAGTCGCCAACTCCGCGCGAAGCTGCTCGCCTGTCTTTGCGGCAGTCTTTGTCGCAAGATAATAACTGCCGCGGTGAATTCCTGCAAACGCCGCACCAAGCTTTTCCTCACTATCGCTGTATGCCCTTGCCGTGTCAAAAAAATTCACGCCGCCATGATACGCCATATGAATTAACTTTACCGCCCTGTCCTTGTCAATCCGCTGAATGGGCAGCGCGCCAAACCCGTTTTTATTTGCAACAATTCCCGTATTTCCCAATTTTACCTGAACCATACATTCCACCCCTGCTTTATTGTATTTTCATCGTTTCAAACACAGCCCGCACGCCGTAGAGCATGGTATCGCGTGCATCATGATACGGATACCCCGTATTTGCGGCAAGCATTCCGCCAATGCTCGTGGCAATAATCCAAAGCGTTTCCGCCGCGCGCCTGCTGTCCGTTTCCGCATTCACCACGCCGCGCGCCTTCCCTTCCTCGACAATGCGCTCCCAATCCTGCAGCAGCTCATTGCGCACACCGTCCTGTGATATCTCGTACAGCGCAGTATAATACTGAAACGACGCGTTTTTCTCATAGATATAGGTAAAGACCGTCATAATCCTTGCCATGAAGCATTCGTAATACGGCGCGTCCTGTGGCGCCTGCTCCTGCGCTTTTTGAATAAGCTCCTCGTTACACCGTTTTGCGATAAGCATATTAATCTCATCAATATCACGAAACCGATTGTAAATTACACGCCTGTCGCAGTTAAGCTCCCGGCACAGGCGCGTCACAGTCAGCGCACCCACGCCCTCCTTGCAGCCAATATTCACCGCAAGGTCAACAATGCGCTTGCTTGTTTCGTCCTCAATCCGTTTTCCCTTTGAGAATGCCATATTTTTTTCTCCTCATCTGTAACGATAGTCTGCGTACAAAATAATTCCTTAAACTAAATTTTATCAGTTCCAACCAAATATGGCAAGCATATCTTTCGTTTCTAGGTAGTCCCAAGTCGTTCCCAAACAGTTACGTCGTAATCGCATTTCCCGTATAAAGCTGGTAATACTTCCCTTTCTCCGCAATCAGCTCGTCATGCGTCCCGCGCTCGATAATCCGTCCCTGCTCAAGCACCATGATACAGTCACTGTTTCTTACCGTGGAGAGCCTGTGCGCAATGACAAACGTCGTCCGATCCTTCATCAGCTTATCCATGCCGTCCTGCACAATCTTCTCCGTACGCGTGTCAATCGAGCTTGTCGCCTCGTCCAAAATCAGTGCCGGAGGGTCCGCAATCGCCGCCCTTGCAATGGCAAGAAGCTGCCGCTGTCCCTGACTTAGATTCGCGCCGTCGCCCGTCAGAAGCGTATCGTACCCCTGCGGAAGCCGCTCAATAAAGCCGTGCGCATTGGCAAGCTTTGCCGCCGCAATGACCTCCTCGTCGCTCGCATCAAGCTTTCCGTAGCGGATATTTTCCATGACCGTCGCCGTAAACAAATGTGTATCCTGCAACACAATCCCAAGCGAACGACGCAAATCCGCTTTCTTGATTTTATTGACATTAATCCCGTCATAACGGATTTTACCGTCCTGTATATCGTAAAAACGATTGATTAAATTCGTAATCGTCGTTTTCCCCGCACCCGTAGAGCCGACAAAGGCAATCTTCTGCCCCGGCTCGGCAAACATCTTGATGTTGTGGAGAACCATCTTGTCGTCATTGTATCCAAAATCCACATCATCAAACACAACGCCGCCCTCGAGCCGCTGATACGTCGTCGTGTCGCTATCTTTATGATAATGCTTCCACGCCCACATACCCGTATGTTTGTTTGTTTCCCGAAGCTCGCCGTTCACCTCCTCGGCATTGACAAGCATGACATACCCCGCGTCGTCCTCGGGCTGCTCGTCAATCAGCTGAAACACCCTGTCTGCGCCCGCAAGCGCCATGACAATCGAATTAAACTGCATACTCACCTGATTAATCGGCATGTTGAAGCTCTTGTTAAACGTTAAAAAGCTTGCCAGCCCGCCAAGCGTCAGGCCGCCGATATTGCCGATTGCAAGAATACCGCCGACAATCGCGCACACCACGTAGCTCACGTTTCCAAGCTGTGCGTTAATCGGGCCAAGCATGTTTGCAAAACGGTTCGCATTGTAAGAGCTGTCAAAAAGTTCCTCATTCAGCACGCGGAAGCGCTCAATATTTTCCTCTTCGTGGCAGAACACCTTCACGACCTTCTGCCCCTCCATCATTTCCTCAATAAAGCCGTTCACTGCGCCAAGCGATTTCTGCTGTGACAAAAAGTACCGTCCCGAAAGCCCTGTCGCCTTCTTTGTCACAAACAGCATGATTCCCACCATCACAAGCGTCGTGAACGTGAGCGGCACGCTTAAAGTAAGCATACTAATCAACACCGTCACAATCGTAACCGCGCTGTTTAAACACTGCGGCAGGCTTTGACTAATCATCTGACGCAGCGTGTCAATATCGTTGGTGTAGCACGACATGATGTCGCCGTGCGCGTGCGTGTCAAAATATTTAATCGGAAGCTGCTCCATTTTCCCAAACATGGCGTTTCGGATATTGCGCATGGTTCCCTGACTGACAGTAATCATGACACGGTTGTACAGATACGCGGAAAATACCCCGACTGCATAAAAGCACGCCACGCGCGCGATTGCGTGCGCAAGTCCCGAAAAATCGGGGTTAGGAGTGGCTAACAGCGGCACGATATAGCTGTCAATCAGCGTCTGCATAAACAGCGTCCCCTGTACGTTTGCAAGCACGCCGACAAAAATGCAGATAACCACAATCACAATATGCGGCGCGTAATCCTTCATCATAAATCCGATAATCCGCCGAAACAGCTTTCCCGGATTTTCTATTTTTGGTTTTGGGCCTCTTGGCCCTCTATGTCCCGGTCCCGGCATTATTCGTCACCTCCGTTCTCATCAAAATCGGCATTGCCGCCCGTCTGCGACTCAAAAACCTCCCTGTAAATATCACTCGTCTCTAACAGCCGCTCGTGCGTGTCAAACGCCGTCACCATACCGTTATCCATCACGATAATGCGGTCTGCGTTCTGCACGCTGGCGACACGCTGGGCGATAATCAGCTTGGTTGTTTCGGGAATTTCCTCGGCAAACGCCTTTCTGATTTTTGCGTCCGTCGCCGTGTCCACCGCGCTCGTGCTGTCGTCCAAAATCAGGATTTTCGGCTTTTTCAGAAGCGCCCTTGCAATGCACAGACGCTGGCGCTGTCCGCCCGATACGTTTGTTCCGCCCTGCTCGATATAGGTGTCATATTTGTCAGGCATTTTTTGGATAAATTCGTCCGCGCAAGCAAGACGGCACGCCCGTTCGCACGCTTCCCTCGTCGCGTTTTTGTCGCCCCAGCGCAGATTTTCCAAAATCGTCCCGCTAAAAAGCACGTTCTTTTGCAAGACAACTGACACCTGATTGCGAAGCGCCTCCATGTCATATTGCCTGACATCCAGTCCGCCCACCAAAAGCTGTCCCTGCGTCACATCATAAAGACGGCTGATTAAATTGACAAGGCTTGACTTCGCGCTGCCCGTTCCGCCAATGACGCCGATGGTTTCTCCTGCCTTGATGTCGAGATTGATGTTTTTTAACACGGGCTTGCCTTCTTTATGGTATGCAAAGCTGACATTCTCGAAACGGATACTGCCGTCCTTTACCTCGCTTACCGGATTTTCGGGATTTTGCAAATCCGACTGCTCCGTAAGCACCTCCGCGATACGCTTTGCGCTCGCATAGCTCATCGTCAGCATGACGAAAATCATTGACACCATCATCAAACTCATCAATATGTTCATGCAGTATGCAAGAAGGCTCATCATCTCACCCGTGGTCAGCCCGCCCGCTACGATGGTCTTTGCGCCAAGCCATGATATGACAAGGATACAGGTGTAGACCGTCGCCTGCATAATCGGCATGTTCAAAACGACCAGTTTTTCGGCGCGCAGGAACATGTTGTAGATGTTGGCATTTGCCTTTGAGAATTTTTCCGTTTCGTAGTCCTCGCGCACGTACGCCTTCACCACGCGGATTGCCGAAACGTTTTCCTGCACACTTGCGTTCAGCTCGTCGTATTTTTCAAATACCTGACGGAAATATTTTGTCGCCCTCGGTATGATAATGCCAAGGCAGCAGGTCAGGAAAACGACCGCAATCAGGTAAATGGACGCAAGCCTTGCGTTAATCGCAAACGCCATAATCATCGCAATAATCATTGACGCAGGCGCACGCATTGCCATGCGCAAAATCATCTGATACGAGTTCTGCATATTTGTGACGTCGGTTGTCAGCCTTGTAATCAGGCTCGACGTAGAGTATTTGTCAATGTTGGAAAACGAATAGTTTTGAATGTTTTCAAACATTGCCTGCCTTAAATTCCTTGCAAAGCCTGTCGATGCCCGCGCGCCGTACTTTGCGCCCATAATGCCAGCCCACAGTCCAATCAGGGCGGCAACCAGCATACAGAAACCTACCTTATAAATATGTTCCATATTTTGCGCGTTCACGCCGTCGTCGATGATGGATGCCATTAGCAGCGGGATAATCATTTCCATAATGACTTCCAAAATCATGAAAACGGGCGTGAGAATGGAATCCTTTTTAAATTCCTTAATCTGCGCGCCTAGTACCTTTAACATAGACATAGAAATTCCCCTTTCCAAATTTTTTGTTTTTTTAATAATCATGCCTTAACACCGCTTATAGCGGTTTACTGGAAAAAGATTACTGTCTAATATTTTGTTCTTATAAATTTTTAATGTCAACCTTTATCATGTTTTTTCATTGTTTTTTATTGTTTTTTTAGATTTCGTTCGAACCGTATGCCAAAGAGTCTCGAACATATGTTTTCTTTAAAATTTCCGCAATTCAATCGAATCGTCATCCGGCGTGTTTTCTACCGATTTCACCACCACATCATACCCAAACTCCGCATTCACCTGTACATGCACCGTATCCCCGCACTTATGCCCCGCAAGCGCCTTGCCAATCGGCGACTCAATACTGATAAGTCCTTTTAGGGGATTGTTGCGCACGGTCGTAACAAGGCGGTAGGTTTCCGTCGTGCCGTCCTCGACAAACTCCACCACCACCGTCTTATTTAAGCCGATTTCGTCCTCCGCCGCCTCGTCCTCGATAATCTGCGCCGTTTTTATCATGCGCTCCAAATACCGGATACGGCTCTCGTTTTGGTTTTTGTATTTTTTTGCGGCGTAATACTCAAAGTTCTCGCTTAAGTCCCCCTGCGCCCGCGCCTCCTTGACCGCCTCAATCGCCTCCTTGCGGATTACAAGCTTTCTGTGCTCGATTTCCTCCTCCATTTTCTGGATGTCTTTTTTTGTTAATTTATCATTCATTGCGTACCACTTCCTCCCAAACATTACGTTTTATTCAAAAAAATGAATATGTATTTTAATATGCCAAACTATTCCATAATTTGCAAGCGCATTTTGCCAATTATTTAGAATTTTTTTATAGATTTTCATGTAATTTTTATGTAATCTTGCTTTTTATTTTATAATCTGCTATGATTGTTTTATCTACAGATTGATAATTTTATGTCAATCAAAAAAAATAAAAAAGGAACTAAGGTTCATTCCTTAAGAATGGAGGATTTGTATGAAAGTGCAAAACAAATGGATACGTGCAGCAATTCCTGCATTGTTACTCCACTGCAGTATCGGTACTGTATACTGTTGGTCAATTTTCAGTCAGGAAATTGCCGACTACATCGGTTTTTCTAAGAGCGCAACGGAATGGGCGTTCAGCTTCGCCATCTTTTTCCTCGGCATGTCTGCCGCGTTTCTTGGCAATGTCGTTGAAAAGGACATTCACCGTTCTTCCCTGATTGCCGCAATCTGCTTTGCAGGCGGTATGGCAGGCACGGGCTTCTTTATCTGGTACGGCGGAAACAATCCCGGAAACGTACTGGCGCTGATTGGTATCTACATATGCTACGGCTTTATCATGGGCGTTGGTCTTGGTACAGGATACCTTTCCCCTGTAAAGACGCTGATGTTATGGTTCAGCGACCGCAAAGGTCTTGCGACAGGTCTTGCCGTTGCGGGATTTGGCGCGGCGAAGGCAATCGCAAGCCCGATTATGCAGACACTGTTAAACTCGCTTGGCGACGGCGGCATTTACAAGATGTTCCTTATCCTTGCGTGCGTGTACTTCGTGATGATGTTTGTCGGTCATCTCCTTCTTGCAAAGCCCGAGGGCTGGCATGAACCGACCGGGGCGGACAAGGGACCTAGCGCGATTGACGTGATTAAGACAAAGCCTGTTGTGTTTGTCGGCATCTGGCTGATGTTCTACTTAAATATCACCTGCGGTCTTGCACTGATTTCACAGGAGAAAATGATTATCAAGTGTATCGGTCTTGGCGCAATAGCAGGCATACTTTCTTCCATCACTGCCGTATTTAACGCAGGCGGACGTCTTGGGTTCTCTGCTTGGGCGGATAAGATGAAAGACCGAAATACGGTTTATAAGATTATGTTTATCATGTCCCTTATCGTGACAGGGCTTGCAATCATTACGCAGGCAATCGCAAAGCAGGGTGACAATGTCATCAACGGATTGCCTACAAGCGCGCTGCTTACTGTAATTGTGCTTGTTCTGCTCTTTGCAGTCAACGCAGGCTACGGCGGCGGGTTCAGCAACGTTCCGACACTGCTCTCCGACCATTACGGCATGGGCAATATCAGTGCAATCCACGGTATTACGCTTTCCGCGTGGGCGATTGCGGGACTTACGGGCAATCAGGTTGCAACCTTAATCGTCAATAAGGTCGGGGAATGGAGCACGATTTTAGTGGACGGACATGAATACGAAATCAACCCGACAGGGTATCAGGCAGTGCTTTATCTCACTTTTGCATTATACATTGTTTCACTGCTCGCAAGCCTGTTTCTTGTAACATCAACGGCAAAGAAAAAAGCATAAAAATAGTTTTAATCTATAGAAAAAACGGAAAACCATGCTTAAAACAAGGTTCTCCGTTTTTTCTTTAAGAAATGACCATAAATACTGTTTCATTCTTTATTTGTTTCTGTAATTGGCGGTTTCTGATATAGCTTACGTTCAATACATTTCTTTTCAAATACAAGCTGCCGCTTTATCTTTTCATAGCCGCCTTCGCTGTCTGCCATCTCTAACCGCTCTATTAAGTCTAACTGATCTAAAAGGTTTACATTCAATTCTTTTTCACTTAGCATACACAATCACCTGTTTTCATGGATACTCTGTACTCTGATTATTACAATTTTATCATAACAGATTACCAAACAAGTGTAAAGCTTTATTCTTTCAGCCCCCAAGCTTCTTATATATCTCAAACCCATCAAACGTCGCAAAATAGTCCTTCGGTGTCTCCGCGCGCCGGATTAGCTGCACGCTCCCGTCCTCTTTGAGCAGCAGCTCCGCCGACTTTAGCTTCCCGTTATAATTATACCCCATCGCAAAGCCATGCGCCCCCGTGTCATGAATGACAAGATAATCACCAATCTCAATCTTAGGCAGCATTCTGTCCACCGCGAATTTGTCATTATTTTCACAAAGTGAACCTGTCACATCATATTTATACTCACACGGCTCGTTCTCTTTCCCAAGCACTGTAATATGATGATACGCCCCGTACATCGCCGGACGCATTAAATTCACGGCGCATGCGTCCACGCCGATATACTCCTTATGCGTATGCTTCTCATGGATTGCCTTGACAACAAGATGTCCGTATGGCCCCATCATAAACCGCCCAAGCTCCGTGTAAATCGCCACGTCACCCAGTCCGGCAGGCACAAGCACCTCCTCGTAAACCTTCCGCACGCCCTCTCCGATTTCCCGAATGTCATTCGGCTCCTGATCCGGTCTGTACGGAATACCAATGCCGCCCGAAAGGTTAATAAACTTCACACTTACTCCAACCTCTTCCTTCAGCCGCACTGCCGTCTCAAACAGCGTCTTTGCAAGCGTCGGATAATATTCGTTTGTCACCGTGTTGCTCGCAAGGAACGAGTGGAGCCCGAAATTCTTCACGCCCTTTTCCTTCAAAATCCGAAAGCCCTCAAAAAGCTGCTCCGTCGTAAAGCCATATTTCGCGTCGCCCGGATTGTCCATAATGTCCGTGCTGATTTTAAAAACTCCGCCCGGATTATAACGGCAGGAAAGCGTTTCCGGCAGCTTTCCAATCGTCTTTTCCAAAAACGCAATATGTGTAATATCGTCCAAATTTATTGTTGCGCCAAGCTTTGCCGCATACACGAACTCCTCCGCAGGCGTATCATTCGACAAAAACATAATGTCCTCCCCCGATACCCCCATCGCGTCGCTCAGCATCAGTTCCGTAAGCGACGAACAGTCACAGCCGCAGCCGTAGTCGCGTAAAATATCAATTAAAAACGGGTTCGGCGTCGCCTTGACCGCAAAATATTCCTTAAAGCCCTTATTCCACGAAAACGCCTCCTTTAACGCCTTTGCATTTTCCCGAATGCCTTTTTCGTCATAAATATGAAACGGCGTCGGATATGTCTTTACAATCTCCTCAATCTGTTCCTTTGTAACAAATGCCTCTTTTCTCATTGTACCAGCTTCATTCCTTTCCTTTTGTCAGTTCTATCAGTTTGATTTCATTCCTAAGGGAGTCCTTGAAAACATTCACAAAATTTTTCTGTCCGCAGTAGAGACAGCTATCCGTATCTGAGCCTGTCATCTCACCCGTAAGTACATACGCCGAGTCCACAATCAGCCTTAGCTGCGTATCCTGTTTCCCTGTCACGTAAAAAATACTGCCTTTTGGCGCAGGCTCTAACGGTTCAGCAAGCAAAAGCACCACTTTTTTCCCTTCCGCTGTCAGCCGTTCCAAATCTTCCCTTACCTGCTCAATAAACTGCATTGGCATTGACAGGTACACCCGGTACTCCACATGTTCTAACATGTTATGGATTTTATCCATAATATGCCTGTGGCTGCTGATGGTGATATATCCCTCCGTATTCGGCTCTATCTGCGGTATCTGTCTGGTAAGCTCGTCTTTTAGCCTGCCAAGCTCCCTTATTTTGTTTTGACAGAAATCATCAATGGACACTGCCATGTACTTGTTGGTTTCTCCTTCCAGCAAATACGCTGCTCCCTCATCCACAAGCGCTGCCAAAGCGCTGTAAACATTGGATCGCGAAATTCCGGTGAGCTTTGACACTTCATAGCCTGACAGCTCCTTATTGCGCAGAAGGCACAGGTATATTGACGCTTCCTGCCTTGTAAGACCGAACTTCAACAATTTTTCTGTAAGAACTCCCAAAACGGTATTATCCACAATTCCACCATCCTTTATTAGTAGTTCTTTTCAGAAACACTTTACTATACATACCAAAAAAAGTCAAGAGGCGAAAATCGCATAAACAGTCCTTGAATATTAATTTTGACCTATACTATTCCTCTGTTATTTCCTCCACCGTAATCATCTCATCGAAACGTTCCCCAAGCATTTCCTGCAATACAGACATTCTGTACATGGTATACCCGACGCTGTCAATATACAGATCCGCCATGTCATTGTCAGAAATCATTATTTCTTTTTTTGCATACTCACGGAGCAAATCATCTGTAAGTTCAATCCCTTCCGCCCTTGCAAGCGCCTCCAATATCAAATACCATTTTACTTTCCTCTTACATTCCGGACGAAGCTCCACCACAAACTCATCAAGTGTTTTATTCTCTATCTCCTCTAAATACTGCTCAAAATCTGCACCATAATAACTCTTAGACGTCGCTTCCATACCAAGCATTACTTCTTGTATCAGTTCCTCCACAAGATACTCGGGAACAGATTTTATTGTACTCTCACTTAACACCTGCTCTAAAATCGCGTTTATTTTTGAATCCGCAAACTCCTCCTCGGCATTCTTCTCAACTTCTGCCTTTGCTGCCTCCCAAAGCGCTTCCTTATTCTCATAGGAAAGCCCAAGCCGTTCCAAATCTTCATCTGACACATTTGCATACTTCGTCCTGACAATACTGTTTACTACTACAGTCAACACTGCAGGCTCTCCTTCAAGTACCAGATTCAAGTCAACCGCATCTCCCGGCATGGCACCGATAAGCCCCTCCTCAAGTCCTTCAATAGATGAACCGGAACCAATCTCAAGTTCATATCCGCTTGCCATGCTGTCTTCATATACCTCACCGTCTTCGCCGTATTTTCCTATTGCGTAATCAATGTTTATGACATCACCATATTCTACTGCACGGTCTGTAATATCCCCTTTCAGTAGTTCACTGTTGATATATTGCTCAATATCCTCATCCTTTATCGCAGGCTTATGTACCGAAACCTTCATGTTTTTATAATCATTCAGCGTGACATACGCATCAATGTCCAAATCCTGATATCCAACATAGCCCGCCTGCTCACTTACACGCTGTGTATTATCAATTGGGGAGTCCATATTTTTAATTGTTGCTGCCTTCTGCCCATTGCCCACCAGACACCCCGTACTGCCATACTGCAAGACAAACCAAAAAGACTGGTTGAGTTCCTCCTCGGTGAGGCTCAGCCAAAACCAAACCGACACACGCTCCCCTGCTTCCAGCTCTATGGGATTATCATGGTACAAATAACCATCAACAGCCGCGCGTCCATTGATGTTGTTTCCTTCTTCGGGCGGTTTTGCATAAAATTTCAAATCCTCATGGACAATGCGCAGCGTTTCACTGCTGTTGTTTGTCAGCCTTGTCTTGAACAGCAGCATATGCTCACCATGCATATCCGCTTTTACCTCGACCTCTTCATATCTGTTTTCATCCAGATTAAACCGCATTGCCGTAAAACGATCCGGCATTCCCACTTCATCCAGTGTCAGCATTCCTCCGGCAAAGGGAACCGTATCTCCCTCCCAAATCTGCGGAAAATCTTCTATCTGCCCACGCTCTGCCATTTCTTTTGTTCCCCTGACGCAGAACAAAATCCCAATGCCGGTAAACAAGAAAAACAGGAACAAAAAATACTTTCTAAGTCCTTTGTCCCCATATGTTTCATATACATATTTCGTCATGTTGACTTTCCATTTCGGATACCACTCCAGCGGAAATTTTTGTGAAAAGCGATCCCACCGAAAAGTGATGTTCACCAAAATAAATAATCCGAATAGGATTAAAATAATTCCGATTATTATTAGCCATATTAATTCCATTCTATCATTCCTCCTAAGTTCTGCAATTTCAACAACGTACCATCCCTATCAGACTAATGTTACCAGCAATATTCTCTAATTCAATACCGTTTGCAGAAAACGGACACTTTTAAGCAGAAAATGACATAAAAATATTCCATAAGCCAACCAACTGCCTGCTTATGGGATACCCTTTTCCTTAGACGGGAATCACAATTGAAAAGTAAAATTCCTTGTCTTTATCATTTATCACATACGTGCCCCTGTACTTTTCTACCACTTCTATGATATTTTTAATTCCCGTTCCATGCTCCTCTTTACGGAATGTTTTCGTTGTTTTTATCTCTCCATTTTCATAAATAACAAGTGTTTGAAATGTATTTTTCACGCCAATCTTTACTGCTCCATCCTCCACCATAAGTTTCAGCTTTATGCGTTTTTTTCCTTCGCATTTCCTGCATGCCTCAATCGCATTGTCCAGCAGATTGCACAGAACTGTCACCACGTCCTCCTCTTCCATGCCAAGCCCTGACAAATCATTGACCTTCAGGACAAAGACAATCCCCGCCTCCTGCGCTTCACGGTATTTTGTATTTAAAACCGTATTGACAATGACATTGTTTGTGTCAATTGCATTTACATCCTGCCCCAGCCCGCCGTAAATGCCTTTTATGTAATGCTCCAGCCGCTCATACTGTTTCTCCTTTAGCAGCGCCTGCATACAAATGATTTGGTTTTTATATTCATGCGTCCTTCGTTTCTGCCGTTCAAATCCCTCTGATATGGAGCGGTACATCTGCGCACGGTTTTCTGCCTGCAACCGGAAAATCCTGTCCTCGTACATCTGCTCCTTCCTCTCCGCAATGTCCTTTATGATATAGAATACCATAATATTCATTCCAAGCATTCCGAACGAGCAAGCAGACAACATCATAATCCGTTCAAATGTTTCCAAATACCATAAAACGGAAACAAGCACTGAAACAAATATGATTGTAAATAATGGAAAAATCATAAGTCTGATCCAATCTGTATCGGACAACAGTTCCATGTATTTTCCCCTCATATGTCTCCTTATGATAAGGATACACAAAAACACGACAGCTTTGGCAAGAAGTATCACAAGAATACTCTCAATGCTATACTGTCTCCCGTCTGGTGCACTTACCAATCCATTACTATCATTGAAAAAATATACCACATATTCCACTGACAACGACATTGCAAAATACAATAGTGTCAGCAAAAACGCTTTTCCTATTCCGATTTTAGTATGGCAAAACATATAAGCCGTAAACAAACAAATCATCACAGTCTCTTTCACTAAGAAAAAACTGCCAAATGTCTGCAATACTACAAACACGCAGATGTTCTCAAGCACAAACAATATTCGGTCAATCCACCCTTTATAACGCACCTCACCGAATATTTCACAGAGCATTTTACCAAGCGATAATTCAACCAGTATAATCAAAATCTCAGACACATAATCAAACATTTACAATTCCCCTTGATACTGCGTAAACCGCGCACTCACATCCGCATAGCGCGCCTTGGGAACCGCAAGCTGCGTTTTGTCCGTCAGTACCACCTTATATCTCGAAACGCTCCTGATATGTCTCAGATTGACAAGGTAACTCTGATGGATTCGCACAAAGCCATTTTCTCCAAGCAGCTCCTGCACCTTATCCAGTGTCTGATACATCGTATAAACCTTCATCACATCTTCCATTACGTGGAATTCCAGCTTATGCAGACGGCTCTCGACATACAACAGCCGTTCCAGCGCCACCTCTTTTTTGCCCTCCCGAAACGCAAACTCCTGTTTCTCTATAGCATAATTAAGCCTGTCAAGCATAGCCTCCATGCATTCCTCCACCATGCCGGGAAAGTCTAAATCCCCCTTGAGCAGGTAGCGCATGGCGTCAAGCCGGTAGCCCTCCAGCGAATAGCTGATATATGCCGTCACAAACACAAGAAACACTTCCCTGCTGACTGCACGGATTTTTCCCGCCGCCTCGATTCCGTCCATTCCTTCCATATTGATGTCCAAAAACACTGCCGTATAACGGGTAATTCCAACCCCAAGCGCCGCAAGCTCCTCGCCCGATTCAAACAAGTCAATTTCAAACAAAATCCCTTTCTTTGTCAAACAGGCGGATACCAGCTCCCGCAGCTCCTCTGCAAAGACCTTCTCATCGTCACATATGGCAATTCTAAACATTTGTTTGGTACCCTTCACTATTCCAAATTCCACCCGTCATACGCAAGCAGGTACACATCGTCCGGCGTTACCCTGCCTTCAGGCGTAAAAATAATCCAGTCCGTAATCTGCCCGTACGGAAACGTCATCACAGCCCCCTCGTGCAAATCCTTCACATAATATGGCTCCTGCGTGAGCTCCGCTGTAAACGTATCCTGATGCTTCTCCTTGAACTCAAACCAGATGTGCTCAAAGCTGTTGCCGTCCTCCTTAAACTCCTCGTCCACCTCAAGACCGACCTTCAAAAGAATGGTAATCTTTTCCCTGCCAAACATTTTCAGCATAAAATCCAGCCGCTCCGCCGCAAGCCGCCGCATTCGGTCTGTCTCCTGATTGGTCAGCATGTAAATCGGATTTTCATTTAAGTATTCATCAAACACACTCACCTCGCAGTACTGCTTTTTATCCATTGCGTCAGGAGTCGGATAACAGAAAATCACGTCCGTATTTTGATTGTGGCTTTCCTTCCTGTCGCCTGCGCCGCCCAAAATCCCTGACGGGTATTTCTTTAACGCCTCTTTCCAGTTGACAATTGTCGCCATCAATGGAATCTCATTTGTCACCATCGCAAGGTACATCGGCTCTTTTTCTTCTATCGTCTCTCCCTTTTCCAGCAGCCGTTTTGCCATTGTTTCGATAATATTGTAATGGTCATTGTAAGTTTCCTTTGTTGAATTTAGAATTTCAAGCTCGGGAAGTCCACACCGGTTCATTCCGTGACTGTGCAGCCATACCTCGTCGCTGTCACCCGACACTGCCTGCACTGTAAAGATATATCTTGGTGAAGGAGGAACATTGGACTTTGCGGCAAGCGCAACCCATTTTCCTGAGAGCACTTTTTCAGAGCTGCCGTCTAAGACCGCAAGACAATCCGGCAGCAGTTGGTTGATGACCTTAAGCTGTGTATGGTAAGACTCTAAAATATGCTCGTCAAACAGCATTTCCACAATTAAGCCTCTCTCCTGACGCTGGATTTCCTCAATGTCAATATCGCGGAAGAAATGCTGGATACGGAACATCTCCGGTATCTCGACTTCCATCGTATCAAGACGCACCACATACTCCAGCTCGCCCGATGCAACCTTCAGCATCAGTCCGTTCCCTGACGGTTTGCTGTCCTTTAATGTTACAAGCTCCGACTCATAATCTTTTACCAGTTGCAAAACAGGGTGTTCCATTCCCTCAAATGCTGAAAAATCTGTTTTTTCAAGTCTTTTTGCCAAAACCTCAAGATTTTCGATATCCGCTGCGTTTTTCGGTATGACAACCATAAACGAAGTTTCCTTTTTCCAGTCGTTCTTTTTCTTACTCTCCTTACGTCCTCCGAACAAATTGCCAAATAGTGCCATCTGTGTTTTCCTCCTTTTACGTTTTGTACTGTATTTCTATTGTATATGCCGGATACGGTTTTTGCAAGTCATTTACATGCGCTGACCATCAATCCCTCATATAATGATGCATTTTGTTAGAAATTTGGCAAATTAAGTAGTTACAAACCAGTAAAATTGGTTTATAATAAATTTATAGGTACGTTATAGCAAAACCTGCGGCAGCATTCTGCACAAAAAAATGTCGCAGTTAGGAGGGTAAAGAATGAACGAATTGTCGAAATTTGCCAAAGATTTTATTTCTCTTTCTGAAAACGCAATGTTTTACTATAATTGTGAGTCAAACGAATTCCGATTATTTTGGATAAACTATGACCGGATGGTTGACATCGCAAATATGGATTTTGATGAATGGGAAGATGAAGCGTTAGCCGAAAACAAGGTTGCTGATGAGGACGTATCCATTTTTAAAATTTTCTGCAATTCCATCAAAAGCTGTATTGCAAAGGGAACCTACACGTTCCACAGCAGCCTCATCTCACCGGATGATTCCATTGTATCCTGCAAGGTCAGCTTTGTGCCGAAAAAATTTGACGATGCCCAGTATGTGCTTGGGGAATGGCACATTATAAGTGAGTATAACGGTGACACGATTGAACATTATACAAAGGGAAGCTATGTCGATCCCCTGACCGGTATGTTCAATCAGAAGTCCATTGTGGAATATGCAAGAAAAAGACTGGAAAACACGAATTTTGGTCAGTCCGCTCTGATTTTGCTAAACTTAGATGATTTCAGCCGCATCAACAGCATCTACGGTCATAAGTTTGGAGACCGCGTCCTGCAGTCTGTCGCAGAAGTTATCCGGGGCGTAATCGGTTCCAACGGCGTTGAAGGCAGAATGGCGGGCGATGAATTTATGATTATCCTAAACGATGCCGACGACGAGCTGATTGTCAGGAATTATGTAAGGGCAATCAAAACCAATATCACAACACTGTTTCCCGAAATCCTTGGTGATGATAAGATTACATGTTCGATGGGTATCTCAAGGAGCCGTATGAACTCCAATATCTATGAAGAACTATACAAAATTGCGGAGCGTGCTTTATACATAGCCAAGCAAAAGGGCAAAAACCGTTATGTCATCTATAAACCGGAAATGCATGGTCAAATCTTATCGGACAACTTCGAAATGGAATATAATATTGGCACTGACAAGGTTTATTCTGATATTGATTTGTACAAAACGGCAACGCTTTTGGCAAAGGTCGTCGCAGACGGGACAAGGGAACGGCTTCCAAGCCTGCTAGAACAGCTCACACGCGCACTGATGTTCGACAGGGTTACGATATTCTGGGGGAAGAATTTTGAAATGCTTGCCACAAGCAATCCCGAGCTTTACGATGCCGACGTATATCCACAGATTTTAGACAACGGCTATTATTTTGACATGTTCAGTGACGAAATGCTTCTTATCCGAAATATCAATTTAATCAAGGGCAGTATGCCCGATGTTTATAAATTTTTACAGGAGCTTGGCATTTCAAGCACCATGCAGCATCTGCTCCGGGATAAAAACGGAGCCATTTTCGGTCTGATTATTGCAGATGAATGTCAGGAAAACCGGACTTTCCCGCAGATTGCGGTGCAGACATTTTCATTTATCTGCAAAATCATCAACAGTGTGCTCTTAAATACAGAAGCATCATAAGGCAAAACCTATTTCCATCAAAAAACAGCAGGGTTCCTTTCTTCCCTGCTGTTTTTATCCGCTTTTTTGAATCAATTCACATCATTTAATTTCCGTATTTCCGGAAGAAAGCAGGAAACCATGCTGACCACAAAGCCGCATATCCCCGTACACAGAAACATCACTGCCATGCCGCTTCCCGCACCGCTCCCCACAATTTTTGCAAAAACCCCCGCAAGCCTCGTTTCGGAACCCATAAACGGCTCAAACACATAATCCGCCAAAATCCTGCGGCTGCAAGCATGGGTTTAAAAACAATAATCAGATTACCCGAAAACGAATTCATTCCGCTTACATTGGATATCTTATCCTCTGGCACAAGCCTTCCCACTGCCACTGCCGATGCCGGCTGCTGGAACGCGGTTGTAACACCCATTATAACATTGATGACATAAATATTCCAAACCGCCAAATGCCCTGTCGCGAACAAAACCAACACTGCAAGCGAGCCAGCCGCCGCAACCGTATCTGCAGCCAGCATGATTGTTTTTTTGCGGTGTGCGTCAACAAAGGTGCCGACAAACATGCTGATTATAATATATGGCACATAATCACAAAACGACATCAGCGAAACGGACAATGCCGAACGGCTCTGCCCATACGCCCACAACACAAGCGCAAAGCCTGTCATTCCGCTTCCAAGCTGCGATATTGACTGACTAAACCATAATATGATATATTTCTTAAAATCTTTCATTGAATTTTCTCCAATTTATTCTTATTATTTTAGTTTACATGATTCTTGTTTACAGAATAAATATGTACAAAATCCAATGACGGACGAATCAAATCGATTTACCTCTGTACAAGCTTCGTCCTTTCATCAGATCTTGTACAGAGTCCATTGCTTAAAATAACAATCCTGCGACACATTACAGTCGTCATCTCCCATCTATAATATATATCTCTTCAAAAGTAAAACCACTTCGTCTAAATTAATCGGCTTTGCGGTATGTGCATTCATACCACATGCAAGGCATTGCTGGATATCCTCCGAAAAAGCGTCCGCCGTCATCGCAATAATCGGTATTGTCTTCGCATCCGCCCGTTCCAACGCACGGATTGCCTGCGTGGTCTCATAACCATTCATCACGGGCATACGGATATCCATCAGAATCGCGTCATACTGTCCCGGTACAGACTCCTGAAATTTCTCCAAACAGATTTTTCCATTCTCCGCCCACTCCAGCTTCATGCCGATATCCGACAGCAGCTCATTGATAATTTCCCAATTCAAATCATTATCTTCGGCAACCAGCAGTCGACGTTCTGCCAATTCTATATCTTTATCAATTTTATCATGCGAATCGTCCACGCCCATGTATTTCTTCAATTCATGGTATAAGGTTGACTTAAACAACGGCTTTGATATAAAACCATTAATCCCTGCTTCCCTTGCCTCTGCCTCAAACTCGCTCCAGTCATATGCCGATATCAGAATCAAAGGCATTTCCTCACTGATAATTTGGCGCAGCTTTCTTGCAACCATAATCCCATTCATATCTGGAAGCTTCCAATCTAACAGGATAATCTGATAATCGTCCCGCATCTTATGGTGCCGCTCCACCATCTCAAGCGCTTTTTCCCCGCTCAGTGTCCAATCCGCCTCAATGCCAATGGACTCCAAGGAATCCACAGCAGTACGGCATAACGTCTCATCATCATCCACCACCAGCATTTTCCATGCGGGCAGGCGCATATCGATTTCTTGCTGTGTCCCCTTTTCCAAATCCAAAATCAGATGAAATTCTGTTCCTTTTTCCGGCTCACTTGCCACGGTAAGCGTTCCGTTCATGGCATCTACAATATACTTTGTGATTGCCATGCCAAGCCCCGCTCCTTCCGTCTTCTGCACCCGCTTGCTGTCCGCTCTGGAATAAGAGTCAAAAACGTGCTCCAGAAATTCCGCGCTCATGCCAATCCCGTTATCTTTTACAAAAATATGTGTCCTGATAAAGTCCGTACCCTTTTCCTCGGGTGCATCCTCCTGATACATCGACAACTGTATCGTGCCGCCCTCCTGTGTATACTTCACTGCATTGGAAAGCAAATTTAACAACACCTGATTGAGCCGAACGCTGTCGCAATAGACATTTTCCACCGAAATTTTGTCGATATGGACATTAAAATTCTGCCCTTTTCCTTTAATCTGCGTCTGCACAATGCTGACAATTCCCTCAACGACCTCCTGCAAGGAAACCAACTCTGATGACAATGTCATTTTTCCGCTCTCAATCTTGGACATATCAAGCACATCATTAATCAGCCCCAATAAATGCTTGCCCGAAAGCGCAATTTTGCGAAGACAGTTTTGTACCTGTTTGCGGTCATCAATATGCGCAGTCGCAATTGCCGTCATACCGACAATCGCATTCATCGGTGTACGGATATCATGACTCATATTGGACAAAAATTCACTCTTTGCCTTGGTTGCCTGCACCGCCTCCAAGCGCGCCTCATTCAGTTCCAACATTTGCTGCTTTGTCATCTGATAATATGTATAAAAAATAAATAGCAAAGCTCCAATAATGACCATACAAATCAAAACTGTCGCTGTTGTCCTGCTCCGGCTCATTCCCTCAACTGTTTCATTTAAAGCACCAAACGGGAGTATTGTTATCAGATGCCATTCCGAATAAGGTAATAATGTGCAGTATACCTGTTGTCTGCTGTCTCCAAAGCCTAAAATTGCCGAATAGTCCTCTCCCTTCTGCATGGCATCGGAAAGCTCCTGAATGTATCTGTCAATCTCTTCTTTATTCTCATCCTGATATCTTGAATACAGGCTTTCGAAATAGTTGTCATAGTCCTCATTCATGCCGTTCACAATAAAAGTGCCGTCAACACGGATAATATTGGAATACATTAAACCATTTTCCTTCTCTGTCTCAAGCATGGAGCTTACGTATTCTAACGGAACAGCCGCCACCATAGCCATGCTGTCCTGCCCGTTTCGCATCGGATAGACTACATTGACACCAAACAAAATAACCTCTCTGCCGGATTGGTCTTTGCCCACTGCAACCTTTTGCTGCTTGTTTCTTAATGATGCAAAAAACGGCTCTGGATCCGCAAGCTGAATCTGTTCTCCATAAAGCATTTCCATATGTCCGTCCTCAGCGCAGAGCGCAAGGTAATCAAACCCCCTGACGGTAACCCTGTAAATCAGCTCATTATAAAACGCCTCCACATCCTGCGTTTCAAAGTCAACAACCTTTTGCGCCGTTTCAACCTGCTCCAGTTTTAATTCAATGAGCGTACTGAAATGGGAGGAAATCTGTTCACTGATTCCTGTCATATACATATCACCCATTTCATCAATGCTTTTTCTCGTCACATTACTCATATAATATCCTAAACAAAAAAACGCCGTTACACTTAGGATCAGAAGCATACAAAAGCTCCCAACCAAAAAACGTGTTGTGCGGCTTCCTTTATTTTCTTGAACATTCATATGTATTTTCTCCTTGAACTTGAACTACTCGCGCTTATATAGCAATTTTATTATATCAGATTCTACTACAAAATCAAGCTTTTTGAATTACATAAACTGTCTTTTCTTGGTCTTTTCCCTCAATTACGCTTGTCTTATCCAAATTTTACCGCTATAATGGAATTATAATAAAATCTTGTAAACACAGAAAAGAAAGGAATGGATATTTTATGACACCAAATTTAAATATGTTTTCATTGGAAGGAAAAACGGCTCTCGTTACAGGTGCCAATACAGGCCTTGGGCAGGGAATCTGTGTCGCCTATGCAAATGCAGGCGCAAATGTAATCGGCGTGGCAAGGCGAAGCTGCGAAGATACGGCTGCAAAAATCGCCGCGTTTGGCGGAAGCTTTCAGGAAGTTATCGCTGATTTATCGGATATCGCCGTCATTCCCCAAATTGTAGCGCAGGCACAAAAGGCTTTTGGACGTGTGGATATTCTTGTAAACAACGCAGGAATTATCAAACGCTGTGACGCTGTTGATGTGTCTGTTGAGGATTGGGATTCTGTTATCAATATCAATGAGCGAATGGTATTTTTCCTCTCACAGGCATTTGCCAAAGGCTGGATAGAAGATAATAAGGGCGGCAAAATCATCAATATTGCTTCCATGCTCAGCTATCAGGGTGGAATCCGCGTTCCGGCATACACGGCAAGCAAGAGCGCCATTATCGGTCTGACAAGGGAGCTTGCAAATGAATGGTCAAAGCATCAAATCAATGTGAATGCCATCGCGCCGGGATATATGGAGACCAACAACACGGAAAATCTCAGAAAAGACGAACAGCGAAGTGAAGAAATTCTTGGACGCATTCCCGCAGGCCGCTGGGGAACTCCCGAAGACATTGCAGGCGCCGCAATCTTCCTCGCATCGGAAGCCGCTTCCTATGTTCACGGCTTTACACTCGCAGTTGACGGTGGATGGCTGGCGCGGTAATCCTGCATTTTTTACTCATTAAAATTGTTGTTCGTACATATGAATGAATAGATTACAAAGAAAAAGATGGTTGTCATCCGCCATCTTTTTCTTTGTAAAAAAATTTTTCCTTTTTGCATAATACTGTTTTTTCAATACAAATTCTTAATACGTCTGCGGCAGCCAAATGCTGTCTTCTCCGTACGGCTTTATCATCTTCACCTTTACTGTGCTTGCATTTTCCAAAAAAGTAAACATCACAACCGCTTGTGTCTGTTCCTCGTTAAGATACTCCACGTCCGCCGTCACTTTATTTTCATTCTGCAAAAGATTCAGCAGCCTCACCGCCGCAGTATCCGGCGCGTCTAAACCCTCGTATGCGCCCGATGCCATATCCGGATTTTTGGAATTGTCATTCAACGCCTCTCCCGCCTGATTATATGCATAATAGTCCATCATTGTACCATCTATCACACCATCAGGATATGCCATATAAAACTCCTGTGCCACGCAAATTCCTTGCATGAACCGCACTTGCTCCGATGTCACCTGAAATACCCCATCCTTCCTTGTATAGGACAATTCTTCACGCCATACGGTGACATGCGGATCGGATACCCACGCATAGTATAAAATCACCGCTTCCTTGTCCGACGCCGAAACAATCCGGTAGTTTTTCAATTCCCCCTCGCTGCCCCACGGCCACGGGCTTGACCAGCCAAACGTGGCATATGGCTCATTGCTGTCATTTACTCCCCATGAAAGATTGAACGCGTCCGACAACTGCGTTTTCAGATTTTCATCTGCCAGTTCCATAATCGTCTTTCCGTCGCGGTCACAAAATGCCTCCGCCCACTGCCTTACATACTCCTGCATATCAACCGCATAATCATGCTGCGTAACGTCCGCGCCCGTCCTGTCCGGCACATTTTCCGTATCCGCAATATCTACATTCGCAATGCCGCCCGACTGTCCTGCGGCATTTTGCAGCCCCTGCGTTTTTGGACTGTTCTCCATCACGAACGAAGTGCCGCCGTTTCCCGTTAAAGCCGCGTTTGTTTCCGCCTTCACCGTCATAAAGCAAATCACAACCGCCGCGCAGACAGCCGCCGCACACACTGCCACCCAAAAAGACGGCTTTTTATAGGAAAGTACATTTTTCACGCGCCCCTTCACGCCCGTTTCGCCAAACGCAACCGGACACGCCGCAATGGTTCTGTGTGGTGCAGAACATGCCAGAAGCGCCGACGCATATTCTTTTTTATATGTACCCCCAAGCTCCCTGATTACCCGCTCGTCACAGGCAAGCTCAATGTCCCTGCACAACAGTACATACGCCGCCCACACAAGGGGGTGGAGCCAGTAAACTGCCAAAAGCACGTACCCGACAGGTTTTATCAGGTAGTCCCTTCTTTGACGGTGGACGCTCTCATGCTTTAACACATAACCAAGCTCCTGCGTTCCCAAGCCTGTCGGCACATAGACGCGTGCCTTCAAAAATCCAAACAGAAACGGCGCATCTATCGCTTCGCACTGGTAATATTTTATCCCCTCCCATTCACAAGGGACTGAAAAACGAACCTTCTGCCAAATCCGGTACCAGCTTATCACCAAATAAACCAGCATGACGCCAATCCCCACAAGCCATATCACAGAGGCAATGGAAAAATAGACAAACGGTCTGTTTATGCTCTCAGCGCTTTCGTCATTGTAACCCATTTCCTGTATCATTTCCATATTAAGGTAGCTTCCCTTTGCGGACGCGTCCGGTTCTGCCACAGCTCCCCTTCCATCATCTGCCGCAGCCATTCCGGTAAACGCACGAATGTCCCTTTGCACCTGTGCGCCGCTCGGTATCAGGCTAAAAACCGACTCGACTGAAAACGGCATGACAAGGCGCAGCCCCACAAGCAGCCAAAGAATACAGTACACGCTCTTTGGCGCCTTTTTCAGCAGAAGCCTTGCCACAAGAACCGCCGCAATCAGATACCCTGCCGCAATGCTTTGATTGACAACAGCCAGAAAAAATCCCCGAAGCATACTCTACTCCCCCCTTCTATTCCTTGTAGGTATCAATGATTTGCTGTATTTCATCAATTTCCTTTCGTGTCAGCGGCTTTTTCCTAGTGAACGCCGCTATGAAGCTTGGCAGCGAGCCGGAAAAGTTTTTTTCAACCACCTCTGCACTCTCTGCTGACAAAATTTCCTCCTTTGATACAAGCGAGGTCACAACTGCGTTCTCCGACTTAAGCATCCCCCGTTCCGACAACCGCCTGATGACCGTGTAGGTAGTGGACTTTTTCCATTCAAGCTGTTCGTTGCACAGCCGCACAAGCTCGCTGCTTGAGACGGGCTCGTTCTCCCACAAAATCTCGCAGAAGCGGTATTCGCTTTCAAAAATCTTTGGTATTTCCATTTGGCACCTCCCTGTGGTTTTCTTGCTTTTTTCATAATAACAATAAATGGTCTAATGCATTAAACTTTATTTTAGTTTAACGCATTAGACCATTTTTGTCAAGTAATCGTTAAAATTCTAATTATTTCTTGATATTTCCGTCAGATCCTGCCTGTCCATATCAATCCTCCATTCCCGTCATGGTCTCTCATATCGTATGATTCGCCCTGTTATCCTTATCACTGATACCTTTTTTCATGTCAACCATAAACGACGCGCACGCTTCCCCCGCTCCCTCATATAATATTTTATAATTCCATTTCATTTGAGAGGCGGCGGTCACAATGCAAGGCAACCCTTCCAATAAATCCTTTCTGCGCTTGGAGCACGTTTCCTTCTCATATTACAGCGTCCTCGGAGAGGTTTCCGTGTTAAGCGATATTCATTTCCATGTAGAAAAAGGCTCGTTTGTGGCTTTGGTCGGTCCAAGCGGCTGCGGCAAGTCCACCATTTTATCCCTGATTTCCGGTCTGTTAAAGCCAGTCGGCGGTTATATCACGTTCTATTCCGACGATTTCAACGCGCCCAAGGTCGGATATATGCTCCAGCATGACCATCTGCTCGAATGGCGCGACGTTTACCACAACATCCTGCTCGGGCTGGAAATCCAAAAGACCAAAACGCCCGAAAACCTTGCGCTGGTTGACGAGCTGCTTGAAAAATATAAGCTTTCCGATACCAAAAACAAAAAGCCCTCTGCACTCTCTGGCGGTATGCGGCAGCGCATTGCCTTAATCCGCACGCTTGCCACGCGCCCCGATTTGCTGCTTTTAGATGAGCCGTTCAGCGCGCTTGACTATCAAACGCGACTTCGCATTTCCGCCGACGTACGTGATATTATCAAATCCGAGCAAAAGACGGCAATCCTTGTCACACACGATATTTCAGAGGCAGTGTCGATGGCGGACGTGGTAATTTTGCTCACAAAGCCGCCTTGCAGTATAAAGGATATTATTCCGATAGAATTTGAAAGGAATGGTATCAGCAGGGACGAGGTACGCACCTCAAAGCTGTTTCAGGAATATTTCGATCAAATATGGAGGGAAATGCAGGATGAAAATACAGACATGTGAACATTGTAAAAAAAGCTACAGCATTATCGCTGCGGCGGAAACACTTGGGCAGCAGCAGTTTATCAAACACCAAAAGCGCACCAGACAGACCATTTTTTGGAGCCGCATTCTCCTCTTTGCCGCCTTTTTGGCACTTTGGCAGATTGCGTCAGAGCTTGGGTGGATTGATAAATTTTACTTCAGTTCCCCGAGTGAAATCGGCGCGCTGTTTATACACGATATAAAGGACAAATCGCTGTTGAACCATATCGGGATTACGCTGTTTGAGTCAGGCATCAGCTTTTTGCTGATTATTTTATTTTCGCTGCTGATTGCCACGTTTTTTTGGTTTTATCCGTCGCTTGGGAAATTGTTTGAGCCGTTTCTGATTGTGTTGAACAGCCTTCCGAAGTCAGCGCTTGCGCCGTTAATTATCGTATGGCTTGGCACAGGGCTGCGCACAATTATTTTGTGCGGTATGTCGGTCGGGATTTTTGGGTGTATTCTGAATTTATACCAGTCATTTTCGCAGACGGATCCGGAACGGCTGAAGCTGATTGAGACGCTTGGCGGGACGAAAATGCAGGCATTTACCAAAGTCGTTTTTCCGGGGAATATTCCGACGTTTATTTCGCTTTCGAAGGTCAATATCGGGCTTGCGCTTGTCGGGGTGATTATTGGTGAATTTCTTGCCGGAAGGCGGGGGCTTGGGTATTTGATTATTTATGGAAGTCAGGTATTTACCTGCGATTTTTTATGATAAAAGCAGGTATCCAAACCCACTTTTATCATATATCCTTTACAATCCAATGTCCCTTGCCATTCGGTGTGCTGTACTGTATTTTCCCCTCTTTTTTCAATTCGTCAATCCGTCTGTTTATGCGACTAAGCGCGCACCGCTTTAAGCCGGCAATCGCTTTTGCCGTGATTTTGGGATTTATTTTCATCATGCTGATTATTTCGTCTTTTTCATCCTCAATTACTCTCCTGTTTCCGCTGCAGACCTCCCTGCTGGAAATGCTCCGCACAAACTCCCGCGCGTCAAGGACTTTATATAATTGCGAATTTTTTAAGTCTATAAGCTTTGTATAGTCAAAATAAACTTTTATATCTTGAGGAAAAACTTCAATTTTTTTAATGTACACAGAAACATCTTCTACCTTTGCCTTATCAACAATTGACTCCTCCAAAGACTTTTTGATACCATCTAACCGTACCTTAGTGTTACTGACCAAATCCATTGCATCTCTGAGCGCCTCCATATCCTTTTGTGCCTTATCCAAACATTCCTCAACTTTTGCAGCCTTCTTTTTATAATCGCTGTCCGATATAACGCCCTCAAGCAGCTTATCAAGCAAAATCTCTTTCTGTTTCTCATATTTCTTTATTAATTCCGTCAATTCACTGCGTCTGCTTCCTGTTTCATTTGTACGGATAACTTTTTCTAAAATAGTCAATGTAGCCTGTGTCAAGTCCTCCTTTGAAAATCCGTCATTATATCCCTGGCACAATTCCGTAAGCGCATGATACATTTTGTCTTCATTGATATGGATATTATCACAGCCTGCGCCATTTGTCTGAGGAATTTCGCGTTCCCTTTTTTGTTTCCGGTACACTGCCGTTCTGCCATGCTGCACATAGGATAAACATTTCCACTCCGCAATGATTGTTCCATCCGTACGCTTACGAGTACATCTATAAAAAGGCTGCCCGCACAATCCACACCATACCTTTGATGACAGGAACGCTTTCTTATGAACGACAGCTCCTTCTACTGAATCCTCAAAAGCATTACTGACCGCTCTCTTTTTCAGAGAGGCATTCGCACTGGCAAACAACTCACGTGATACAATCGCAGGTATTGCATTTTTATGTATAATCCAATCACTTTCAGGATTATTATATACCTGTTTGCTCTCAAAATCAAAGTGCCTCTTGTTTTGAATAATGTCGCCGACATAAATCGGATTTTTGATAATCCTGCGGATCGTAGCCGGTCCAATCATATTTCCTTGTCTGTTACGAAAGCCTTTTTGGTATAAAACCCTTGATATAATGTAAGTGCCGTGACCTTCGGCGGCTAATTCAAAGATTAATCTGACCAGCGGAGCATCTGTTTCATCAATCACAATTCGTTTGTCCTCATTTTTCTTATAACCATATGTAGCATTTGTAATCACAAAATGACTCCCGTCTGCCTGTCTGTTCTTATGCGCATTGTTGATTTTTTTGCTCAAATCCCGGCTATATTCTTCGGCAAGTATGGCTTTTATGCCTGTAATAAGTGCGTCGTCAGGCGTATAAAATTTGCGCTCCAAATACATGTAGAGCTGCTTTTTGTTTTTCTGCATTTTGTCCAAAAAGATATACCAGTCCTTCGTATTGCGCATAAGCCTGTCTTGACTTTTTATCACAATGATGTCAAACTTATCTTTATCCAAATCTTCAAACAGCCTGTTATATTCCTTGCGCCCTTTGACGGTTGTACCGCTTTTCGCCTCCACATAAGTGTCAACCAACAGCCAGCCCATGTCGGCAATACAGGCTTTCGCCTCTTTTACCTGCTGCATGAGCGCATCCTTTTGACTTTCCTCCTCTGTGCTGCAGCGGCAAGCAGCTACGGCTCTTAAACGTTCCATTCTGTTTTGCTCACTCTTTCTTTAAGGTTTCCAACATCATCAATTGTTCCATTGGTGTGATCTGATTTTCCTGTACAAGCAGACTGATTATATGTTCGATTATATTTTTCTTCTCCTGACTCATAACTGCTGCACCTCCTGATACCTCAATCTATCATATGTTGTTTCCAAAAAAATGTGCTAAAAATATTAGTCTTCTTAAAGTGACGGACATTCCGATTGGGGAGAAGAATGTCTGCCACATCTTGTCCAATGAATTTTTTTGTGGTTTTTACGCCACTTTAAAAAGACTAATATGCCGGCGGCTGTTGGTCAGCTCCACGGGAATCTCACCCCGTCCCATGCCTGTGGGTGCGCCGCGCAATGCTGTGAAGCGTTCAACGCGGGAGTATCATTATTCTATTCATTCATATATCATCGACTACGGAGTGTTACCATGTACCCCTGATGCATCTAAACAGCAACGAACCCAGAAGCTGCATCAACAGGCTAAGCGCCTGCTGTATACGGTTTTGTATAGGCATAAATGCATAAACTCTCAATATGAAGGACGTTTCCGGACTTTATATGTACCTATTGCTATAGGTAATTTGTCAATGTTCAGGTTATATAATAACTGGTCATTCGTGCTTGTTGACCAAATTATTGGCGTAATTTTTTGCATAGGACGATATTTTTGATAGCATGATGCGTTTTCCGCAATTGTTACAGTATTTTACGGTTTTGCTTTTTAAGCCTTCTATCTCTTCGGATGATATTTTCCTTCCGCAGGCAGGACATTCATAGGTTCTGCCATGCTCTATCAGATAACCTGGTATGCGGTATTGCTTTAGCTCCTCGTTCTCCTCCTGCAGCTCCTTCGTTGCCGCCGCAATCATTTCCTCCGGAACAGGCAGCTCGTCTTTTGCTTCGTTCACTTCGTCGGCAGCTTTTGATATGAATTTCTCGATTGAAAATATGATGGTGTCAACTGCATTCCATTTCATAATTGCATTAATGCTGCGCATTGCTTTCCCTTCTATCCACTGCCAACGTAGAATTTTCCGGCGGAATTTCAATATTAAAAAATACGCTCAGGCGATTCACAGGCTCAATAAAATAGATCCTTCCATTGATTAGACCGCTCACGTATTGCGGCGTCCAGTGGAATTTTTCAGCAATATCATTGATGTCCATATCCTGGTCAATCATTGCATGTTTAATTGCCTTGCTCCAGTCTGAGAGTATTTTTTTCATTTGTTATTCCTTGAATCCTTTCTTTTTTCCCTTCTTGTAAATATTTGCCTTTACTTTTTAAAGTTATTTAGTTAAAATAAAAATAGCGGATTTTGCTTTGTTTTTCGCTATTGTGTACTTTAGGGATATTTTTGCAGAAATATCTTTTATTTTGGTACTTTTTTATATTAACAACGGTTTACTTTTACATTTTCAGACATAGAATTTACTTCAAAGCTAGATCCGCAACAGCAAAAACTTTTGGAACTTTATGTACAAGTGGATGAACGAGGTAAACGCAATATTATGCATCAAGCAGAAGCCGAAGTCTCGGAGTCGCTAACTCCAAACAAGCAAATATCATCAAGTTTCAAGTTTAAATAATTTTTGTATTGGCTAATTAATATTCTTTAATAGTTAGTATATCTGCTAATAAGACGAATGTCAATACATTTTATGCTTATTAGCAGAAGAAAGGGATGATATGAAAAAAAATATAAATATCTCAATGGTTGATGTTGGTAATAGAATCAAACAATGTCGCAAGGAATTAGGTCTTACTCAAAACTATATATCTCAAGAATACAATATTGATTCGGGTGCACTAAGTAAGATTGAAAACGGAACTCGTGTACCTTCCGTTGTTTTATTTTATGAACTTGCACAAATTTTAAAATGTGATATGGAATGGCTCATTACCGGAAATTCTGCTAATAAGCATAATAATATTAAATTAAACGAAAAGGAAGAACACCTTCTTTATACTTTTCACCAACTTTCTAAAGAAGATCAATTAGAAATCGAAGAACTAATAGAATTCAAATTATTTAGAGATAAAAAGAACAAACATACTAATTTAGAGGAACCTGAAGTCTCGGGGTTACCAACCTTGAACACTCAAATATCATCAAGTTTCAAAATAGGATAAAATAATTATATACTAAGAAAGTACGATATGAAAAAACAAACATTAAAAGATGCTTTTAACTAACATTATACAAAACAGGGACTTGATAGTTTGTTCTATCAAATCCCTGTTTTTGTAACTTTTATCATAGAATAATATTTACAAATATATAAGCTTTTTTATTTTTTAACATCTGATTCTAAGCTATAATTCTCTAAAAGTGACTGCGTAATACAGTCTTCGTATAATTCATCTAGGGTTTTATATCCAATAAACCTATATTCACCAATATAAAATGAGTTATAAGTACCGCCTCCAACAAAATTATTATCTCTACCGTGTCGTATCTCTACAAATCTATAATCTGTACAATAATAATATGATAATGTTCCATTTGGAAATGATGTGTTTACTTTGTATACACAAAAACAGTGGTTTTGTGTATTATATATGTCTGTTTTCTTATTTAAAAGATAGTTACCAATAAATTCATAGCTTTCAAGATTTACACCCGTCATAGACTTTTCTACATTTTCTGAAATAAAACTTCCTGCTCTCTCATTCATTTCATTCTGCAGTTCTTCCGTTATCTGATCCAAAGTCTCAACATAGTAATCAACGCCATCTACAATAAATTCCTTTTCTGTCGCAGTTAGTGTATATCCATTATCATTAGCAATTTGCTCTGCATTTTCATCTGTAATATACATTCTAATGACATCACCATTTCTTAAATTATCTTTTGGCTCGATTTCAAAATGATAATTCATTGGATAATCAGCAGATTTTAAATACTTAATACCTGCGCTCGCATCCGGAGCTGTGCCCGTAAACGCTGCATCCAGTCTTTCAAACGGATCAATCTTTATTAAACTACCTTTTTTTTCGCCAGTATCCTCTTCCGTCCTTATAACCGATAATGTACCTGATTGAACAGTTGCGGTTTCATTTTCTTTGCTGCACCCAGTAAAGAAAGCACCTCCGCAGAGCAGGATTATTAAAAATATCATATTCTTTGGTGTATTCATAAAATTGTTTCTCCTTGTTTAAACGATTCATCCATGTCTAAAAAGCTTCTTAAATTAAATTGCAGATTCAAAATTTACCTTATCCACATCTTTTTGTTTATTTTCATTATCATCTTTCTTAAAGTAATCAAGTCTATTAGTTTGATTTCTATCCAAATAGAATTTTGCTATTTCGTACATTTCATTATTACTCCAGTATCTCCCAATGCCAAAATTATTTCGGCGAATATATGAAATCAGTTGATCTATTTTAAGAATTTGTTCTTTGGTCTCCGCCGGAGCATTGTCGATATCTAAATAAGAACGAGCATTTGAAAAAACCACAAGAGATTTAAAAGCATTGTAATAAGGTTTTCCTAATATCTTTTTCCTTAATTTCCTTTTCATCCCTTCTTTTGCCAGTCCTATTACTGCCTCAAGATGCCTTTGATTTTGTGTGATTGGAGAATATTCTGATCCTGTCTGAATTAGCCTATTTTTATCTATTACGATATGATTAAAATTCCCCTTTTTATCAACCTCTATATTTCCACTCCAGTTTTTAACTTCTATCACATAAACATGCTTTCGTGTAACTACTAAATAGTCTATTTGAGCTGGACTTGGTTGTTCTTTATATGTTAATAAAATATCATGTAAGACATACATATCTTCCCCACTATTTTTTAATTCAAAAGCAACCTGGTTTTCTCCGTATATCCCTTTACTTATACGTTCAATGTTTTGGTCAAATTTCCATTTATCCTCATCATAAGCTTCTTGCCTTTTTAATTTCAAATTTTCTAATTTTAATTCATCCTCGCTTTCTTCTTTTAAAAATACAACACCTATTCTTTTACAGTAAATTTTCCTCCAAATACTTTTGAAACTATCTAATATTAATTCCCAAAAAGTAAATTCATCATCAAAAAATCTTATTATCCCTTCAATAATGCCTATAATACTATAAGAAAAAATAGCAATTGGCAAAACAGGATCATAAAGCTTTTGAATTATTGGGTCGTTTTGAAGCATATCAGAAATTATCTCATATATGGCATGATTAGCAAATGAAAAAAATAATACTAAAAATAAAACATAACCCACTTTGTGTCTAACTGTAGATTTTATTGCAGCTATAATAACTAATATTATAACACCAATTATAACTAATATTTTCACAATATTGTTTCTCCTTTGTGACTCCCAGTATAAATCTCAAATATTCAAACCTATTTATTTTCTAATTATACCATAAATTTCCAAATTTTGACATTAAATTTTAAAGTTATTTTATCCTGTTGTCGAATTTTGATAGGGATTATGTTATATTAGACATAGGAAAAGCACCCACTCCAAAGGTGGATGCTCCCAAACAGGTCAACTTGTCCTAACGGACACCGCCTCTCTGTGGATCAGACAGAGAGGCATTTTTATTTCTTCTTGCTCCTCTTATCGAGAAAGGCAAGAAACGCAACAATCAAGCTGCCAAAGGTCACTAACAGTGTTAGTATTCCAATAAAAAATTAAATTATCTACCTAAATTATCTTTACTGCCTATCGGATTATTTGACCTTACTGCTTTAACTTTATTTTCTTCAAGTTTCGCAGTAACCGATTCCTTCTCAACATATTCATTCAGCCGTTTCCTTACATGTTTTGGTTCTTCCCATGTCACTATGGTTTCTTTTTTCATATATGCCACAAAGCAATCAAGATCTCCTGTCTTATCATAACAGCCTAATGCATTATAATAATCATTTTTAGTTTCATTGCGTACTACGATCGGCGGATGTCCATGTGTCATCAGGAAATAATTCATTAATGTTCTCCCGACGCGTCCGTTCCCGTCAGCAAACGGATGTGTATTTTCAAATTTACAGTGGAGATATGCCGCCGTCTTAATAATATTATCTCCCTTATCAGGAATATCCTTCAGCTCCTCGCACAACTCTTCTATTTCGGATGTCACTTCTTCAGGAAGAGCGCCCTGATCATTTCCAACTACATAATCATGTTTCTTATATTCTCCGGGGCGTTCTCCGCGGTTGTATCTTCCCTCATCATAAGTTCCGGCTGTCAGCTTTTTATGAATTTCCTTAATCAGTTCCGGCGTGATAATTACTTTTTTAATTATTTTGTCTTTCAGCCAGTCATAGCAGATCTTTTGATTTTTTATTTCAAACACCGTTCTGACATCGCCTGTAAAATTGATTACTTTTCCATTTTCAAAAATTTCCCTTGTTGTGTGATATGTTATTTCGGGATTTTCAATAACTCCTGAATGATATGCAAAAATAACACTGAAGTTACTAAGGACAGCTTCAAGATCCGAAACCGTTTTTATATCTTTTTGTTTCCATTTACTGACTGCTTTTACGTATTTACCATTATCAATCCGATCCACAAAAACTTCCTCCCTATACATCAAATTCAGGTATTGCGTCCTTTGCAAGCTCATAACTCTTGAAAAATACTCTGCAATATGCTATATTAAAATCATAAAAGGAAGCAATCGCCCACAAAGTGGTTGACCTCCCAAGTAGATTTTATGTAATAAACCTACCTGATCCGAGCAAGATACAAGGTAGGTTTATTTATTTTTGCTTGTTATTCCTATCTATGTAGGCAAGCAGCGCAATGAGAAATGTACCAAAAAGAATCAACAACGTCAAAACTTCGTACGTACTCATATACACCACCTCCCCTCTTTTGTAAGTTTAGGGAGGCTACCACCTTGTAACACGATTGTTCCTCATCCATAATATATCATAATCTGCTTTTTATCGCAATTTTATTTTGCGCCTTTATGCCGGATACGGCATTGTGCGTTTTGGGCAGGCTGCCTATGCAGCCAAAACGCGACTGCTTACGCAGTCGGAAAGGCTGCCGGAGCAGCCATCTATCCCGTGAAAAATCCCCATTTTCACGGAATAGCAAGCAACGCAAGTGTGTACACACTCGCCCATATTTTAAAATCTGCCTGACGGCAGATTTCAAAATATTTTGCTTGTTGGGGAAATCCCCAAGCCCCTATTAAATCATTTTCTGCGAAAATAAAAAGAATACTATCTTGTTCCTTTGATTAAATAAATCAGTAGCCAATATCCCCGCTCTTATCGTTTTTATCCTGTTGTGCTTTTCTCGCCATCTCTTCCATCTGACGCCTTGCCTGTTCCTTTTCGTCTTCTTTTTTGACAAGTTCAATCTTAAGCGTTTCCTCCACGTTCTGCCTGATTACATCTAGCTTCTTTATTTCATCCTGTATTTCCTTATACAATTTCTCGTCGGCGGATTTATCCTGTTTCAATTCTTTGTACTGTGCAAACAAATCGGAAAGATTCAGCGCATCCGGATTTTCTCCTATACGCTCAAAATACATTTTTGATGCTTTGAATGATACAATCTCATTTGCATGTTCCTTATAAAAATTTGATTGTGCCCCTGCGCGCATAGCGGCGGAATAGAGATTATGATACTTCTTATAGTCCTGCAGGAATTTGATTTTTTCCGTACATGCCAACTGACGACTGTCATATGCGCTGACATTTTTCCGCAGTTTTTCATATGTATCCATTTGGGAATTATAATAATCCGCAAACTCACCTGTTGTTGTAAGATTGTTTTTTATAAGGAAGTTCATAGTTTTTACAAGCGTGTTAATGTTGCTTCTTACAAGTGCCTGCCCATAATGCAAGGATTCCCTTGCCTTAATATTTTTGGAAATATCAATTATGAGATTTATCTTATTCGGATTTGGTTTGTACACGTACCGCCTGCTGGTTCCCTTTGAAATTACCGTTTGATATTTATACGCATTTTCCGGATGTTCAATTCTGTCCCTGATTGCCTCTTCCGTATACGCCTCCCCCAATTTGCTGCCGAGCCTGAAATATGTGTTTTCATCATACCCCGGGGGATGCAGCCGTAAAAACTTTCCGCGTCTTGCTATCTTATAATCCTTCTCAAGCTCCATAATCTGTAAAAACTCGTCAAAGGATTTAGCGCTTTTAACCGCGTTGTCAATATCGTTTCTGAGTGTCTCCTTCCACGATTTTCTTTTTTTGCCATTCCTGCCTTCGTAGCATTCATAGCCCTTTTGTCCCGAGGTATTTTCAATGACTGACAGGTTATTTGCCCTGCATATGCTGTCGTTTATCCGTCTGATTCTTCTTTTCTCTGCCTCCCAGTCCCCTGTATGGTATTTGTTGTGTTTACCGTAGAAGCTTGTAGCGTTAAATATAATATGGTTATGTATATGGTCCTTATCAATATGCGTTGCAACGACAAATTCAAACTTTCCTTTCAGGACTTTTTGGGCAAATTCCATTCCCAGCTGATGTGCCTTTTCCGGTGTAATATCGTCATCCGGGGAGAAGGACTGCATTAAATGATATGCAATCCGCTCACCAATTCCGCTGCCTTTTTGCGCGGTCATCTGCATTTCTATGTCAGCCGTTCCAACGCTGCATCCAAATGAGGATACGAGGGTTCCGCCTGCCGTTTTTTCAGAATCTATAATATACGCAATTGCTTTTCCAAGCGTTTTCTTAATCGGTTTCAGTTTGCTTGTTGCCATGAAAACCTCCCTATTTATTTTTCATCCGGAATCTGAAACAGCTTGTTTCTTAGCAGACGCCAAACCATGTCCACCTTATCCTTAATCTCATTAATGTCTAACTGGCTGATGTAATTTGTGCTGTTTGCCCTGTATGCTATCTGATTAATATTCGTGCCTATTTTATTAATTTCGTAAATGAGATTTTTTATTTCCGAATAATCCACCTTTATGATATAACCGTTAACTGCCATATCAACAATGTATTCCCGGAGTGTACGTTTTCCCGACGCCTTCATCCGCTGCCGGATAAGTTCATATTCATAATCCGTTACCATGATATGAATATCCCTGTCACGTACACGGTACTTTTTCGTTTTTGCTCCCATGCTCCATACCTCCGTTTCTGCTTACTTTTGATTATCATTAAATAGTAAAAAAGGGACTTTGGGAAAGTGGTATGCTCTCCCAAAGTCCCTGTATCGGTTCTATGACATCTACCGTTCCTGCACGTCTTTCTTTTTCTGCTGCTCCTGCGGCTGGTTTCCCTTGTGCTTGTTTTCATCTAAATGGCTCTTATTTTGGTTCAAACCGCTAAGGACAGAGTTTTTCCCATCCGGCTGTCCTTTTGCGTCAATTTGAGGCTCTGACTGCTTTGGGAGGTACTTTGAAAACTTTGATAAGTCACAGGACTGTGTCACGTACCATTTTTTTAATTCCGGGTTAAATTTGGCTCCGTTTGCTTTCAGCTCTGACACCATCTTTCCAAATTCCTGTTTTCCAAGCGGGGGAAGCTCAAGATAAATTGTCGGCTGACCGGATGGTATTTCCGTCCCTTTACTGATGTCATATTTACCTAAATTTTCATATGCTTTTGTCGTGGAGTTGTATTTTTTGATATATGCTGTCCCAAGCTGGTCGTCGGATGCGCGCTCCGTATTCCATTTTTGACACAGTTGAATTATTTTTTCCGGGGACGTACCTGTCACCCGCGTTTTTACATCCGACTTTCCTTTTACATATACAACCGCTGCATATTTTGGCGGCGCAGCTACTTGGCGGTTCTCGTTCTGAGGCTTTTGTGCTTGGGATACCTGCGGTTCTGCAGATGGCTTCTGTTCTGCAGGTGCTTTCTGTTGCGCAGCTTCTTTTGCTTCCTGGGTCTTAGGCTGTGTTGTTATGGTTTCAATAGCGGGAAGCTTCTCCCCATTGATGTAACTTTTAAGATAAGAGATCTCTGCATTGTTAAACCGTTTACTGTTCTCAAGTCTTTTCATGGGGCTGTCCATATCGCTTTTCAAACTATGTTGATCTTTCCATTTTCTTACACCGTTTCCATCTTTGGTATCAAACATAATCGTAAACTCTGCCTTATTGTTTGACTTGTTTATTCTGGCATCCCGTTCATATGAGCTTATCTTATCGGAAAATTCTTTTAAGTCATATAATGTGTTTTCATTCAAGCCTATAATCCCTGATGCCCCAACCATGACGCATGGCGAAAATCGTGATATTTCCTTTCTGTCAAACTGCTGTTTTTGAAATTCTTTTTGAATATCCATTTTGAGCATATCCGCAGCTCTGTCAAGAAGGAATGACTTTTCAGGGGACAGACTGTAATCCGATGCGCTGATTTTATCAATTTTATGTGTATCCGGATTATAATCCACCTGAAAAGTCTTTTCTATGGTATTCTGTCCTGCATGTGCATAAACTGCCACTTCGTTATTCGGCTTCATTTCAAAGTCAAATGTAGATTCCTGATTATTAAAAATATTTTCGGAAGAATTTCTTAAGTTCTTATCTGCCCCCGAAAAATCTATGGATTCCATGCCACTGCACTTATTTATCACGGTATCCGCAAATTTTGTGTCGGATACTACGGCTTCCCCAAGATAGCATCCGTTCATTCCTGATGACTGCATCTCACACGCCACAATTGCCGACTTTGAAAACACACAGTCCGTATATACCGTATATTCTATTTCGCAGTATCCCATTTCCGTCTCCTGAAACATCGTATTATAAAATGTACAATCGGAAAATGCGCTGTCCACAAATTCCGCTTTCGACAAATAAGAATCTTCCATTTCAACATTTTCAAAGATGCAGCCGTTTAGTTCACTGCCCATAAGGTTAATACCGCTTAATTTTCCGGTAAAACGGATTTCGTTAAAAATGCAATTGGACAAATCGAGCGTCTCATAATTTCCCGCCTCCTGCTTCTCCCTGTGTTCCTTCAGAAGCCTGTTTAATTCTTCCTGTGTAATGGTTCTTTTATCACCTTGCGCAGCAATGTCCGTGTACCGATTTTCCGGCTCTGCTTCCCTGACAGGAGGAAGCCGGTCATATTCCCACTTTTTCAGTTCACTCACCACGCGGGCATGTTCATCGATTTTATAATGAAAGCCTTCCATGAAATCCTTTGTAATGTCAGAGACGCCTCCTGTAACGCTTATATCAATGTTCACGGCATTTTGCAGTGCCTCGGTCATTTTTTCGTTAAGCTCCATGATTTGACTGTATATAAGCCCCATTTCCTGAAGAAGTCGATTTCTGTTATCCAGTTTATTAACTGCCATTATTTTTTACCTCCTCCTACTACTGTTTTTTTCGGGAAATTCAAAAGCTGTCTTTAGTTTACCCTCCCCATCCTCCTGCAGTGCCAAATACGCATCAAAGGATTTACCGCTTTTTGCAGTAAATCCCTTGATTAAATCAGTTCTTTTATTTGTAATAAGCTTTTTTGCCGAAGCCGGTGTTATCTTTTTTCCGGCGATTTCTTTCCATATGGAGAAGCTGCACTTTGGTTCCTGGTTATATCCTTCACAATACCAGCTCTTTTGGTTTTCACGCATTTTTCTGCCGCATTCCGGACATGCTCCGACTGACGGCACACCTCCGAGCTTCTCATTAGGAACATTTTTAAGAAAATTACGTTTATTGTCTTGTATCTCAGTTATAATGTCATCAATAAACTGTTGCCTGGTTATTTCCCTGGAACGGACTTTTTGCAGTTTTTCCTCAAAACGGATTGTCATTTCCGGCGATTTCAGGACATTTGGAATGAGTGAAAGAAGCTGGCGCCCAAGCTCCGTTGATATGTATTTATTCTTTTCAAGTTTAATAAATCCCCTGTTTATAAGGTTCTGTATAATTCCTGCAGATGTCGCTGACGTCCCTATTTTGTATTTGCCCATAAGCTTTATAATGTTTCCCGGATTGTATCTTGCAGGCGGTTTTGTCCTGTCCTCATTGATTGCAAGTTCTTCAAGCTTAATCTCCATTCCTTCCCTCAAATCGGGAATGCTTTGGTCGCTTTGTTTCTCCTCATTTACATTTTCCTTCAGCAGACTGTGTACCTCTTTATATCCTAATGCAATGAGTGTTTTTCCTGAAGATTTAAATTGTCGGTTGCCAATGGCTGAGATAATTTCCGTAGCTTCATATTCATAAGGCGGATAGAATATGGACAGAAAACTTACAGCCACCTCGTCAAAAACATTGCGTTCTTCCACCGTGAGCTTCTCATATGCATCCGCCATTCCTTCATTGATTGTTGGGATCAACGCGTGATGGTCAGATACCTTGTTGTTATTAAAGTATGCCTTATCCATCGAAAATTGGGAATAGTCTATTCTGTCCGTATATTGTTTGAATTTTCCGAATGCACAGCATTCCGTATGGTCATGCAGCTCATTGTACAGGTCTGTTGATAAATACCTGCTGTCTGTCCGGGGATAGGATAAGATTTTGTGCTTTTCATAGAGGCTCTGTGCAAGCTGTAACGTCTGGTCAGGAGTATATCCGTATTTTTTACCCATTGCGCTCTGCAGCTCAGCTAAATTGTAAAGAGCTGGCGCTTTATTCGATTTCTTTTCTCGTACGCAGCTTTGTACGGAGGCTTTGCCATATTGTGTACAGTATTCCGCAGCCTGTTCTGCAGCACTCCTTTCCATATATTTTATTGTTTTCCCGTCCGTGTCTGTTTCGTTTGCCTCAAATCCCTCTTCATAGCGGACAGATATGCTCCAATATGGTTGCGGCTTGAAATTCTCGTATTCAATATCCCGTTTCACGATCAGGTTCAGTAGTGGCGTCTGGCAGCGTCCGTAAGAAAGCACCTGTCGGTCAGAATACAGGCAGGTCAGCAACCTTGTATAATTATAACCATAAACTTGATCTGCTACAGCCCTTGTTTCCGCCTCCTCAAGAAGGGAGGCAAATTCATCCTCGGACTCGTCATGGAGCCTGCGCATTGCGCTTTTTATTGCTTCGTCTGTCAGGGAGGAAGACCATAGGATCTTTACCGGATGTGTGTTCCCTGCCATCCGGTATATCCACGACTGGATAAGCAGCCCTTCACGTCCGGCATCGCCGGCATTAATTAAATAATCAATGTCATTACGCGCGATCAGTTTTTTAATGACATCAAATTGTGTTTTTGTTCCTTTCTTTATTTTCAGTCCGTTATCGGCAGGAAGCGGAATATCTTCCGCATTCCACTTTTTGTATTTTTCGTTGATGTCCTCCGGATCTTTTAGCTCCACAAGGTGTCCTACCGCCCATGTGACGATATAGCTGTCGTTTTCCATATAAGTACCCTTGTCCTCTTTGACACCCAGTATACGGGCTATGTCACGTCCTGCGGAAGGTTTTTCCGCGATTACCAAAGTTTTTTCCATATAATGTTTTCCTCTCAATTAACACATTTGTTTTTACTATGCAAATCATGATCTGACTCTTAATCTAATCTAATAATACTGTGTGTATAATTACCCGTTGATTTTGTATCAAGTGAAGAATTTTCCAACGCTTTGAATACAGATAAGTTTGCCATATAATAATTAAAATAATATGTGCTTGTATATGGCATATCATAATATTTTATTACAGCGCCAGAAAAAAAGTCATGATATATGCTTCTATAATCTACATTCCGTACAATTACATAATATTTATCTTTGACAAAATTGGTTACCTCTGTTGCAGATGAAGCATTGATATTACACAACACATAACGAATGTATAATGCACTGCTGGGTTTCGAATTCGTGAATTTAAATGATAACATTTTATCCTTACTGTCTGTAATTTTTACTATATAATACTGTATTACACAGTTTGGTTTTTCAGACGTTTCATTTGATAACAAAATACTTGCTCCGGTTGGTACTTCTAGATTTGACGTTGCACTCGGAGCTTTTGGATGCGCAAATACAATAATGCAATTATCCGATGGTATTCCCACAGACACAGTGGCGGTATCATTACCGCCGCCTGTCGGTTCCTCTAAATAACTTTTAACAACATTTTCACTGCTATTCTCAATATGAAGGTACATATCACCATCCGCATACTTCCCTGAAGGGATCTTATATGTCTTCCCTGCCTCCAGGATTTTTGCTGCTACGCCTGCCGCTTCCGTTATATCATCTGCGGATAACGCCGTGTGGCTTTCTTCTGTAACAGTTCCCGGCACTCCGAGAATACTCTGACCAGACACTATCTTGTCTGCATCTACCCCCGACACGGAATATGTAACCTGTTCCATCGCATTGTTTCCGCTGCTTGGACTTATTGTCCCGGAAGTATCCGAAATGGACACAGACTTACTGCTTTCAATTATGTGGGATTCTGCTGTTGCCGTACCCGTTACCCCGAAAATTGTCCTGCCTTCTACAATATTCCCTGCAGCAAGGTTTGCATCACCTTTTATGGTCTGTATCCCGCTCAAATACTGTCCCGATGCAATCGTCTGATCGGAACGTCCTGGCGTGTATGTTGCTTCACCCTTACTTGGAATGCTCCCGTTTATCTTCGCCCCTTTAACATAAGCCGTGGCATCCTTTAACATCTTACTGCCATCTGCCGTGGCATCATCCGTAAGCGTGTCTATTGCCGCAGCAAGCTCACCAAAATCCGGCACCGACCTTGTAAGGTCAATATTTACCGAAGGATATTTATTTAGTTCTGTCCCGACTAATTTTTTTCCCGATACGACCATATCATGGATTGTCTGAAAATCACTGGCATCAAAAATCACGTCATCCGCCGTATCCTGTGTATCATTGGTAAATACAATTCTGCCCTGTGATTTATACGTTCCCGAATTTCCGGTCGCTGCAAACGCTCCGGAGCAAAAAGACACTGCCGAAATGGAAACGGCACAAATGGCTGCTGTAATTACGCTGCTTATTTTAATTTTTCCCATAACTGTTGTCCACCTTTCTTTATCTGCATATTTGCGCAAGCCTCTCGAAATCACCTGCATCAAAAACCACGTCATCCCGCGTTGACGCCGTTTTATTGGTAAATACAATTTTGCCCTGCGACCGGAAGTTTCCCGACGCTTTCCCCACTATGGAAAACGCCATTATAAACATAAAAGCCATTACCACCATAATAATATTAATCCGTGCTGTTTTTCTCATTTCCATCACACTCCTAATCCCTGATCACATTATCAATTGTCAGTGTTGGCACACCGTTATCCTCGGAATAATGTATCTCAGCTTTTGTGCTGCCAAGTCCGCTTATCGCCGATTCCCTTTTCTCAGTTTCGGCGTCCAGTCCCTCTTTCATACTGTTTTGGACCTGCTGCAGGGCATCCTTAGTCGCCGTTGTCGTCTTAAGCTCCGTATAATTATTTGTTACCTGTTCACCAAGACTGGCAATATTGTCACTGTTTTTTGCTACTTTGCCTGTAATTTCATCAATGGAACCGTTGACTTTTGTTATTGCACCGTTAAGCCTGTCAATTTCCACGTCCAGGTTATTTAAATATGAGTTTATCTGTGCATTTGCATTGTTAAGCGCATTTTCTATATTGCCCATTCCGTTGGTTAACGCATTCTGCAACTCGTCTCTTGCATCCTGCAATTTTTTTGCGTCCTCACCTTCTGAAAGGTCTATTGCGGCATTTAAGTCAGCAATTGCCTGATTTACCGCAGCCTCTCTCTCATCTGCTTCTGCGGAAAGACTGTTGCGGATACTTTCCTGCGCTTCCGCAAGTGCGTCACGGGTTACCACGGTATTTTTAAGCTCGGCATAATTATCTGTCAGTTCACCCTCCAGTGCTCCTATAAGCTTTTTTAATTCCTCATCACTTAAATTCATTTTTTCTGCAAGTGCACGCAGCTCCTCATCACTCATTTCAATAAGCTGCCTGATTTCACTCACGGAAGTATTCAATATGTTAAAACGCTCATGGATTTCTGTTTTAGACATGTTTAATTCCCGCGCAAGCTCATCAATCCCTGAGCCTGTCAGCTCCTTATTTTGGTCTATCATACCGCTAAGCTCCGTAACGTTTTTGTTGAGCAGGGATGCCAGCTTTTCTATTTCACTCTTTGTTAGTTCGCTTGAAGCGAAGATGGCGTCATACAGTTGTTCAGACGTAATTCCCAGTTTTTTTGTAAGCTCATCAAGTGCCTCCGTATTATTGTTGACCTGTTTGGTCAGTTTTTTCAGGTCTGAGGCGGAAACATTAAACTGCTTTGAGAGCTTTATATACAGGGAATCCGTGTACTCCCTGCTTTCCGCAATCAGCTTTTTAAGCTCCTCCACGGAAATGTCAAGCTCCCTGGCGAGTCCATCCAGGCTTGATGAGGTTGTTGCGGAATATTTTTTAATAAGGGCGGCAACCTGTGCTTCCGTAAGGTCAAGGGATTTTGCTATGTTTTTTATGTCGTCTTCCGAATAATTCTTAATAAGCAGTACTTTTTTCTCAAGGGCGGCAACTTTTCCGGAAAGCGCGTCAAGCTGCGCTGCGTATTTTTCAAGCAGCTCCGTATCAGCCCCGATACGGGTTTCAAGTACCTTCTGCACAATCTGCTTTGCCAGTTTGTCAATCTCTTCCTTGGAAATATTGTAGGTTGCCTGGGAAAGCTCGTTATTGACAATATCAAGCAGCCTTTGCAGTTCCTCCTGTGTAAGCTCCCTTGTATCCATTTCTGCAAGGCTGCTGTCAAGTTCATCCGACATGTTTTCCGATAAAATTTTCATCTCCTGCGTTATCTCACCATAATAGTCTTTTAAATATCTCTGCACAACATTTTCCGTAACGACCTCATTTCTGTTTCTCCACAGGAAAAGCCCCAGCAGAACAACCGCGGCAAGCACGATGGCAATTGCGGCAATGTACGGAATTACTTCCTTCAGCTCCAATTCTTTATTTTTTTCATCCATACCGTTTTCCTCCGCCTTCATTGAATATACAGTGTCGTTGTTTTATTTTCATCCGTCGTGGATGTAATAATATACGTTCTGTATTGCTGCCAGTTATATTCAGCCGCTTTTGCGGGCTGCTCTGCTTCCGTTGTAATGCATGTTCCGATATACTTTGTGGTATCGGTGGGAATAAGTGAAAACCCGTTACCATATCTGTCATCTGCATATGCCACGTATGTTGTTTTACCGTCGGTTCCATCCCTGCCGTTCTCACCGTCAGCTCCGTCTTTTCCGTTTTCTCCGTTAGTGCCGTCCTTTCCGTCTTTTCCATTTTCCCCATTGATGCCATCCTTTCCGTCTTTTCCGTTTTCTCCATTGGCGCCGTCCTTTCCGTCCTCACCGTCTATGCCGTTTTTTCCGTCTTTTCCATTGATGCCGTTTGTCCCGTTTTTTCCGTCCTTCCCATTAACACCGTCCTTCCCATTCTCACCGTCTTTTCCGTCCCTGCCGTCTTTTCCGTCCTTTCCATCCTCACCATCGGATATAGCGCTGATTGTCCTGCGCATGGATGACAGCTCCTGATCAACACTGCTGTATATCTCATTCTTCGCATTCGCAATCTCGGCGTCATTATTCTTTACATGCGCCGTAATATTGACTGACGTACTTCTTTTTTTGAGTTCATCAATCTGTGTCTGCAGGCTGTCCGCAAGGACAGCATATTCTTCCTTATATGCGTCAAGTCTGGACATTCCGCTTTCTTCTATTTGAAACAGTATCGTATCAAGGATTATTTTACTGATCCCGCTTGCCAGCGCCTCCAAATCTTCGTATGTAATCTGACTGTCTGTTGTATGGCTGTCAAGCGCCTGAAGCATATTGCGGTTAATAGCATCCGTGTGTTCATCGGTTATGTTTTCCGCTCCCGACAACATGATAATGCGGTAATTCTCAACTGCCTCATTTGCTATGATATTCCTGTCATGCTCCTCGAGAATAAGGTACTCATCCAAATAATTCCTGACATTTTCGGCAAGGTTTGCCTCGATCACGCTGTCATACTCAAAGCTGACGGGACTTTCTTTTCCTGTCACGCTCGATACCATAAACAATACTAAAACAACCGCACATATCCCAATTCCTGCAAGTATCATTATTTTATTTTTATGTGTCAAATTTTTTATGAAGCTCATATTATTCCTCCTCTTCATCAAGCTCCGGATCATAGTCGGTTTCAAAATCCGCAAACAACTCATTGTCTGAATCTGCCGTTTCATCCTCAGCAGCATAGGCATCAGGATCCATATCATACAGCTCCTCTTCTTCGTTGTCTTCATTTATCAGATTGTCTAAAAATGCCTGCTTTTCATCATCCGCCATGTCAAATTCCGCTTCGTCTTCTTCCATGTCCTCTTCCTCTGCCGTAAAATCATCCATATCCATCGCATCCATTACATCCATCTGCTGTTCTTTTTTGTTTTTGTAAATTTTCAGGTAATAATACGCGCCGCCTATAATCAGCGCGATTACCAAAACAATAAATTTAGGCGGTATTCCACCATCCTTGGGGGAATCTGTTTTCACCGGCGCATCCTCTTCCTTTTCTCCCTGTAATGCAGTAAGGAGGTTGTCCTCCTCCTTCTTTTCCTCCCGGTCTTCCTTATCATCAACTGCCAGTGCTGCAAGATCAGAACGCGTTACCGTATTCAACAGATACACATTGTCCGTATTTTGGTTTTTATCAATTACCATATAAAAGGTATCCCCTTCCGCAGTGGTAACCGTGTAAAATACCTTTTCGCCGTCATCGGTTCCATCCGTTACGGTTCTGTCATGCATGGTTCCTTCCCCAGGCTCCGCCGCGGAAGAAGAAGTCCCGAGAATGCTGCTGTAATCCTTATTTCCAAGCTCAACGTCAATATTAATGTCCTGCGTATTCCCGTCTGTTACTGATATGTCGGGACTTGCCGGCAGATAATCCGGAGAATAATCCTGTGATGTAATGTTTCCCGCCGCATCTTTTACATAAATTGTATGGGACGTTCCTGCCGGAATTGTAAATGTATTTGAGTCGGTAAATGCCGCGTCTTCCGTTGAATCAATTGAATACAGCAGTCCTTCATTATCATCCTCCGCATCTACCGTAATTGTAATGTACTCATCACCGCCTTCCGCATTTGCTTCTAAATCAGGTGTAAAAAGCAGGCAGGTAAGTATCAATACAGGCAGCATCATACTTTGTTTTCTAGTTTTCATATATTCGTTCTCCTTCAGTGATTCCCTTTATTACGGGCATCTGTGTGTCAATATTGCTTACCGTAATCTCCTTGACTGCGGTATTTCCCGCCGCATCCTTTGCCTGTACCTCCCATGTTCCGTTTTTTGTGACATCATATTCGTTTCTGTCAGTCCATCCGCTGTCTTCTCCCGTTTCGGGACAGGTAAACAGATACGTTATGGACAGCTCATCCCTGGCATCTGCAATAATTTTATTTGACTGGCACCATTCGGAGTGTTCAAGCGTCAGTGCAAGCTCCGGGGCTTTTTGGTCCACTGCTATTATTTTTTTCTCAAATGCGGCAATATTTCCGCTCTTATCCCTGCAATAGGCAATCCATACACCGTTTTTGTCAATCTCCTTTTTAAGCTTTGGATTGGCAGTCCAGTCAGCCTCTTCGTCCGGTTCTGTCTCCTGCGGAAGGAATGCATACATTAGCTCTGGATAAGGCGTTTCATTATCCTCTGCCGTAATGTCTACCTCAACTGGTACAGGTTTATCAATGCTGCTTATTTCAAAGTCACTAACAGATACAGAAGATATTACAGGCGCCTCTTTATCGGTACTGACCACCGTTAGATTAGTGTCATACGTTTTGTCTTTATCCCGGTAACGGATTACAAATTCCTTTTCGCCGGCATCCGCATAGCTGTACTCGCATTCTGTATTAACCGTGGTTATTGTTTCGATCATGTTGCCCGTATCCGAATATGTAACCTCGCTGCTCTCAAGGCTGTCCACGAACACCAAGCCGTACAGTCCTGATAATGTTTCGCTGCTGTTATCGCTGTAAGTGACTTTTACGGGAATGTCCTGGCTGTGAAGCCATCCTGAACCTGTTTCAAGCCTCGTCTCGGCAGCGCTGATTCCTGCTACGGTTTTAATGCACTTAACCGTTGCCACGTCCGTTATCCTTTCTTCGGAATTTTCTTTCCCCACACTGCAGCGCACCATGACGTCCCGTTCCAAATCCAATAATACGGAAGATACCGGTCTGTACAGCTCATCATAAACTGTTTCCGAATCAAGAATTTTCCAACTCTTTGCATCCGTGTCATACAGTTCCCATGTATACCCGGCTGCGTCAGGATAATAGCTTTTCAGCGTCAACTCGCCTTTTACCGCGTACATATCCGCAATCCGGATTATGTCCTGTGTGACAGGCTCCGTTTTATGCGACGTCGCATAATAAGCTTCAACTGTTTCGTCTTCCGCATAAACTTCCGCATCCGTTTGCGTACTTTCCTCTTCAGATAACTCCAATGCTTCCGTCATATTGTCCGAAACTGTATTTTCTCTCAGTACATTCAGAACACCTTCTCCCGATGCATTTGCACTGGCTTTCTGCTTATTCGGCAGCAGATGCGCGGACAGGACAGCCGCCGCTGCCACGACTGCAATGACTGCCAATGTTACTGCAGCCTTAATGCAGCGCCGCAGTTTTGTTCTCATCAAATCCGTCATCTCCTTTCACACCCGGACTTCCGGTTACAAGCTCTATTGCCTCCATAATCCCCTTTTTGTCATTCAGGAATACCATAAGCTTTTTGTACTCCTCTCCGCTAAAATTCAGGGCTTTAATCTTCTGGTTAATCATCGTTCCCTTTAAAAGCTCTATCTCCCTCCTTAAATCCTCGGCGTCCTGCTTATGCTTCTGCGCAAGCGCGAGTTCCTTTTGGTACTGTTCTTCAAGCTTTTCTAAACTTTTCAAGTAAATTCCTCCTATTCGTCGTTGATTCTTGCACAGGTCTGCGGAATTATGAAAATCGGATTTACGGTATTTCCACTTGCGTCGTTCACCTGCAGGTGAAGATGCGGTCCCGTGGAATTTCCGCTGTTTCCGCTGTATCCTATAAAATCCCCTTTTTCCACTTCCTGATTGACAGATACCGCTATACTGTCCATGTGCATGAATGTTACCGTCCAACCCGTGCTGTTTTTAACGGTAACCATGTTTCCGGCTGTTTCGGAATAATGTGCAACCGTGACGGTTCCCTTTACCGCGGAATACAGCTTTGTGCCTGTCGGGACTGCTATATCTACCCCTTTATGCGTTGTACGTACTTTTGTGATGGGATGTATCCGGTCCCCGTAATTGCTGCTGATAAGGTTTGTCCAGTCCTCACGCATTACGGGACCGTATACCTGCTGCCCTCCTGTCGTGAGCTTATATGACCTGTACAGCTCAAGCTCGTCATCGGTGAGCCTTCCTTCAACGATTTCCTCCAGTTCTGTCCGTGTAAGCGTTATATAGCATATTTTCTTCTGCTCCGTCTCACCGTCAATCTCCCTGTCCTCCATCCGTGTGGATACGCTCAAGACATACATTTCCTGAAGCACTTCTTTCAAGTCTTCTTTCACCGCATCGTTAATCGTAAATTCGTTGTATTTGGCTGCAAGATACGCAAGGATTGTATTGGCGCTGAAACCAAAGCCGCAGATATCGTAATGGAATTCATAAATGTCATTGCCATGTTCGGCTCGTAATTCATTCTCCAGTGTCGGTTTGTCAGATAAATATTCTTCCAAATCCGCTTCGAGATTTTTATAATACTCCGTGGCGTCTGTCATTGTGTCATAATCCACCTGCACGACTCCTTCGGCGTAATACTCCGCAGCTCCCTGCGTAAGGCATAATATTGCAAGCAGAATCATAATTCCGGACAACATGGATATCCCTAAGATACTTCCAACTGCCGCTATTGTTTTCAAGGTTCTTTTTGCCTTATGTCTTTTGTGTGCAGCCGACCGTTTTTTCATTTTAAACTGGCTCTGTGTACGCCTTATGAAATTCCCCTCACGTTCAATGCGTGCCTTCTGCATTTCCTTTTTCCTGCGTTTCCGTTCTTCCTTGGTTGCAGCTTCCTTTACCTGCCTGCGTTCTTTCCTGCGTTCTGCCTTATTGTCAAGGCGCTCATGCCTGGATATATGATACTGGTCTCTTTCAATTATGTATTTAAGCCTTCCATAACGGCTGTACATGTTTCTTAGATCCCGTTCATTCTGTCTTAAAATGAACGCTGCTGTCCTGCCACCTTTTTTTAACGTTCTGGAGAAATCCGACGCGGTATCATCTTTTTCAATGGTTTCATCATCAAAAAGTGTTTTTGCGGAAGAAAACATCAGCCTGCCCTTAATTCTCCGTTTTAAGTCTTTTCGGTCACGATCCTTTACCTGCCTGCTGTATGTTTTTTCAACCGATTCCTGAACGGATTTTAATTCTTTTTCACCCTGAATACGGACCAGCCTAAGCTTTTCGGCACTCACAGGTTCAGGCTTTTCATCATTCCCCCCGGTTTCATCCGCTTCTTTCTTTTGGTTCGCAGGATTATTCCGTTTCAGTGTATCCCGTCCGGCACGGTCAGGCTTTTCAGTGTTTTCTGAATCCGTCACACTATGCTTATCATGTAAACGCTTTGCTGTTTCATCCTTACGTTTGTGGATTCTGCTGTCACCGTTCCCATTTGTCAAACGTTTGGTTTTATCAGTGGATATGCGCTGATACGTTTCCTTTCCATCCTTCAGTTTCGGCTGGTTTTTGCTTTCTCTAGCTCTGCCTTTATGCTGTTGTCCTGAAAGTTTCATCTTTTCCGGTGTTTCGGCATCTGTTGCCAGTTTTTTGTCTTTTTCCGGGAAGGAATGCTTGGATTCATCCATGATGTTCGCGGGCTTATTGGAAGCCGAAGCGGCATCATTTCCATTACTGCCTGTCGTTATCCGTTCCGCATACTGTTCAAAATCTTCATTCACATACCGTTTAAAATCTTCATATGTATTTTCGTCCAAAGTCATTTCATTAGATTTTTCATGGTTATAATACGAATATGCTGATGAAAGTTCATTTTCCTCCATTGGCATCACACTGGCATTATCCGTTTGCTGCTCAGAGCAGTTAAATGCCTGTTCTGTATATGTATCCCTTTGTTCATTAAACGATTGCTGGGAATTATCCAGCATCCTGCGCTGTGTATCACTGTTATATTCACTGCTTTGTGTTCCTGATTCGGGCGCATTAAACTGCTGCGCCGTGTTATGCTGTGTACTGAGCTGATGATATGCGCGGTTTTTATCTGCTTCATTCCTGCCTTTGCCGTCCAGTTCATGCCGACTGTCTGCAGGTGACAGTTTTTGGCTCAAGCTTCTCACCTCCCTGCGGCATATAAAAATCCTATGCGACGTCGCATAAGATTTTTATGATGCCTAGTTTTTTCTTTTTTCCTTGATGGATTCCCCCGGTTTTGTGGTCATTACCTTGTAGCATATCGTATTCTTTGGGAAATCATCCTCAAACGGTATCTTAATGCCTTCCACCCAAAGAAGTCCCTTTCCCGGTTCTCCTGACTTGATGTATCCCTCCTCCTCTTCACTCAGGTCAAGGTGCTCTGCGAGAAGCCTTGCATCGTCCCCCGACTGGTTCAGCATTGCAATAAAGTTTGTAGTGTCAAGAATGTTCTGGATTTCCGGGGAGCGGAAAAGGTCTTTGATATTTTGCGTGATTCCGGTCGGCACGCCTCCCCACTTTCGGAAACGCTTCCAAATCTCTACGGAATACCTTGCTGTCAGCGGTTCCCTTAAAAGAAGATGGAACTCGTCAATGTCAACCCAGGTATACACGTCCCGTTCCCGGTTCTGCGCCACCCTGTCCCAAATGCTTTCCTGTATGATCAGCATTGTAAGGTCCCTTTGGTTGCTGTCCATGTTTTTTAAGTCAAAGCAGACAAGCCGTTCATTGATGTCCACGTTGGATCGATGGTTGAAATAGGAAAGTGAGCCTGTAACATATCTTGATAATGCAATGGCTAGGTCACATCCAATCATCTTTTTCTCACCCTCAAAGCCATTCTGCAGTTCATTATGCAGATCTTCCAAAATCGGCATATTTTCGGGTGCGGGATTTTCAGCAAATTTGTAATAGACCTTCTTGCACGCCTCATCAATTACCGCAACCTCCTTTTTCCCCAATACAGACTTGTTTCCAAGTATCAGCTCGCACATGGATACGATGAAGCTGCATTTTGCCGCTATCGGATCGTAGTCCTTGTCTTTATCGTTCCGCGCAAAAAGGTTGATCTCCATGGGATTGATGTGCACCTTTGAATTCAGGGCAATTTCAACAACCTGCCCTTTTAAAAGCCGCACCAGCCATTTGTACTCTCCCTCCGGATCAATAATCAGCCTGTCATCATTTGTTTTTAAAAATACGTCCAGTATTTCGCGCTTAATCATGAATGTCTTGCCAAATCCCGGCATTCCGAACACAAGACCATTTGGGTTGACAAGATCCTTGCGGTTGACCGTTATCACGCTGTTGCTTAGGGAGTTCATTCCGTAATACTGTCCGTTCCTGGTGTACAGGTCCTTTGTTGTGAACGGTATAAAAATCGCCATGTCCGTCGTCGTAAAAGTACGCTCCGCCTCAATTGTGTTGTTTCCAAGCGGCATTGCGCTCATGTATCCCTGCTCCTGCCGGTTGTCGAGACGGACGAGTGTGCACTGGTAGTTGTTCAGTATCCCGTTCAGTTCAAAAATATTGTCCTCAAGCTCCTTTCGTGTCATTGCTGTTTGTACAATCGTGATTGTCGTATTAAACATGTTTTCATCCTTGCGCTGGATTGCCTTGTACAGTTTATTTGCGGCATCCTGGTACATTTTTAAATCCGGTGGCAGAATGTCCATATCATACCCGGATTGAACTGCCGTTCTCTGTTCGTTAATAATCATTCCGTCTATATCCGTGATGTTGTTTTTTACGTACTCAAGCGCCGTTTTTCTCATCATGGTGTCCGAGTGGATGGATATCCAAACGTTGCTGTCCATGTTTAAGATGTCTGATATAATTCTGTCCTCCATGTCCGATGCAAAGACTTTTACATAATTGACTGCGCCGATGCGCTCCCCCACCCTGAAATATCTTGTTGCATTCAGCTCCGGTCCGCTTTTGAAGCAAAAGCTGCTTGGCGCGATAAAATCCTTGCTTGAAAGTCCTGTGCCTATCGGCATATCAAAGTTCCACATGAATTTTTCCTTTGTGGCGGGGTGAAACAGGCGGAACAGAAGGTGCAGCCGCTCATATCCGTCCATGATATGCGCCTTGCAATTCAGTTTTCTGAAATTTTTTTCAAGTTGCTTGTTGATTTTGCCGAGCTTTAATTTGGCAGTTTTATAATCCGTTGCCTTTATCCCGTATGTCAGGTAACGTTCCTTTTTCAGGTTGTTTGTTCCTTTTGAAAACTGGTTGATTAGCATGTCAGAATATTCTTTTCGTACAAGATTAAACGAATCTTCCTTAAATGCGATTTTAAAATCCTTGGAATACTCGTCCCGGTCAATCTCCATGTTTCCGTAATTGAACTGGAAATGGATCTCCGGCTCAAAGTAATTGATCAGCTTGCACCACCACTCAAAAAGGATGTTTTTTGGATCATTATCCAGCAGCTGATACGTAATGTCCTCAAAAGCAATTGTCTGCGTAAAATATCCGTCGTCCGACTCGAATATTCCGTCAGGATACGGCACCTTATATGGTATCGTGTCCTGCGCGGACTCCGGGATTTCCCCCTTGAGTTTTGCCTTTTTTACCGCTTTTTCAAGCTCTTTCTTAGTATTCCGGTCAATCCGTCCGGTCATGGGAATTGTAAGCCTTTTCCTGCCGATTTTAATCTGTCTTGTTTCGCCGCTCTCCTTAATGGCTTTAATCTCTTCTGGCGTTTTTCCCCTGAACAAGATTTGTTCCACCTCCTTTTTCAGTTCCTCCTCTTTTTGCATGAGGCTGTAAATGTTGTTGGTTGCGTATGGTCTGTCCGTGTTTCTGATGAAATGTGTTTCGTACCAGTATTGAAGGTGTTTTTCCATGTACATGCCATTTTGTTCTCTCATAATGATAAAAATAATCGGTCCTGCCGTAGCTGCAAGTCCCAGCATAGCCAGTGTAGCATCCAATTGCAGTCCAAATCTTAACAGAAAAAACACCGGAAGACCGACTGCAGCACCGAGCATAAAGCCAAAAAGCTGTCTCTTGGTTATTCCTAATCCCGGAATAACCTTTTTTACCTCCGAGAAATCCTTTGTCATATTCACGTATGCCATTTTCCTGTCCCCCTTTAGTGTGCGTTGAATATACTTGCGGAAATACTTCCTGCTTTACCTAAAAGCAAAATCATTGCTATGCCACATCCAAGCAGCTTCATCATTACTTCCAAAAAACTGCTGCTTGTATTTACGGATGTAATGATTACACCATATAACAGAAAAATCAGCATCATAATAAATCCCTCAAATGACATTGCCATCATTTTCCTTGTGTAGTTCATTCCAATTTGTGACCATTCCTTATTTCCAAGGGTTGAAAACGGAATAGGGGCAAGTGAGGAATAAATCAACAGTTCCAAAAACCATAACATAACACGTACATAGATTATTAACCCAATTATGTACACAATTATAAGTGCAACAACTATAATTAGCAGTGAGCCAACCAACTGTAATATTAAAAAGACAGAATATTCATCAGGTTCTGGGGGAAGAATTTCACTGAGCTTTAATTCCGCATCCAAATTTTCTTCCGTTATTTTAGTCATTTTTTTTGCTGCCCATATCCCCAAATTTAGAAATTCCATAACTATCTCAAATGATTTGCTGCACAAAAGTAAACAGACAACCAGTTTCCCAAGCATCATCAGCCATTTATCGGATTTCATTGCAACCATATGGTTATTTTCTCTTGTGCATTGAATTAACTCCAACGTAAATATAAAAACCATTACGATCCCTGCAATGGGGATACATATATTTTTTGCCACATCATGTATAAAGATAAAAGCGCTCTGATCCCACTGTTCAGGATGTTTTGTCAATTCAACCGCTGCATTCTCAATTTGTAGTGTTAAACTGATATTCAATAAATCTGAAAAAAAGCCAAAAATATATTCACAGTATTTATATAATCCCTGATAAATCGCTCCCAAAATGGATTGCATAAGATTATCAATAAATTCCATATCTCTATTCTCTCTTATGATAATAATGCCGGAATAATTGTAACCAATCCCGCGCCTACTGCTGCTATAATTGCGCCGCCTACTATTTTTTCCATACCGTCCTGACGTTTTGCTGCATTATTCTGCGATTTACCCTCTCCCATTTCTGTCACTCCAGTCAGTGCAGTTACACCTCCCCATGCAATTACTGCAATAGATGCATATTCAATAATTTCTGTAAAGGATGCAGGCAGTGCTATTGCCATAATACCCGCAAATGAATTTAAAAGCATAATATAGATTCCTCCTGAAAATAAAAATACCTCTCCGATAGTTCAGAAAGGCTTACAACAGTTCCATATTCAGTTATTATATTTTAGTAGTCCATAAGGCATCCCCCCTTTTACGTGATTTATATTCTTATGCGACGTCGCATAAAAGTTATGCAATTTATGCTCATTTAAAACAAAAAGAGCACATAGTTTTCAGTTTCTACATGCTCTAAGGTCGTTACTGTATTTAATTTTAATTAATATAATTGATTATACTGACTTCATTAACCGGCTTTCTTCTTATGCGACGTCGCATAAACAATTATTTTTGAAGCTCCTCCATATTTTTAACAGGAGTCTTAGGCTGCTGCTCATTTTTCCCTGTTTCCTGTTTAAAAGCATCAAGCTTTTCCCGCACGCTGCCTTCCTTAATCTGAACCGCAGTACTGTTATCTTTAAAGGAAAGAATTTCTTTTTCGCTGACATGCAGACGTCCGGCAGCTTCCTTCAAAGTTATAATGCCATCATTTATTAAATCGACATAAGCCTTAATCATTCCTTGTGTAATTCCTTGTGTAATTCCTTGTGTAATTCCTTCGTTTTTAATGGTTTTTGCTTCATATTCAAGTATTTTTCCACCCATAACAGATTTCACTCCTTCCTTCACATTTTCATACTTTGCAGCTATATGCTCTATTACCTTATCAGACATGTCAACAATTGTACACTTTGTATATTCATCAATGTGCTTATCCCTACAAAGTTCTTCGAGCTTTTCCCTTATGTGGACATATTCCTGCTTCAGCTCCTCAAGCTTCACCTTATTACCATCATATTCAGGCAGCTTACTCTCATGTGAAAAAATATTAAACGGTATTAAAAACAGCAAATTCTTTTGAAATATTTTATCTATTTCATAGTTGTTCTGTTTCATAACGGGTATGTTGTATCTCACATCTCCCCCAGGTGTTTTCAGGCACAATTTCAATTGGTCCGGAGTTTTTGCATCACAACGCAGAAACAGTACCGCAGAGTTCGGAAATTCTACCGTAAGCGTATCTCCCTGTATCCTTCCGTTATCCAGCGCGATTTGTGCGTCATATTCAAAAATGCGGACCAGCATGCTGTTATCCGGTGTGCTCTGACACTCCATATGATAGTTTTTGGGCTCCGGTGACTGAATTACAAAAGCAGAATCTGTAATTCGCTCGTCTTCCTTTCCGCCCTGTCTGTTAAGAAAATGTTCATTTGGTAAAAACCGGATTTCTTCATTGCCTGTATAGTGTTCCTGAAAAATCTCATTTATAACCGGAATAATTAATTTAGGACAGTCATTTAACAGCGTCCGGAACACGTCATCATATGGTGTATTTATCATATTCATCCCTCTTTCAATAATCTGACGAGAGATTTCCATGAACCTCTTCGCCTTTATTTTAACATTTTGTGCTGTAAAAAACAATAAATTTATGCGACGTCGCATAAGAATTACACAATAACCCTGTAAGTATCCGAATTATGGAATTTAATATCTGACACATTCTCTTTCTCGGCAAGCTTCCTGCGGTATTTGGGGAAATCAAACAGATTACGGTCGTCTGCGTCTGCGGTGTATTTATAATTCGGGTGCATTTCCGGTCTGTATTTGTCACTGAAAAACGGCGGAAGTCCTGATATTTGCACGATGCATTTATCCCGGTCCATTGTCTTCAGTTCAAATATGTTTTTCAGTTTACGCCCGACTTTATTATAATTAATTCCGCTGCTTTCCTGGTTGCTGTAGGTTTTTGATTCATTGAATAAATCAATCGTTTCATCACCAAGCGACTCCTCAATGTCTTTTACCGTGCTTTTTTCTTTACCGCCGAGAAAAATTTCGGTATCACAATTGCCTGTTATCGTTTCCGCTGCAT
>CANOMQ010000026.1 GCA_947567595.1 uncultured Lachnospiraceae bacterium | reverse complement strand
AGCCTGTAGACACAAAAGTAATAAGGGAACAAGGCATTACATCATACAGCTATGACTACCAAATTACGGATTCCGGCAGCTATAAGGCAAAAGCAACACTGACAAGAACCATTGCCGGAGACTATGATGATACAAACAAAACAGCAACAAATAAGGATGATACAGCCAATCAGAAGACAAATGAAAGTGAGTCTGTAACAGTTAGTTTATCTGCAAATGCGCCGGAGACTTTTACGGCACAGCAGGTTACTAACAAATATGAAGTAAAGCTTGATTGGGACATTGTAAATGGTGGAGACGGATATCAGATTACAGTATCAGAAAAGGATGCGGCAGAAGTTTTAGCAACCTATTCTATAGACGATAAGACTACAGTCACATACACCGCTACAGGATATGGCGAAAACAATGCAACAAGCTTTGCGGCAGGTAAAACCTATACCTTTACAATTAAGAGCACAAGCGGGGAATCATTAAGCGAAGATAGCAAAACTGCTGATGTGACAATTGAAGAAGTTGTAATAGGAGATACTGTAGATTACATTCTCGATGCTACGGGCTGGGCAGCGGAAACCAAAGCAAATGGAGCAACACAAAAAGAAGATATCTTTACAATAAGCTATGGTGACAAAGGCAAAATAGTCGATACCACAGAAAGTATAACAGCAACGGAATGGACTCCTGTAAATGCAAGCAGTGTTTCAGAGCAGTTTAAACCATCTGCACTTACAGGGCTAAAAGGAATTAATTTTAATGGATCCTATAAAGCCGGTACTGATAAAAAACTGACCTCAAGATATATCGAGTTTGAAACATCAGGGACTGCGGAAGTTAAGGTATTTTGGGCACTGTCAGGAGATGCAACAGCAGAAAAACCACGTGGGTTAGCACTATTTAAGGATAAAGACACGTCAACGGAAATCGAAAAAATAACCTTACCAGACGGAAAGAAAGCTGCAGCATATTATTCGGAATTTTCACTGGGCGAAAAAGGAACTTATGAGCTAACGACAGTTGAAAGTGTCCATATCTTTAAGATTATTGTAACAATGGAAAAAGCGGAACCGGAAGGTCCGACAGATTGGGAGGCTATAGAAAAACCAACAGTCAAAGCAGAATACGATGACGCATCACGTACAGGTAAAATTGCAGTAACAGTAAATGCACAGATAAGCGACTCTACTGACAAAGTAACCGTACACATGTACGACATGGCTGGCAATGAGGTTGGCAAGGCACAGGAAGATGATACAAAAGGAAATGAGCATAAATTTACATTCTCACCAACCTATACATCACGTTATCAATTTGATGCAGTGCTTTCGCGTACAGTAGAAGGCGAAGCCATTAAAGAAAAGAAGAGTGAAAAAACACCAGCGCTCACGTTCACCCTTCCGCTAAAAGCGCCTACAATTATAGACTATGTCAATTTGGGCGAAGTGGAGGGCTCAGATCCCAAGAGCGGATCAGTAGAAATAGCATGGAACACCGTTGACGAGGCTGACGGCTACATTTTAACAGCAGTTGAATTAGACGGGGAAGGCAATGAAGTCGTTAATGCTGAGGGCAAGCCGGTAGAAGCATTTCATTCTGGAAAGATAACAAGTACCTCTTTGACAATTAAGGAAGGGCTTGTAATCGGAAAAACATATCGTTTCGGCGTTACTGCGTTCCGAAATTATACAGGCGCAAACGGCGAAACAGAAGAATCCGCTAAGGGCACACACGATTTGGCAATTAATGAAAAAGCGGATAGCTTTGAAAAAGGCAAATATATTTTGGATGCAGGAATGCTTTATGCTATGTCCCCAAGACCTGCAGCAAATTCTGTTATAAAAACAGGAAAGTATTCTGCGGATCAGGGCGCACCGGATATCCAACCACAAACATACGTTAAAGTGAATGGCATGAATGTAGATGGTGATGGTAATGAAGTAAGCAGTGATGTATTGGATGCTGCCGTTACAGCTACATTGGATTTGTTAAAAGATTTTGGGGATTCAACCTATTTCACGCTTATGATTGGCAGCGGCGGTCAGGTAAACACGGACAACAGAAAAATTTATCCAAATAACTTTGTTACATCAAGCAGGCTGGAGCTTGGCAGTAACGGAATTGCAGAAGGAAGCGCTCCTACAAGCACTGCAATTAAGTTTAAGACAAGCGCTGCATCACGTGTAGATGTATACTGGCGTACAAACACTGCCGGAAATGGTATACAGATTGTAGATGCAAAAGGAAAGCAGATTGGCTCCAAAACAAGTGATACAACAAATGACACAACAAATGCCGGACTTTTAATGACATCGTTCTTTATGGATGATGCTGGAACATATTACCTTGGACAGGTTAAAGGTAAGGTTCGTATCACCCGAGTTGTTGTATACGATGGCTATGAAAAGAAAGAACGTCCTCAATGGACAACCGAGCCTGTTGAAGGCAAGGAGAATGTAAAAGCTCCCGAAATCACAAGTGCTGTACAAGAAGGCGGCAAAATTACTGTAAAAGTAACTGCTGACATTGGTATGGAGGCATCTGCTGACAGCGTAACCGTTTACATGACATACAAAGACGCAGAAGGCAAAGAGCAGACTGCAAGTTATGCAGCCTCTGTCATGGAAGGAAAAGAACACACATTTGAGTTTACGCCGGAAAGCTCAAACACATACTATTTCAGCGCAAAGATGGCGCGTGACGGCGAAGAAACGACAATTGACAGCGTGGATACGGACGCGGAAGGCAAAGATATCCGCAAGTCCGTTGAGTTCAAGCTTCCTTTAGGAAATGTGGCAATCAAGAGTGTCACGGACAAAGGTACCGTAGAAGGCACAAACTACGGCAAAATAGAGGCGGTATGGACGAAAGTAGCCGAGGCGGTCTATAAAGTAGTAATTAAAGACAACGCAGGCACCATTATATACGACAAAATTGCAAAGACAAACCTTGTAACAATCGGTGAAAAAGAAGAAAACGGCGGTTGGGCACAAGGCGTAGAAGGTCTTGCAGTGGGGTCAAAGTATACCCTTGAAGTTACAGCAGTACGCGCAAAAGCTGTTGGCGAAGATGGCAAAGAGCCAGAATATGGCGAAGGCGATGAGTGGTCAGCAACTGCAGCTTTGGAATTTGAAGTATCTGGTAAAAATAAAGAGACTTGGAATTATGCAAACTTTGGTTCAAGAGCAAATAGAGGCTTGATTAGCAAGGCTGACAAGGTTCCGGCGGGATGCAGCGATGATTCCCTGATTGATACGGATCCTGATTCCGAGACAAAGGGACAAAAACTTGCCGATATTAATACAACCGCAAAGGACATGAAGAGAAATGACTACAAAGTCCTGAAAACGGATGAGAACGGAAATCCTACGAAAGTCAGAGTATGGTCTCTTGGAACCTATGGTAAGATTGTACCGAACTCTACTGACGGTGTTTCGTTCTACTACACCACGGTTGATCCGTCAACCTACAACTTTACGCTAAGTGCTGATATGCACGTAGACCAGTGGACACTTTCAAATGGTCAGGAAGGTTTTGGTTTAGCGGTATTCGATCAGGTTGGTGCGTCACCTTCTGACAGCAGTGATGATGCAAGCTATGAAGGCGGAGACGTTTGGAACAACTCTTATATGGCAATTGTATCAAAGACAGAGTACAAATGGGATGATGAGAACAAGAAGGTATCCAATACAGGTTCCGCTGTATCCCTGAAACTGGGAATTGAGTCCATTGCAAGAACAGGTGTTACAGCAGAAAACATTAGCGAATTTAAGAATAACGCTACCGTTGCGGATGCTACGAAAAAGTATTTTAAGACTGCTTCAAAACCGCTTGACACGCAGATGCACGACAAATCATTTGACAACCTGATTGGCAACATGACAAACCCCGGTGATGCTGCGTCAATCGAAAATCCTATAACGGATTTAAGACTGGAAATTGCACTCAACGACACAGGTTATTTTGTAAGCTATACACCGATTACGGTAAATCAGGAAACACGTGAAGTCACGGAAGTAGGTACAAAGGTTACAAACAAGTATTATGACAGAAATGCTTTAAGCAAGATTGACACGGGTTCTATATATGCCGGATTCTTCGCGTCAAGAAATGCAATGGTTACATTCAGCAACATAGAATTTAATCAAACAGCGTATGACGCAGAAAACGCACATCCGGAAGAAAAAGAAGTAGAGTATGTGAAACCGAACTATTCGATTGTTTCAGCGGCAACATCAAACAGCGACGAGTATCTATTGACATATGAGGCAAACTGGCATGGAAAATTATATGTAAAGGATGAGAACGGCGCTGACATTTCTGACAAAGCGGTTTCTATCAATAAGCGCAAGCAGGATGCGAGCGGAAACTACTATATTCAGATTGATGGAACTCCGGAGGAAACAGATAAAGCAGAGCTTCAGGTTACACTGAATACCGGCAATAACACGTTCCAGACAACCTTTGAACCGGACGAGAATTATGATCCCTATGACGGTGATCCGCTGACACGTTTGGAGGATTATACCGCAAAGACAGAGTTAATTACCGTAACATACAAGAAATACGGTCAAGAAGGTCAGGCACTATATGTTGCACCACTAGGCAAGGCAACAGGTGATGGTACAAAGAATAACCCGCTTGATATTTACACGGCAGTGAGATACGTACAGTCGGGACAGACGATTTATCTGATGGGTGAGAACTATGATCTCTCAAAGACCATAAGAATCGAAAGAGGCGCGAATGGTACAAAGGATAAGATGATTCATATGTTTCCCGATCCCGCAGAAGGCAAGAGACCGGTATTTGACTTCCAGGAAGTAAGCGCAGGTAACGGTAACGGCTTCAAGATGGGAGGAAGCTCTCTCAGCGGCTACCATACCTTGAAGGGATCACTTGCATTCTATAATAAGGCAAAGGGCTTTGACTCAAATAGCTGTCCGGATATACAGGTATATAATTCGATTACCTTTAATAACGAAAGCTATAACATTGCATTCTACACCAAGGGTTCGACAACAGACTATGCAGCAAGAGGCGTGATTTCTTACAGAACAGGCAAACCTGAGGACCTTAGAAATAAAAATTGGGAAGACCGTATCGGAGAACTTACGGGTACAGCACCGAATAAGGTTTCCAATATCACAACAACACAGCCAAAGGGCATGAGCAAGGTCTTCAACAATACAAACTACTTCTTTAACCGCTATAGCGGTGTAACAGAAAATGCAACAGACTTTGTACAGCATTACACTACAAGAGGCAACGAAGAAGATTTGACATGTAACCACGACGGTATTGTAAAAGATACTTGGTTTGGAAGTGTTGCCTTTGACGGAGAGAATGGCTGGTTTACAAATCTGCAGAACAAGAGTATTGCAGAAGGAAAGCCTTATGTTGTGGAGAGAAATGCAAATGGCACAATTAATGTAGGGAACTTCTTACAGCTTACGGCAGAAGCCGGAATCACAGGCAGTGGTCTTCCGAATCTCGCTGACAGCAATACAAACGATGTTGTTTCGAAAAACCCGACGGATTTTGACGGCGTGGAAGAGACAGACGGTACGATTCAGAAGGGTGATGCGGACGACGAAACAGACAGCAACATTGATGCGGACGATTTAAATAAAAAGCCGGGCAGCTCAAAGGATCAGGTCGGACTGTGGTTCTCAATTGTGAATGAGGACGAAATCGGTTATACAGGCAAAGCTTTAAAACCGGAGATCCGAGTATACTATGACAATACATTATTGACCAAGAAGGACTATACGGTTACGTACAAGAATACGCTAAATGCTTGGCTTGGCGATACAGACAAGGGTACTCCTGCGGCTGGTTCTGAATACGAATCGGATACGAAGAAAATACCTACCATTATTGTAAAAGGAAAAGGCAACTATATTGGTCAGGCAAAGGATATCTATTTTGAGATAAAGCCTGTTGATTTAGGGAATGACGACCAAAACAGAGTCAGTGCACCTACAATCACGCTGCTTAAAGCAAATCAGGCAGCAAAGCCGGTTATTACCTTTATGGGTAAGAAGCTTTCTGACTCGAAAGATTTTACTGCGGATGCAACACTCCAAAAGGAAGAGAACGGCAAGGAATATATGAAGGTTACTGGAAAGGGCAATTTCGCAGGAACAATCATGATTGAAGTACGCGATGGCTCAACTGCTCCTAAGGAAAATCTTGCAAGCAGCTTTAAGGTAGATAAAATTGAGCCGCAGTACCGCAAAGGATATGTAACAGATTACACTGGAAAGATTATAAAATATCTGCCGGTAGAGCCGCTTACTGCAGCAAATGTAAAGACAAAGACTGGTGGCGAGCTGAAGCTTTACAATCCGGAAACCAAAGAAGGCGACATTACAATAGAATATGTCAACAACATTGAAATCGGTACGGCAACAGCAATTATAAATTAATACTTCAAAGCTTATCAGCGCGGGTGAAGCTGCAAACTACAACAAAGAGACTGGTGTAATTACTAAGATGGATGGCGTTGAATTTACGTTCAATCCTACCTACGATTATCAAGGAAAGGCAATTGTATGGGATGAGCTTGGGGTAGCGGCAGACATAGGTGGCACATGGTACAGACTCACAAGCAACAAGGATTACGTCCTTTCTTACAGAGGCAACAATAAAGCTGGTTCTGCAAGTGTTGTAGTAAAAGGAAAGGGCAATTATACCGGAACAATTACACAGACATTTAAGATTGAGGCATTTGACATCAGTGCAGGCACAAATACAGAGAAGCTCAGCGGAACATTCACGCTGAATGAAGATAAGACATCGAAGTATTTTGACGGCAAGCCAAGCGACGGCGGCAAAAATACGATGAACTATGGTATGATGAAGAATGTCGTATACTATGACAAATCCGGAGCGAAGCCTTCTATATCACTTAGAGTTAACGGCAACCTGATGAGACCGGGAAAAGACTACACAATTAGCTCAAAGGCTCCCTAACAGGAACACTTACCGGAACCTACAAGATTGCAAAGAGACCGTTTAACGATCCGGAGAACAAGCTTCAGATTACTGCGACAGATGTGAAGCTTACATCCAAAGATAGAAATAATGAAAATGGTTTTGTAGGCAAGAATAACACAAAAATTGTTGTAAAGGATGCAAAGGGTAAGACACTTAGTCTAAACAAGGATTATACCATTTTCAAATATGAGTATGTTGATAACAAGACATACAAAGTACTGGAAGACAAAAATGCAGCAGAACCGATTACCGATAATAGGTCAGAGCTGCGCATTCCTGACAAGAATACTTATTATACCGTAAAGGTTACGCTAAAGGGAGCGGGCGAGAACTATACAGAGGATACATTATCTGCGTACTATCGCATCGCCTACGGTAAGAACTCTATCAAGAGTGCAAAGTTTGTAATTAATTATGACAAGGATCCGGTGAATAATCCGGGATTTGAAAATAAGTATTTCTATTACAAAGAAGGCGGCACAGTTACCTTGAATGAAGATACACTTACAGTAACCTTAAAGGAAGGCAGTGAAGAAAAAACACTTGTATTTGGTAAAGATTACAAGGTTGTTTCGTACAGCAAGAATGACCGAAAGGGAACTGCAAAGCTTATTATCGAAGGTCAGGGAGAATACGTTGAGCAGAAGGTAATTACCTTTAAGATTGGCGCACAGGACTTCTTCTGGTGGACACAGCCGACACAATCTCAAAATGCGGTTGTTTCACAGGAGCTGATTTCTATAATGAATGAAGGTATTGCTTTGTCTTTGGCGAAGTAAAACAAACAGAAAACACCCACAGAAACCTATGCCTTTGGGCACTTGGTTTTCTGCGGGTGTTTCCCGTTTATAAAATGTATTGATAATTACGTAATGTACATGATATACTAGATTTAATTTATTGGATGTTGGTATAACAGACTTGTGACAGTCAGAGCAAGGAGGAAATGTATGGGATTTTATCTGAATCCGAATAACAAAGGCTTTTTGACAGCAATCCGCTCTGAAATTTATGTGGATAAAACAGGATTAATTAAGTATACAAACAAGTATTTGGATACAGAGCAGAAATTTATCTGTGTCAGCAGACCGCGCCGCTTTGGAAAATCGATGGCGCTCAAAATGCTTGCTGCGTATTACAGTCGCGGCTGTGATTCCGCAGAGCTGTTTCAGAAATTTCAGATTGCGCAGGATGAGACTTTTTTAGAGTATTTGAACCGGTATGACGTGATTTACCTAAATATGCAACAGTTTTTGATTGAGGCAGAGGAAGAACGCGTGACGCAGTATTTGGAGCAGGAAGTATTGGATGAGCTTCGGGAGGCATATGGGGAAGTCCTAAGGATTCAGGATACCGGGCTTGCGGCTGCACTGCGAAGGATCTATACAAAAACAGAACGAGAATTTATTTTCCTGATAGACGAGTGGGACAGTGTGATGCGGGAACGACAGGATTCGGAAGAGATGCAAAAACAGTACCTTGACTTTCTACGGAATCTTTTAAAGGATCAGCCATATGTCGCGCTCGCTTATATGACAGGAATTTTGCCTGTGAAAAAGTACGGGGTTCACTCTGCGTTGAATATGTTTACGGAATATTCGATGACGGATCAGGATGTTTTGGAGGAATATACGGGCTTTACCGAAGAAGATGTGAAAACATTATGTAGGCGGTTTCAAATGAGTTTTACGGAAACAAGCAGTTGGTATGACGGCTATAGGTTTATGGAATTCCAACATGTTTATAATCCAAAATCGGTAGCTGAGTCGATGCGTCGCCATAAGTTTTCAAGTTACTGGAGCTCCACGGAAACTTATGAAGCGTTGAAACGATATATTGATATGGACTTTGACGGACTACGGGCGGACATTGTGCACATGCTCGGCGGCGGGCGCATTCAGGTGAACACGTTCAGCTTTCAAAACGATATGCGCAATTTCAACACAAAGAATGATGTCCTGACACTGCTAATTCATTTGGGATATCTTGCCTATGATGCTGAAAGGGAAGAGGCATTCATTCCCAACAAGGAAATCATCAAAGAATTTGAAAACGCCATGAGCAACGGCGGCTGGGCGGAGGTTATGCGTGTCTTGAAGGCATCAGAAAAACTGCTTGAAGACACCTTAAGTGGCAACGAACAGAATGTCGCCGAAGCACTAGACAGGGCGCATACGGAGGTTGCCTCCATACTGACCTATAATGACGAAAATTCCCTTGGATGTGCTATCGGACTTGCGTATTATAGTGCAAGAAAGGATTACAAAATAATTCGTGAACTGCCTGCGGGACGGGGATTTGCGGATGTGGTATTCCTGCCGCTTCCACATACAAATAAACCGGCACTGATTGTTGAATTAAAATATGATAAAACTGCTGATACGGCAATCCAACAGATAAAGGACAGAAAATATGCACAGGCACTGGAAGGTTATAAGGGTGAAGTTCTATTGGTTGGTATTAGTTACTTTAAGGAGAATAAATCTCATTGTTGTGTGATAGAGAGAATTTCTGTATGATAGATAATTTGTTCGTGCGGAGGTAATTTATAATGCATATTATATAGAAAAGAAGGAGCGGTTTTACCTGCTCCTTCTTTTTGTGCCAAATACTTACTGTACCTTAATGCTAATTGTTTTAAAGCCTGAATAAACCTTAATGCCATTTACTTCATCACCTGTAATGGTAACTTTGAGTGCTTTTCCACTCTGAATTGTTGATGCATCATAGTTTAATTTGATATATTCCGTTTTTAGTATGTTTCCGTTAATAATAATCTTACCTTCAAGCTTAGCCTTGATAGCTGCATCATTTACATCCTTTGTCGCACTGGGATTTAATGCCGGAGCTTCAACAGTCTTCATATCCACAATAAGTTTCTTTAAATCATAAGTTTTCTTTACAAGATTATACTTAAATACTCTTGTACCTCCAAACATACCTGTACCATACAATGTTACGCTATGCTTTCCGGCAACTGTTGTTGCTGTATTTTCATAGTCATATGTATATTGGTCTTTCTGATCCAAAGAATCCCTGTTTTCATAGCTGCCAAATGAAAGCTGCTTTGTTTCATTTTCCATTGCAGGATGTGTCAGCATAATGTAGTAAGGCGCATCTTTATTTGCGTTTGTTGTATAATTGTTTAATCTGTTTAGTGCACCTAAGTTCGCTTTCTGCGTCTCCGTATCATCAACAAAATACAACGGTGTAGTCTTTACTTTCTTTTCTGACTCATAGATTGCCTTATCCACTACCTGAAGCTTTGCCTGTGCAATATTATAGTAAGCTACTCTGAATTCAGCGATCTGCAATCCCTTTGCATCCTTTATAGGACTAAAGTTTCCGCCATCAACAGGTTTAGCGTACACTCTTACATTAAGACCTGTTTCTTTAGGTATCTCAATAGGTGTGCTTCCTTTCTCCTTATCGGAAGGATTTTGTGGCTCGTATGTTACGGTCTGTGTTGTCACTGTCTTTCCATCTTCGGAAGGTACAGTTAAGTCATACTCATAAAGAAGTGTATAATCACGTTTCTTTGCAAGAACTTTATTGACATTTGTAACAACAACCTTTGACTTTTCTAATTCGGAAGGCTTAATGGTTTGCTTTCCATTTGTAAATACATCAGTTACAGACTTCGCTGTAATATTACCGGATGTAAAGCTGCAAGGATTTATCTTGCTGATATCTTCACCTTCGCTTAAGAGAATAAATTTCTTCTCTATCGTACCTGTGAAGTTTCCGCTTTTACATTCTGTTGCATCAATTTTTACAGGATATTCGCCTGCTTCTGTATACTGAGAGTCAGCAGATGTTACGGTATAATCCTTGTCTGCTGTAAGTTTTTTACCATTGTAAATTAACGTAGGTGCAATTTTCTTTGCCCTTCCATCAGCTAATCCACTTAAGCCGGATACAGATACGGTATTAATATCAACAGGCTTGATATCAAAGTAATACTCATATGTACCCTGATATGAACCCTTCAATGTAAGAACTAATGTAGGTCTCTTTGCATCGGGAATATTCTCGTATCTCTTGTTTCCTTCCACATACGCATTTACATTATTTTTATAAGTTACCTTATAATCCGTAAAAGCCACACCGTTTAAGTATACCCTGAACTCCGGTTTAACAGCAGTACCGGTATATGATACTTCCTCAAGATATTTAACATAAATACCATAATTTTTATCCTTGCTAAGTTCAGAGCTTACATCATTCTCTTCCTTGGCAATCTCCGATGATGTGGTACTATCAGTAATAGTAACATCCCCCGAAGAAATACTTCCATCCGTATCTATGCTTCCTTCTGTCAGTGCATCATTCCCTGTGGAACCTTGCCCTGCACCAAGACCTGTATTGCCTACGCCAGCATCCGGCTTTAACACAAGGAATCCTCCCATATCAATCGTACCATTGCTGTTTCTGCCTAAAAGTACTCCGTTTACGTCTTTATCACTGTAAGGTGTTTTTCCTGCTTTAAATTCCAGTGATTCAAACCAACCAGCATCCACGGCTTTTCCGTCGCTGTTTACAGCCTGTTGTTTAGCACCATCCCAAAGATATGTTGTGCTGTTTTCATAATCCTGTTTGTTTTGATTCTTAGCTGAAATTTCATCAGCAACACCTGTATCTTTTGTTCTAAAAGAAATAACATTTTGTGTCTCATATCCGGTTGTTTTTGTTGTACTATAGCTATATAAAGCAACGTTTGAGCTTTCATTATTAAATGAAATGGAATTGCTTACCTTATTGTTTGAACAGCTATTTGAGTCAAATCCCTTTGATTTATTTTCAAAGGCAACTGAATTTTTCAGCTTATGGCCTGAGAAAACGTTGTTTTCTTTGTCATAATCCGGATCATATATGCTTCCTCCGGGAAGACCATCACCACCCATCTTAAAGCCGTTACCGTTACCTGCATTTGTCAGCTCGCCCGCAATATCAAGTTCGCCATCGCTGTTCTTAAGTACATAACCATTCCTGTATGCAAGCCGACCATACATTAGGTTTCGTAATTTTACCAGCAGTAATTTGCTCAATATCTTCTTTTGTCGCTCCTACTTTTTCTGTTGCGCCCACGCCGATTTTCATGGCAATCTTGGGTTTTGTAGTATCGGTTGTAACTTTCTCTCCATCCCAGTTGTATTCAATCTTAGAAACAACTGCCTGATATGAGTTCGTCCATAAGTAGTCGCCGTTACCATTCTCACCCACTTGGTCAGTCGCCATAAGTCCAAAGCCATCCTGTCCATTTGACAATGACCATTCATTTACATGGGCAGTAGCCTTTAATGTAAAGTTTGTTGTATTTGGATCAATTTCCGTATAATAAAATGCGAGTCCATCTATCGTATCAGGAACAATTTTACCTGCTCCGCCCATCGACCATACCTTCACTTCTCCATCATAGAAGTCACCACTATAGCCGTTTTTCGGAATTGTGTTGAGATCCTTATCCTTTGTAGTCGCTGTGATACTTGTTGAAGATCCGTATGCTGCAAATGCCAATTTGCTTTGTTGCTCTTCGGAAATTTTTTTCTCAAGCGGTGCAGAAAAAGCGGATTGTTCTTCGCCGCGGATTGCTGCAGCAGCAAAATAATACGTCTGCCCTACTTCAAGACTATCCACAATAGCACTGGTAGGAGCTGCTTCCTTAATTGTCTTGCCATCTTCTTCAAATACGCACTCTGTTTTCTTTTCAACAACCGTTTGCGTACATTCCTTATCTGAATAAGCACGTACAATGTAACCTGTAGCTTCCTTTACTGTTGTCCATTCTGCTTCAACGATGGCTTATCAGCGCATCAATAGAGGATACTTATGAAGCAGGCGCTGTTGCGAAAACCACGGTTCTTGATGGTGCTAAAATCTATACCGAAGCAAAACCGGCAGGAACATGGACAGATGGTCAGCCAGAGTCTTATGTGAATGATTATTATAAGTTCCCTTTTGAGTCAGTTTAAATTTTGTTATGTAAGATGTATTTGCCGTGGATGTTTCTTTTGATACCTCCAACTGGTTTCCATTTTCATCAAGAAGCTGTACATGCCTGCCATCGCCTCCTGCTTTCCACCATAATTTTATGGTAGCTTCATCCTGCGTAGTAGTAAACTTAATAGCATTCATTTCTTTGGACGCAGTGCCTCCAAAGCTGATACGATAGCCGCCTGTATATCCATCTTCCCAAATTTCTTCAGGCTTTGTGTATGTTTTTGCTTCTACCTCAGATTTGCTGGAGGTAAAAATGGCATCGTAAAATCAAAAGCAACCGTGCTGCTTTCCTTTTTTGGAGATTCTTCCTCACCATTTTCATTCAGCCGTGCTAATTCTGCCTTGAACTGATATTTGCCAGTTTCTGTTGGTTTAAATTCATAGGCATATTCCGTTCTTGATACTGCATCTTTTTTTGATTCCAAAGGCTCGGTTTCACCATCTTTGGTCATCGTAACTGCCAGAACATCGCCACCGTTGTCTTCAAGCACTGCATTTGTTACTTTTACGACAACTGTTGTATTATCTGTTTCAGTTACCTCGTTTCCTTCTGTGTCTGTAGTAGTAGTTGTTTTTAATGCAACAGTTATTGCAGGATTGCCGACCTCGCCCCATTCCTTCCTTGCAACAGCAGTTTCACTCTCTGCAACTTCTACTTTAAAGATATAGTTTCCGCCTACTAGGGAACCAAGATAATAAGTACCTGCCTCACTTAATCTTAATGTTGACTTATATGGAGCGTTTTTTTCAGTAAAGGTACCAATATTTGTTTGTGTCACAGTTGTTCCTTTACCACTGTCATCCTTTTTCTGAATGGCTATATTTCTGAATTTAGAAGCTCCGTCTGTACCGGCATAGTTTGCTGCCCACCATATTGTTACACTTGCCGGATTTTCTGTTGTAAATTCAATGGCATTTTCTGCTTTATCACTTGTGACTGACATTTTACCGCCAAAGTTAATGCGGTTTATGCTTGGAATTTTTCCATCGTCACCCGGTGTATTATTAAGGTCGGACCAACTCTTGCTGCTTGTATCCACTTTTGCCTTTGCACTATACCACATCGTGAAATAACCAGCATCATTCTTTTTTGTTCCAACTTTTTCACCGTTTCTTGCCGCATGATCACCACTCTCAACCAAACTTCCTGCCGCAGCTGTCTCCACGTCGGCGGGGTTAAGACTATACGTCTGCACTTCTACAGGATTTGTCGAATCTTCTGGAATTGCAAGTGCATTTTCGGTTTCCGCTGCATCCTCCGACGATACACTACCCTTTTTTGCAATTACGCTGAATTTATAGCTTTTACCACGTGAAAGACCATCTGTGTCGTTCACAGAAAATGTAACGCTTGTTGTGTTGTCGGCTGTTTTCTTAATTTCCGCTGTTGCGCCTTCACCCTGTTCTTTTGCTGTAACTTCATAAGACTCTGCATTATCAACAGCCTTCCATGAAACCGTAACAGCATCTTTTGCGTCGTTCAATTCAGCCCTCAATTCTGTCGGAGCACTCAAAGTCACATCTCCGCCATCCTCTTTTGGTGCGGTATACTCAACAGTAGCTTCGTCTGACTCTATTGGGGTGCTTCCTGATGAATCATCCCCAGTCTTTGTCGCAACTGTTTTGACGCTAAATGTATATGTTTTTTCCGCAGTGAATCCCGTTGCGGCAACATCTACGGATGTACTTTCTGTTTCCGTTGTACTAAGCATTTCCTGTGCATCAGTTGCGTCCTTTTCCTTTAAGCTGACAGAATACTTGATGTTATAACCATCTTTGGTTACCGGTGTCCATGAAAATTGGATATTTTCACTTACCTTTTCAGCTTTCAGACCTGTAGGAGCATCTACCGTCTCCTGCGGATTTGTGGTACCCTCATCGCCCCCCACACCGTTTGTATCGTCAGTATCGTTTTTCGTTTCGTCCGAATTGCCAGTTTCAGCTTCCTTTTGGTCACTGAGTATGGCATCATTATCGCCGTCATTATTGTCGGCATCGTCCGCAACGTCGTTTTCGCTTTCCTCTGTCTCGGAAACAGCCTCAATCACTTCCGTCTCTGTTTCTGGAGCGAGTTCCGCAGCATAGGCAGACATATTGGACATCACCATCGCGCCCGATAGTACGATTGCCATAATACGCCGTGCCAATTTGCTTTTCAATTTACTCATACGTTCGCCTTCCTCCCTTGTGCAGTCATACGCTGGCACTTCCACGCACCTGAAAGTTTATAAAATTTTAATTATTTTTTATAAACTTTTCAGATTTTAAGCGCGCCTTAAGGGGTCCTTAAGGATGCCTTAATATAAAAATTGCAAATATTGAGTTTTTCCATATGATATGGTATTATTATTGTAATTACAAAAGATAGTAGGTGGCAGAATATATGGGAAGGCTTGACATCCTTGCAAAGAAATATATGAGGCGTCCGTTTGTGTTTGCGGATGTATTTAATCAATTTTTATATCATGGAAAACAGGTCATAGTGCCAGAGAATCTTGTTGAAATTGATACGACGGAAATCGCAATTCCATTTGGTTCAGATAAGTCAGCAGTTCCGCAGCAGCGATATCGGGATGTGGCTAAAATGCTGATGTCTATGACGGATGGAAGAGCCGCCTATTGTATACTTGCCGTAGAAAATGAGGCGAAAATTCATTATGCAATGCCTGTAAAAAACTGCCTTTATGATGCACTTCAGCTTGCAAATCAGGTATCGCTGGCAGCAGCCTCTCATAAAAAGTCTAAGCAAAAGAATAAAAAACCGTCAGGTGATGAGTTCTTAAGCGGCTTTTGGAAAGATGACAGGCTTTTGCCCGTGGTAACGTTAGTGATATATTTTGGGGCGGAGCAATGGGACGGTCCGCTTAGTTTGCGCGATATGTATGCGGATTGTAGTGAGGACATTTTAAGATATACCGCGGATTATCGTTTAAACTTAATTGCACCATTTGAATTATCTGATGAAGAAATTGATGAATTTCAGTCAAACATGAGGGAAATTATGCGCTATATCGAATATTCGAAAGATAAAAACGCGCTAAACAGGGTAGTTCATGAGCAGGAACGTTTTAAGAGCGTAGAAAGAGACGCAGTTGAGATTATGAATGTGGCAACACATTCCAATATGAGAATTGATGAAGGAAAGGAGTCGGTTGATGTGTGCATTGCAATACAGGAAATAAGGGAAGAAGGCAAACTTGAAGGCAGACTTGAAGGCAAACTTGAAGGCAGACTTGAGGGTGCTATCACATTTGCACAAAAGATGGGAGCTGACAGGGAGAACGTAAAAAAATCTATTATGGAAGTATTTGATAAAAATGAAGAAGAGGCAGAGGAATTAATGAAGCAATACTGGACGGTTTCAATATAAGTATATAAACAGGAGCAGGCAAACTGCCCCTGTTTATATAGAAATGAAGAGTGTACACTATTAATATAAAAAATTACCATTAGTGACAAATTAGCGACAAATTTTCCATAAAACACCAGTAAAACCGCAGAATCGCACAAAGCGTTAGCAACAAGTTAGCGACAATGCGGCACCTCAATTTTTGCAATTTCCGCACGAAGTTCATCAAGCGTCCGATGCCCATAGACAGACCGCTCAATATCACTTCCAAGAGAGTGACCCATAAGAAGATGCTTCGACAATTCATCTACTTTATATTTGTCACATAACCATGAAAAAGTATGACGGCAGTCGTGGGGAGTATGTTTTGTGCCACTGTCTGAAAAGGTAAGATTTAAGGCACTCAGCACTTCATAAAATTCCTTTCGGCACTTATGCGCATGAAAGCATTCCCCGTCCTCCGAATGAAACCTGTTGAAAAAATTCAACGCAAAGCCACGAACCGCAGGATGGAGCGGGACAATCCTGTTTTTCGCAGACGCGGTCTTGACACCACCCTGAAAATACTCCCCCTCCCTATCATAGCGGATATCTTTATAAGCGGATATGCGAAACCCCGTATAAATCATCAAAAGAACCATGCCAACGTTTTTACGGTTTTTATTTTTCCAAAGGGTTTCAAGCGCTGCCTGCGAAAACGGGACGCCGCATTCATCATCGTCAGCAATATTGATGCTCACATATTTCGAATAATCCTTTTCTATCATGTCATTTTGGAGCGCGTAGGTGTACATGCCCTTAAAAAGTGTAACAATCAGCTCAAGGCTGGAGTGCTTTAACGGACAGCTATCAATCACTTCCTGCAAATCCGCCTTGCGCAGCTCCAAAAATTTTCTCCCATGCAGCGATTTGCAATTATTAAATGCCGCTTTGCTGGAGTAGGCGGAGGCGCGTGAAAACTTTTTCTTGGAATTGCAGAACTTATTATGGTAATAAAGCTCATAAAGCTCATAAAGCTCGGCAAACGTCATGTTCAGATATTGCGGCAAAGCTGCGGGCGGCAATCCGATTGCGGTGCTTTTGCTTGAAAATGGCGTTACGGGTGCTGCGGCGTTATAGAGAATGAGTGCCTGATATGCTTCCTCATAGGTTCTGAAATATCCGATTGCAGGTTCAAGGATAGGGGAGCCGCTTTGGGAAAATCTGGTGACGTGCGGATACGCCGCCCATTTGCGGGAGCGATTGCCGGAGAGGCATTTGACGCTTCCGGTGCCGTTTGGGAGCTTGCGCCGTTTGGCGGGGGTGTCCTTTAAGGGATAGCCACAGCTCGGGCAAAAGCCTGTCACGTTTGAAATGGTGTGTGTACATTCGGGACATAAAATCAGTGCCATAGTAAAACCTCCTAAATAATTAATGTAAGTGCTTTCATTTTACCAAAACAACCCCAAAGGATTAAACGACAAGTTGGCTTGCACTTTTTCAAAAAGTGAAATAAAGCGATTTGGAAAAAATTTGATGTAAGTGCTTTCATTTTTCAGAAATCCGTAGTAAACTGGATATATCACAAAATTGTTTATTGGAGGGAAAAAAATGAATATTTTAGTAATCAACTGCGGAAGCTCATCACTCAAATACCAGCTTATCAACAGTGATAGCGAGGCTGTTCTTGCAAAGGGACTTTGTGAGCGTATCGGAATTGACGGAAGCGTGCTCACGCATACGCCTGCCGGAAAGGACAAGGTTGTCATTGAGACACCGATGCCCAACCACACGGTTGCGGTGAAGCTCGTGATTGACGCACTGACAAACGCAGAACACGGCGTAATCAAGTCGCTTGACGAAATTAACGCGGTCGGACACCGTGTGGTACATGGCGGTGAGAAGTTTGCTACATCTGTTATCATTAACGATGAGGTTTTGAAGGCGATTGAGGAGTGCAATGACCTTGCGCCGCTTCATAATCCTGCCAATTTAATCGGTATCAATTCCTGCAAGGAGATTATGCCGAACGTGCCGATGGTAGCGGTATTCGATACGGCATTCCATCAGACAATGCCCGAAAAGGCATATCTTTACGGACTTCCTTATGAGTATTATGAGAAGTACAAGGTGCGCCGTTATGGATTCCACGGTACAAGCCATGATTATGTATCCGCAAGGACGGCTGAAATTCTTGGCAAGAAGCGGGAGGATTTAAAGATTATCGTATGCCATTTAGGAAACGGCGGCTCCGTATCGGCAGTTGACCACGGGAAATGCGTGGATACATCAATGGGACTGACACCGCTTGAGGGTGTTATCATGGGTACACGTTCCGGCGATATTGACCCGGCAATCTGCGACTTTATCTGTCAGAAGGAGAACCTCACACCCGCTGAAATGAACAACGTGCTCAACAAGAAGTCAGGCGTGCTCGGTCTGTCAAAGGTTTCTTCCGACTTCAGGGATATCGAGGCAGCGGCTAAGGACGGAAACAAGCTTGCGGCGGTGACACTCGACGCGTTCTATTACAGGGTTGCAAAGTACATCGGCGCGTACACGGCTGCGATGAACGGCGTTGACGCGATTGCGTTTACGGCAGGCGTTGGCGAGAACAACATTTCAGGACGTGTTGAGGTTGCGAAGTATTTGGGATATCTTGGAACGGAAATTGACCTTGAGAAGAATAATGTAAGGGGCGAGGACACGGTTATTTCCAAGGACGGCAGCAAGGTAGCGCTGCTTTGCGTACCGACGAATGAGGAGCTTTCGATTGCGCGTCAGACACTTGCGCTTGTGAAGTGATTGTGAAGGATTTGTCAATAACAAAAAGATAATATATTACGAAGCCGCTGATTGAATTGTCAGCGGTTTTCGTGTATATTATAATAAGAAAAAACTACGGATAAACGTTTTTAAAGAGGAAAAAGATGCAGATTAAACTACCTGAAAAAGTAAAATACATCATAACGCAGTTAGAGGCAGCAGGATACGAGGCGTATGCTGTCGGGGGGTGTATCAGGGACTCCGTTCTTGGAAGGGAACCGGACGACTGGGATATCACGACGTCGGCATCTCCTATGCAGATAAAATCAGTGTTTAAGCGGACAATTGACACGGGCATACAGCATGGTACGGTGACGGTGATGCTTGACCATGAGCACTTTGAGGTCACGACCTACCGCATTGACGGCGAGTATGAGGATAGCCGCCACCCGAAGGAGGTTGTGTTCACTAAAAACCTTGTGGAGGATTTGAAGCGCCGCGACTTTACCATCAATGCGATGGCGTACAACGACACGGGCGGGCTTGTCGATGTGTTTGGCGGCATTGCGGACTTGGAATGTAAAATAATCCGCTGTGTGGGAAATGCAAGGGAGCGCTTTGGCGAAGATGCACTGCGCATGATGCGTGCGGTGCGCTTTTCCGCGCAGCTTGGATTTGCGATTGATACGGACACGGAGCATGCAATCGTGGAGCTTGCGCCAAATCTTGCGAACATCAGTGCGGAGCGCGTTCAGGTGGAGCTCGTCAAGCTTTTGCTCTCACCCAATCCTGATTATATGCGCAAGGCTTATGATTTGGGAATTACCGCAGTGGTGCTCCCTGAGATTGATGCCGCATTTGAGACGCCGCAGAACAATCCGCACCACAGGTACACAGTGGGGGAGCATTTGATGCACTGTCTGCTTCATGTAAGGGCAGACCGGAGCCTTCGGATTGCCGCACTGCTGCATGATATCGGAAAGCCTGCCAGCAAGACGACGGACGAAGAAGGGATAGACCATTTTCACGGGCATGTTGAGCTTGGGGAGGAGATGGCAGCAGACATTTTAAAGCGTCTGAAATTTGATAATGATACCATTGCAAGGGTGCGGATTTATATCAGGCATCATGACGACCAAATCAATCCGGCGGCAAAGTCCGTGCGCCGCAGCATAGGTAAAATCGGCGAGGCGTTTTTTGAAGGCGTGCTGGAGCTCAAGCGCGCGGACTGCCTTGCACAGAGCATGTATCTGCGCGACGAAAAGCTTGGCGCACTTGACAAGGTGGAGGCACTGTATCAGGAAATCCTTGCCAAACGTCAGTGCGTATCGCTCAAAACGCTTGCCGTATCGGGAGACGACCTGATTGCGCTTGGCGTGCCGCAGGGAAGGACAATCGGGGCAATTCTGTCAAAACTTTTGGCGGAGGTGATAGAGGAGCCTTCGCGCAACACCCGCGATTACCTGCTGGCAAGAGCGGACAGCTTTATCAAGGAAAATACAGTATTACCACGGTAATACCGTTGCAATAACCAACAAATAAAAGGAATAAATCCCCCTGTTGGCACATATTTTAGAATACACGTAACTGTTCAGCAGGTCTGCGCATTTACTGCGCTGACCGTGAGAAAATGTAAATTTAGCAAGCAAAAATCCATCACCGAAGGTGATTCTGCATGGATTTTTGTTCGTAACTATGAGGGTACTGAATAGTTACGAATACAGTTCTGTTACCGGACGGAGTGAACAGTAACGACAGTTCTATAAAAGCGGAGGGGGATTTTTTGGTGAATGACAGGGCAGTAGGTGTATTAGAACAGTATGATGTAACTGTGTCGCGCACGTTTAAGGGCAGGGGAACAATTATCTGCGAGACGGATTTGGGAATGTGTGTGTTGAAGGAATATCGGGGAAAATCGGAGAAGCTTGAGCTGTTATATGGATTGCAGGAAAAAATAGCGGACAGTATCAAAACGGACACACTTGTCAGAAACAGGGAGGGTGGCTTGTCCGTAAAGGATACGGACAACAGTACCTACATATTAAAAAGGCAGATTGACGGACGGGAGTGCAGCTACAAAAGTGAGGACGATATCCAGAAGGCATTTGGCACGATGGCAAGGCTGCATCTGAAAATGACAGAAACGCAGGCGGCGTATGACATGCCGGTCTTTTTTTACGGGGACGAAATGGAAAAGCACACGAAGGAATGCCGCCGCGTCAAAAACTACCTGAATAAGCTGCATACCAAGACCGACTTTGAGCGCAGGCTGATGCGGGAATACGACTACTTCCTGAAAAAGGCGGAGGAGGTCACGTCCTTGGTGCTGCTGGAATCCAAGGCAGAGTATGAGGCGTACATAAAAAGCAACGGGCTGTACTGTCATGGGGATTTTCAGTATCATAACGTCATTTACCCCAAAGGAATGGGCAATCCGGGGCTGATTAATTTTGAGCATTTTGCGCGCGATACGGGGGCGCGTGATTTTTACCTTTTATTCAGGAAAATTTCAGAGAAAAACAACTGGTCGGTCAAGATAGCGGAGGAAATGCTTGACGCGTATCAGAACAGAAGGCGCCTCACGCCGATTGAGTGGCGCTCCCTTCGGCTGCGGCTGGCGTATCCTGAAAAATTTTGGAAAATCATCAATTTTTATTATAATTCGCGCAAATCGTGGGTGTCCGGCAGAAACTATGAAAAGCTGGAAAGCCTCGTCAATCAGGAGCGGCAGAAGGAAAAACTGATTGAGAAACTTTTTGATTGATTAAATGCGGCTGTCGTACTATAATAGTTTACATAAGACAAAAATAACGGTTGAAAGGAGTACGGCAGGATACATGCTTGACAAAAAGGGAATAATAAGATACGGTGCAGCTTTGTCTGCCCTGATACTGACACTTGGCGGCTGCGCCATGCCGGCTGGCAGCGTCAGTGAACCGGTGCAGGAGACAAAAGAAGATACACAGGTTAAAAAACCAAATATTTATGACTCGGAAGACGCGGCAGTCGTGGTGAAAAAGGACACGGAAAATGGCACGATACAGCTTCAGAATATTGCCACCGCAAAACGCTATACCTTAAACTATGACGGAACGACAGAGGTTTTTGACAAAAATGACGTAGCGCTTTCCATGCAGCAGCTCAAGGAGGGAAGCGTAGTGACGGTGCGCTTTTACAAATCGGACAAATCGCTTTCCTATATAAAGGAAAATGCGGACGCGCTAAACCTGCCCGATTTATCCAACTACGAGCTTGACCTGCGGGAGGGAAAAATCACGGTTGGCGCGCAGACCTATCTTTTGAGCAGCAACGTGGTCGTCATCTCGGACGGCAGGGAGACGGAGCCGTGGGAGCTCAACGCGCTTGATGTCATCAGCGTATGGGGATATCAGGACAGGATTTACGGGATTAACGTGGAAAAAGGACATGGCTATCTGCGCCTGCAAAATGAGGATTATTTTGTCAATGGCTGGGTCGATGTCGGAGACAAGGTTATCCAAAAAATCGAGGAGGACATGCTTCTTGTCGTACCGGAGGGCACCTTTAACGCAATGGTGAGCCACAAAGGCAGCAGTGCCATGCAGGAAATCAGCTTTGCGCGCAATGAGGAGATGGTATGGGATTTAGGCAGCGTTGAAATCACGGTGGTACAGACCGGAAAAATCATCTTTACCCTGACCCCCGCGACCGCAAGAATGGCGATAGACGGACGGGAGGTCGATACCTCAAAGCCCATAGAGCTGACCTACGGACTGCATTCCATGCGCATTGTCGCGGAGGGCTACGATACGGTGGCGCAGTACATAAAGGTGGCGGAGCCGTCGGCGAACATCAGTGTGGAGCTTGAAAAGAGCAGTGATCCGGAAAGCAAGGAGCCGGAATCCGGACAGGATACCAAGACGCAGGAGGACAAGCAGGAGGAAACACCTGTTGGCAAAAAATACGCCCTAAACGCAAACGATGACGATGAGAATGAAGATGATGAAGATAACGACAAAAAAGAGGAAAAGGACCGCGAGGAGCGCAGCAGTGAGGCATCGTCAGACGTTTTATCCGCGTCGGAAAAATATAAGGTATACATTGACGCGCCCGAAGATGTGGAGGCGTACCTCAACGGCAGCTATATCGGCATGACACCCGTCAGCTTCCCCAAGAACGCAGGCAACTATGTCGTGACGCTTCGCAAGAACGGATATCAGACAAGAAGCTATACGTTACAGATTGACAGCGAGAAAAAAGACGTGAATTATTCCTTTACAGAGCTGCTTGAGTCGGACGAATAGGCGCAAAGCCCCGTATATTAAAAAAAGCGGTAAAAATTGGGCATTTTTCCTTGACAAAAGCGGACTTTTCCCCTATAAATAGATATAGGCGCGTGATGCGCGCAAAATAAGCGTTTAAGGTTATGATATCTTACAAAAACCAAGAGGAGGAGTTCAACGATGAACAAAACAGAATTAGTAGCAGCAATTGCTGAGCAGGCAGAGATGACAAAGAAGGACGCAGAGAAGGCTTTAACAGCATTTACTGAGGTCGTTACAAAAGAATTAAAGAAGGGTGAGAAAATCCAGCTCGTTGGATTTGGTACATTTGAAGTAACAGAGAGAGCAGCCAGAGAGGGCAGAAATCCCCAGACAGGCAAGTCTATGAAGATTGAAGCATCAAAGGCACCGAAGTTTAAGCCCGGCAAGGCATTAAAGGACGAGGTAAACAGATAATTGCGATTGGATAAATATTTGAAGGTGTCGCGCCTGATAAAGCGCCGCACGGTGGCGAACGAGGCATGTGACGCGGGCAGGGTTCTGATTAATGAGAAACCTGCAAAGGCGTCTACAAATGTGAAGGTTGGCGATATTCTGACAATTCAGTTTGGAAATAAGGACGTAAAGGTTGAAATCCTCGATGTGCAGGAAACTGTCAAGAAGGACGAAGCCAAAGAGCTTTTTAAGTATATCTAGTCATACAGGCACCCCTTTTCTCATATATTAAAATATGAGGAGAGGGGTGCTTGTTTTATGCTCAATACCGGTTCGGAAGCTTTTAACGTCGGAAAACACAAATTCAGCCTTGAGCAGCGCCGCGATTGTAGAATAACAGGTGTAATTGATATCCATGCGTTTGACGAGAACACAATATTGATGGAAACCGTGGACGGAATGCTGACAATCAAAGGAAGCGGGCTGCACGTCAGCCGTCTCAATCTTGAGAAGGGAGAAGCAGATGTGGACGGAAGGGTGGATTCACTTGCGTATTCGGATAAAAACACGCTTGCCAAAAAGGGAGAAGGACTTCTGACACGTTTGTTTAGCTGATGAGTAAGAATATCATTGCGGACTTGGATTTATGGCTTGTCTCAATCGCGGCAGGTGTGTGCATGGCATTTGCCTATGATATCCTTCGCCTATTTCGGCGGCTGGTGCGTCATGGGCGCTTTGCGGTTGACGTGGAGGATTTGCTTTACTGGATTGTCTGTTTTTTTGCCAGCTTTACGATTTTGTATTATGCAAACAATGGGGTAATCCGTTTTGTGGCAGTTCTGGGCGCGGCGCTCGGAATGCTGTTTTATAGTGTGACAATCGGCAGAATTTTTGTAAGATTTGCTTATTTTCTGATAAATAGGACAATAGGAAGCGCGATACGCTTTTTGTGCAGAATTATCAAGAGGTTACATAAAATTGTATCTTCTGTAAACCGCAGAATTAGGGAGTTCCTGAAAAAAGTCGGAATATTTAACAAAATTCGAAAAATTTCCCGATATCGGTTGACGCATAGGCTGTTTCGGCATAAAATAAAAGTAAGTGACGATAAAAAAGGGGAAAGGGGTGAGTCTCATGGCAGGAAACGCGTCCGTAAGCGCATCAGCGTTAAGAAAAAGAAAGACACCGGAATTTCGACGCGTTCGCAATGAGAACCGCCTCGGTATGACAGCAGCGCTGCTTGCGATTATCATCATGACCTTCGTGGTAGGCGTCAATTCCGTTTCCCTGCGGGAGAAGGAAGCAAAGTATGCGGCGCGTGAGGAGGAGCTGATGCGACAGATTGCGGTCGAGGAGAAAAGAGCCGCAGAGCTGGTAGACCTTGAGACGTACACAAAGACAAAGAAATACGTGGAGGAAGTGGCAAAGGATAAGCTCGGGCTTGTATATGAAGACGAAATCATTTTTCAGGAAGTGGATTAAAAACGTGGGTGAAAGAGCCTGCGTTTTTTGTCAATAAAAAAACGGGGTGCGCGCCTTTGATTTGACAAAAAAATATTATGTAACCTTTTATACTCTACTTATGAATGATTATAGGTAAGAGGAGTAGAGGGGTATGAAAACAAATTCGGCAGAAAATAAATCGCTGTTTACAGGATACAGCAAAAAGAAGCTGTACAGCCTGGCAGAAACGTATGAGGAGCTGGCGAAGCTCTACCGCAGCACGTTAAACAAGGCGGAGTCTTCCGGAGAGCAGGCGGCACCGGACAGAAGGGATATCCTTTACCGCAATGAGCTGCGCGAGACAAACCGGATTTTCGCGAACCATTTGGAGGAAATTTCGGAGGCATTTTTGGAGGTGGCGGATACGGTCGTGCAGGTGAGCAGACCGGTAGAGCATAAAAGAAGGGCGTTAATCCAGCACTTAAAAAAGCACGGGATACAGGCGCGGGAGCTTATTTTTATAGAAGGCGGAGCGTCGCGGCGCATCAGTATGGAGGCGCGTTCCACCTTAAGGGGGCAAATTCCGGCGGAGGATTTGGCGGGGCTTTTGTCCGTGTACTTTAACAGGCGTCTTATGCCGTCACTGGACAGCGCGGTATCGCTTGGCAGGGGCTATGACCTTTTTATCTTCGAGGAGGAGCCAAGCTTTTCGGTGCTGAGCGCAATGTCAAGGGCGGTAAAGGAGGACGAGAAAATTTCAGGGGACAACTTCTCGGTTGAGGAGTACAGCCATCATCAGATGGTGGCGATGATATCAGACGGCATGGGCAGCGGCGAGCAGGCGTGTCAGGACAGCCGCTTAGTGGTTGAGTTTATGGAAAAGTTCATGGAGGCGGGGTTCCCAAGGGAAAAGGCACTGATGATGCTAAACGGCACGCTTTTTTCGCAAAATCCGGGCGGCAATCTGACGACGCTTGACCTTTGCAGCATAGACCTGTTAAGCGGGGAGGCTGATTTTATCAAGGCGGGCGCTGCCGCAAGCTTTTTGAAGCGCGGAATGCATGTGGAGGAAATCGCATCGGACACGCTTCCGCTTGGCAGTGTGGAGGCATTTGGCTCCATGCAGCTTATGGTGCAGCTTCGCAATGCGGATTTGCTGGTTATGGTTTCCGACGGCGTGACCGATGCGTTTGGGGAGTTTGGGACAAGGCGTCTCAAGGACATTCTTGCAAAGGCGAATTATGTAAATCCGAAGGAGCTTTCCGACTATGTGTTAAAGTGCGCAATCGGCTGTCAGGGCGGGCATATACGCGACGACATGACGGTGCTTGTGATGTATTTAAACCAAAACGGGATAAAGAGCGGCGGGAGAGATTACGAATGATTGAAAAAAAGGTCTTGGATTATGTGCAAAGACACCATATGCTTGAGAACGGCGATTTCGTGGTAGCAGGCGTGTCAGGCGGGGCAGATTCGGTCTGTCTCCTTTTGCTGTTGTGCGAACTGCGGCGCGAAATTCCGATAACGCTTCACGTTGTACATATCAATCATGGGATACGGGAGGACGCGGGGGCAGATGCCGCGTATGTCAGGGAATTATGTGAAAAATTTAACATACCGTTTTCGCTCGTGGAATGTGATGTGGAGTCGCTTGCAAGGCAGCGTCATGTTTCGACGGAGGAGGCGGGGCGCGACGTGCGCTATGAGGCGTTTTATCGCACACTGGAGTCTTACAAGGGGAACCGGACGGGGAAAATTGCGATTGCACACAACAAAAATGACTGCTGTGAAACCTTCCTCTTTCATCTGTTCCGGGGAAGCTCCCTGAAGGGACTTTGCGCAATACCGCCCGTGCGAAATGAGATTATCCGCCCGCTCCTGTGCCTTGAGCGGCGTGAAATCGAGGAATTTTTGGACAAAAATGGAATAAAATATTGTATAGACAGTACCAATTTGGAGGATAATTATACAAGGAATAAAATCAGGCGCCATATTCTCGGGACTGCGCAGGAGGAGATTAATCCTGCTGCGGTTTCGCATATTTACAGGGCGTGCACGGAAATCGGGGAGGCGTATTCGCTTGTTGAGGAGCTGGCGGAGACTGCTTATTCTGCCTGCGTTTCTTCGGTGAAGAAAGGAAATGCCTGTGGACTTCATATTGAAAAGGCATCTTTTGAGACGCTGCATGCGACAGTACAAGGCGCCGTTGTCATGAAGGTGCTGGAGGCAGTCGCCGAGAGCCGGAAAAATTTGGAGCGTGTGCATTTGGAGCAGGTCAGGCGGCTGTTTTCGGGGCAGAGCGGGAGGCAAATCGACCTGCCTTATCAGCTTTGCGTCGAGCGCGACTATACGGGGGTTTTTGTGTATCGCGCCAATGAAAAAACAGTGCCGACGCAGGTGCCGGAGTATCTTTTGTCGCCCGAGGAGCATGAGCGGCTGCTGCGCGGGGAGTGTGTCAGAGTGCACCTGAATGCTGACGAAATCCTTGTTTTTTCCATAAAAAGTGCACATACTTTGGCGCTTTGGAAAAATATTCCGCAAAATAAGTATACGAAATGGCTTGATTATGATAAAATAAAAAATAGTATTGTCATAAGAACGCGAAAAGAAGGGGATTATCTGACGATTGACACGCCAGAGGGAGCAGTTCGGAAAAAGACCCTGAAGTCGTATTTGATAGACAATAAGGTGCCCAAGGAGCAGCGCGGCGCGCTTTTTCTCGTGACGGAGCAAAGCCATGTCCTGTGGATTGTCGGCGGGCGCATCAGCAGCTTTTACAAGGTAAGCGACAATACGGAACGCGTGTTGGAGCTCCATTTGATAAAAGAAAACAAAGAACAGAAAGGATAAAGGTGTTAAAAATGGCAGAGCACGTAAGAGTCATTTTGACTGAAAAGGAAGTGAATGCAAGAATTCAGGCAATCGGTGATGAGATTAGCCGTGATTATGCGGGGAAAAAGGTGCATTTGGTATGTGTCTTGAAGGGCGGAAGCTTTTTTATGTGTGAGCTTGCCAAGCGCATCACGATACCTGTTTCCATAGATTTCATGTCGGTGTCAAGCTACGGGAAGGACACGAAATCAAGCGGTGTGGTAAAAATCGTGAAGGATTTGGACGAGTCGCTCAAGGACAAGGAGGTCATTGTCGTTGAGGACATTATCGACTCGGGGCGGACGCTTTCGTATCTGCTTGAGCTTTTGGGAAAAAGGGGGCCAAAAAGCCTTGCGCTGTGTACACTGCTTGACAAACCCTCAAGACGTGTGGTAAATGTAAATGTGGATTACACGGGTTTTGAGATACCGGACGCGTTTGTAGTCGGCTATGGCTTGGACTATAACCAGAAATACAGAAATCTTCCATACATTGGCGTGGTAGAATTTGATTAAATATTGACTAGAAAGGGAAATGGTTGTAAACATTGGGAAAAAATTCAAAAGGGATTAACCTTGTATTTGTAGTAGTAATGATTTTAATAGGCGTGACAATCTGGCTAAGCTGCGTGCAAGAGCGGGAGGAAACGTACACCAAGGGAGAGCTGCTCAGCCAGCTTGAGGCAGGAGAGGTCGTTTCGGTGGAAATCCGTCCGAACGTGCAGGTACCAACGGGTACAGTGTATGTCTCGCTGCGCAATATCCAGCAGCCAAAGAAGCTCTATGTGTCAGATGTCACGGAGATAGAAGCGATTTTGGCGAAATATAACGTGGATCCTGTGATACAGGACGTGCCGCAGGAAAACTGGTTTCTGACGGAGCTGCTTCCGCTGTTACTGCTCTTGGTGGCAGTGGCGTTTATGTTCAGCATGATGACGGCGCAGAACTCCAACAGCGGCGGCGGGAAAATGATGAACTTTGGAAAAAGCCGTGCAAGGCTGACGACCGGGGGCGACATTACGCTCAAGGACGTGGCGGGACTGCACGAGGAGAAGGAAGATTTGGAGGAAATCGTCGATTTCTTAAAGGATCCTGCAAAATACACAAAGGTCGGCGCAAGGATACCAAAGGGCGTGCTGCTTGAGGGTGCTCCGGGTACGGGTAAGACGCTTCTTGCAAAAGCCGTTGCGGGCGAGGCGCATGTGCCGTTTTTCTCGATTTCGGGCTCGGATTTTGTGGAAATGTTCGTCGGTGTCGGCGCGTCGCGTGTGCGCGATTTGTTTACAGATGCAAAGAGAAACGCGCCATGTATCGTCTTCATCGACGAGATTGACGCCGTGGCAAGACGTCGTGGTACCGGTATGGGCGGCGGACATGACGAGCGCGAGCAGACGCTGAACCAAATGCTTGTGGAGATGGACGGCTTTGGCACGAACGAGGGCATTATCGTGATGGCGGCGACGAACCGTGTGGATATTTTGGACCCTGCAATTCTGCGTCCGGGACGTTTTGACCGGAAAATCAGCGTTGCACGCCCTGATGTGGGCGGCAGGGAGGAAATCCTGAATGTGCACGCAAAGAACAAGCCGCTTGCGGAGGACGTGAATTTGAAGCAGGTTGCGCAGACAACAGCGGGCTTTACGGGCGCAGACCTTGAGAACCTGCTGAATGAGTCGGCAATTCAGGCAGCAAAAGATAACAGGGGTTATATTATTCAGGAGGATATTAATAAGTCCTTTATCAAGGTCGGTATCGGTGCGGAGAAGAAGAGCCGCATTATTTCGGACAAAGAGAAAAAGATTACGGCATACCACGAGGCGGGGCACGCGATTTTGTTCCATGTGCTTCCTGACGTGGGGCCGGTGCACACGGTTTCGATTATTCCGACGGGAATTGGCGCGGCAGGCTACACGATGCCTTTGCCGGAGCGCGACGAAATGTTCAACACAAAGGGGCAGATGATGCAGGACATCATGGTTTCTTTGGGTGGACGTATCGCGGAGGAGATTATTTTTGATGATGTGACAACCGGGGCGTCGAGCGATATTAAGAAGGCGACAAAGGAGGCGCGGGCGATGGTGACGCGCTACGGCTTTTCCGACAATATCGGCGTGATTAATTACGACGAGGAGGACAACGAGGTCTTTATCGGACGCGACCTTGCCCATACGAGGAGCCACTCGGAGGCGGTTGCCAGCGAGATTGACATCGAGGTCAAGACGATTATCGACGAGTGCTACAAAAAGGCGAAGGACATTATTCTTGAGAATGAGGGCGTTCTGCACTCCTGCGCGGCGCTTTTGCTGGAAAAGGAAAAAATCGGCAGGGAGGAATTTGAGGCACTTTTTGCACAGGAAGTGCAGGATAATGACACCGAGGAGCAGGACAGCCTGTTATAATGGTAAAAATATCCAAAAATGTTTACCATTTATTGTAAATTTTGTGTAATATAGAAATGGATTTTATAGGGGGTTATGCTATAATACATATTGTAACCCCCCAATATTTTATATAGCAAACCCCATTTTTTTGCTATACCCCATAAAGAAATACCTTCTCTAAAAGCGACAGCATATTGTACGGCTGTCGCTTTTATGCGCACGGGCGTCCAAAGGAAAAATGTCAGTAAACTGACGGACGCCCGGCGCGGCGAGTAGTGGAGAAGGTCGTTCCCCTACTCGATTATAATGGGATTAATTTCTAACTCAATTTCTAATCAATTTTCATGGAAGCAATTTAACGGTATATAAGGTGTATAATAAGAAAGGAAGAAATAACTATTATGGAGACATTACGATTTGATGAATTAAATTTAAGCCCTGAAATTCTGCGCGGCGTCAGGGAGATGGGCTTTGAGGAAGCTTCGCCTATCCAGTGCAAGGCAATCCCTGTTGCGATGGAGGGCTTTGACATTATCGGACAGGCGCAGACCGGAACAGGAAAGACTGCCGCGTTTGGCATTCCTGTTTTGGAGAAGGTGCGCAAGGACATTAAGCACCCACAAACGCTTGTTCTTTGTCCGACGCGCGAGCTTGCCGTGCAGGCGGCGGAGGAGGTCAGAAAGCTTGCTAAATACATGCATGGCGTGAAGGTGCTCCCGATTTACGGCGGGCAGGACATCAGCAAGCAAATCCGCGCGTTGAAGGGCACACAGATTATTATCGGGACACCGGGTCGTGTGATGGATCATTTGCGCAGAAAGACGATACGCTGTGAGCACGTGGATACGATTGTGCTCGACGAGGCAGATGAAATGCTGAACATGGGTTTCCGGGAGGACATTGAGACGGTGCTGGAGTATATTCCGAACGAGGAGCGTCAGACCATTTTGTTCTCAGCGACCATGCCGCGTGAGATTTTGGAAATCACGAAAAATTATCAGAAGCCCGACGCAAAGATGATTAAGGTGGTCAAAAAGGAGCTGACGGTTCCACAGATTGAGCAGTATTATCTGGACGTAAAGCGCAAGGACAAAATCGAGGTGCTCACGCGTCTTTTGGATTATTATGAGCCGAAGCTTTCGCTTGTGTTCTGCAACACGAAGCGTCAGGTGGACGAGCTGACGGAGGTGCTCAAGGGCAGGGGATATTTCGCAGAAGGACTGCACGGCGACATGAATCAGGCGCAGCGCGACCGCGTGATGAAGAGCTTCCGCAACGGCAAGACGGACATTCTCATTGCAACGGACGTGGCGGCGCGCGGAATTGACGTGGACGACGTTGAGGCGGTGTTCAACTATGACATTCCGCAGGACGACGAGTATTACGTGCACCGTATCGGACGTACGGGAAGAGCGGGACGTACGGGGCGTTCGTTTACGTTCGTGCGGGGAAAAGAGGTTTATAAGCTAAAGGACATCATGCGCTATTGCAAGACAAAAATCTATGCAATGCCCATTCCGTCGCTGAATGATGTCAATCAGATTAAGATTGAGAAGATTATTGACCAGATTGATACGATTATCGAGGAAGAGGATTTGACTTCGATGATTAATACGATTGAGCGCCACATCAACGAGTCGGATTTTACGGCGATGGATATTGCGGCGGCGTTTTTGAAGATGTACATGGGCGAGCAGCAGCAAAACAGCGAGGCGGCGATGTATGGCGGCTATAACCTTGACAACACGGGTGCCGAAGAGGAAGGCATGGCGCGGTTGTTTATCAATATCGGCAAGGCGCAGAAGGTGAAGCCGAAGGACATTCTCGGCGCGATTGCAGGCGAGGCGAACATGCCCGGTAATCTTGTGGGGGCGATTGATTTGTTTGACAAGTATACGTTTGTCGAGGTTCCGAAGGAGAACGCGCCGGAGGTGCTTCGGGCGATGAAGAATGTCAAGATTAAAGGGAAGACGATTAATATTGAGCCGGCGAATGGGAAATAAGGAAAAAGGGCAGTGTGAAATTTTCCCCCAACATAGTTGTAAAATCAAGTCAATGGAATTATAATAAGAATAACTGCAAACCGGAAACCTGCTTTTAGCGGTTTCCACCAAATAACGGAGCTACGGTTATGGAATATCATAAAATAGCAGATTTAAAGGTACAATGCATCGCCGCAAAAGAGGACTTTGATTTTTTCGGCGTTACCCTTGACGACGTGCTTGACAGGACAGAGGCGGGAATGCACTTTCTGCGGCGTGTAAAAGAGCTGTGCGGGCAGACGCAGAAGGTGGAGTGGACAAACACGGCATACACCCTGAACATCACGATGCTGCCGGGCGAGCGCGTTTCGTTTGAGTTCAGCGAATGCATTGCGGATTACGTAATCAGCCTGAAGCATTCAATGGCGATGGCGGACGAGCAGACGATGGGTCCTTTAAAGGAATTTATCGAAGCGCTTGAAGAAGCCGACGAGAGCGAGGCGCGCAGGCTTGTGGCGCATTTTGAAAAAAATACGCGTGAGATAAGTCATTGACAAAATTTTATCAGAAAGATTGGAGCAGGAGAAATGAGAACCTACATTAAGAAAGTTTACACATGCTTTCCCGGAGGCAAGCATAAGGCACTGACCATGAGCTATGACGATGGAAAGCACGAGGACAGGCGGCTTGTGGAGCTTTTCAACAAGCATGGAATTAAGGGAACCTTTAATCTGAATGGTGGATTGGAGGGAGATCCGGTGCGTATTCCGCAGGCGGAGTACAAGGAGCTTTACAAGGGGCACGAAGTTGCGTGTCATACGATTTCGCACCCGACAATCGCGCGGTGCCCGCTGACCAGCGTGGCGCGCGAGGTGGTTGACGACAGAATGAAGCTGGAGCAGCTTATGGGATATCCGGTGCGCGGACTTGCCTATCCGAATGGTTCTTATTCCAAGGAAATCTGCGACATGCTTCCGCAGCTTGGCATCCGGTACGCAAGGGTGGTCGGCAACAGCGAAAGCTTTGATATCCCGGAGGATTTTTTGCGGTGGAAGGCGACCTGCCATCATAATTATAAGCTTATGGAGCTGGGGCGCCAGTTTATCGAGGACAAGAAAAAGCAGTACCTTCGCCTGATGTATGTGTGGGGGCACAGCTATGAGTTCACAAACAACGACAACTGGAACGTGATGGAGGAGTTCTGCGAGCTTGCGGGCGGACGGGACGATATCTGGTATGCCACAAACATTGAGATAGTGGACTATATGGACGTGGTAAAAATGGCACAGTTTGCGGCGGATAATTCGTTTGTATACAATCCGTGCGTACAGAGCCTGTGGCTTGCCGTCGAGGACGACAAGATTGTTGAGGTCAAGGGCGGTGAAATCGTACAATTATAGCAATCTATTTTTATGCAATTAATTCAGTTCCCTTTTGAGACAAAATATGGTAAAATGATAGTCAGGGTGAATTGAGGGCATTGTGCAAATTTACCGACAAAGTGAGAATGGGGGATTTATATGAAAACAGCGAAGGCTTCTATCTTGAAATTTCTATATGCAATGGTAATGGGGATTTTGATTTCGGCATTTTCGTTCGGTGCATCGACTGTACAGGCACAGGAGGCGCAGGCAAATGTGGCGGTCGCAGACGAGGAAGTGCCGTTAAGCGAGAGCGCGGACGATGGCAGCAGTGCCGTTTTCCTTCTTTTGGGCGGAATGCTGCTGATTATTATTGCAGTGGTCGTGACGGTGGTTGCATCGGTTGTATCGACAGCGCCGATTGCAGACGAGATTTAATGGAAAAAAGAAACGTAATACTGCCGTGTGTAAAACACGGCAGTTGTTTTGTAAAACCTTAATGATTGAACGACAAACATGATGTAAAGAAATTTAACCTAGAGGATTGACTTTTGAAAAGTCCTGTGATAATATTAAGTTTGTTCGCAAGAAGATTTTGAAGGGAATGCGCAGGTGTAGTTCAATGGTAGAACACTAGCCTTCCAAGCTAGATACGTGGGTTCGATTCCCATCACCTGCTTTTGGCCGAAAGAAAGCGGGTAAAGCTTTTGTTATGACTTTGTTGTTATGCAGGATTAGTACATCGGTAGTATGTTAGCTTCCCAAGCTGAAGAGGCGGGTTCGACTCCCGTATCCTGCTCTTGTATCGGTTTTTGCAGATATTTTTTGAAAAACAGTTGACAAAACCCGATAAATCATGTAATATAATAAAGGTCTGATACAGACAGCAAATGCGATAGTGGCGTAGTTGGTAACGCGCGACCTTGCCAAGGTCGAGACCGCGGGTTCGAGCCCCGTCTATCGCTCTTGAAAAGCCTAGAGGTTCTAGGCTTTTTCTTTTTGAAATTTTCCGGTTATTTTTTGATAATGTTGCATTTCGTGTTGCATGGATTGTTGTTTAATTGTATAATTGCATAAACAAAGCTTGCCATATATACGACAGATTGGAAGGATAAGAGCAATGAACATAGGAATATTCGACTCCGGGATAGGCGGCATTACGCTGCTGCATCAGGCGCTTGTGATGCTCCCGAATGAAAACTACATATTCTATGCGGACACGGACAATGCGCCCTATGGCACAAAATCAAAGGAACAGGTAATTGCGCTTGTGGATGATGTGATGCGTTTTATGACGGCGCATGACTGCAAGGCAGTTGTGATTGCGTGCAATACGGCGACGGCTGCGGCGGCTGATGTGATGCGTGAAAAATACCCCATTCCCATAATTGGAATAGAGCCTGCGGTAAAGCCTGCGGTGAAGGAAAGCCACGGGAAACGCGTGCTTGTGGCGGCGACGCCCCTGACAGTCAGGGAGGAAAAGCTCCACAACTTGGTAAAGCGTGTCGATGACGCCCATTTGGTTGATTTACTTGCCCTGCCAAAACTGGTGGAATTTGCGGAGCGCGGCGAGTTTGCTTCTGATGAAGTAGAGCAATACCTGAAAAACGCACTTTCGAAGTATGCGCTTGATACGTATGGCGAGCTGGTGCTTGGCTGCACGCATTTTAATTATTTTAAGGATACCTTTCGAAAAATCCTGCCAAAAGATGTCCATATGATTGACGGCAGCGAGGGGACGGTAAGGCAGCTTGCACATATCTTGGAAAGCATCAATCAACTGGAACTGGGTAACGCGCATAACGAGAAAAATGACACGCGTGTCAGATATTTTTCGTCGGGGCGCGAGCTTAAGGAAGAACAGGAATTGGAATATGTCAGGCGGCTCCATGAACGCTTGGAGAAAATGCGGGTGTTATAGATTGGTACTAAAGTACTATTGCAAAAAATGTCGATATCAGTTATGTTAATTAGCGGCTGTTTAAAAACAGCAAATTTAAGATAATTGAGGGAAGATTATGAAAAAAAGAAAAAGAATGATTGCAATTGTACTTGCAGCCTTGACGATTGCGCTGATGCTGCCGATGGGCAGTGTGCAGGCGTTGAAGGAAAAAGTTGCTATGAGACCGGAGCCGGAAACGAAACCGGAATCGTGGCAGAGCGATGAAAACACGTTTGAAAACAAAACGGAAGAATCAGAAAACGTGGACTCGCATGTGTCGCAAAAAAGTGAGGCGCTGGATGAAGAGTTTGGCTCGGAGCCAAAAACCGCGCCAACAGGGCAAGAACCGGAAAACGCGTCAACAGAACCAGAGACGGAAATCAGGTCAACAGGAACAGAAACGGAGTCGGAGACGCAACCGGAAATAAAGCCGACAGAACCGGGTGAGAAACCGAATACAAACACAACCGAACCGCAATCCGAAACAACAGTTGAGCAGACAGACTCGGAAAACAGCCAAGCGCCAGACAATGCGGATTACGAAACGCAGGATTTGACTGCAAAAGCCGCTCAAGGCATATCCGTCAAAATAAAGGACGATAATCAAACAGCATTTCTCGACGAAAATCATCAGTACATCAAAAAAATAGTCCACACAATCACACTCACAGGAAACAAGAACATATTATCCCAAATAAAACCTTATAGCACAACCGAGGATATCTATGAACGCATTTCTTATGTTATATGCCAAAAGACCGATGAAGGCGAGCTTCCTTTGCAAGAAGGAACACTTGAAATCCCCCCGAAAAGCAGCATAAATCACACACAAAAAATAGAGGCACTGTACAAACAGGCAGGCGACTATTGTATCCGCGTAAAAGGAACATGGAGGCAGGATACGGAAGTGGAATTTGCCTGCTATGACTTTTCGATTGAGAAGGAAGGCCGAAAGCTTTCCCTGAAAAAAAATACGCAAAATCTCGAATATGGGGAAAAGCTGTATATAGACGATATCGTTCGCATGGATATGCCATATGCGCACCTAAGTGAGTACGAAATAAAGGAAGAAAGCGGCGAGCGGAATAAAATATTGGAAATCGGCGAAGAGTATGGACGGATTTACATCAAGGCGTGCGGATTAAATGGGGCGGATAAAGGGCTGACAGCCGTGACGATACAGCTCAAGGAAAATGCCTTGATAAAAGCCTCCGATATAAGAACACTTAAAATAATTGTTAACCCGATACGGCTTACCTTGAAGGCACAAACAGACGCGTCGCAGGCATATCTGTATGAAATGTTTGCGGTAAATGTACAAATCTTAAAAGGTGGTGAGGATGTAACAGAAAAACTATTGGAAGCAGAAAACGGCATGTCTTTGGAATTTGTCCTTCGCTGCAAAAATCAATCCTATGAAGTAAATTCCAAGACTATGACAAGTGAAAAAAGCAGCCCCTATCAATTCCATTTCCCGGTAACGCGTGACTTTTTTAAGGAATTTTCCAAAGGGACAAACTATACGATGACAATCCGCATAAAAGGAGACGACACAACCGCATTTTTTCCTTACAAAGCCAATACCGTCACAAAAAGCATAACGCTGCTCGGACGGCGGGCAAAGATAAAGCTGTCAGCGGAGCAGGACGGCGTTTATGATTACCGTACCTGTTATGGAGGCACACCGCCGCTTCTTTTTGTGTCAGTTGAGGATATTGCTTCCCCCGAAAGCGCAGAAGCCCTAAAACCAAATCAAAGCATAATGGCAGCAGAAGCGGGGGCAATCAAGTATCAGGTCAGTACGACAAACCCTGATGTGGCATCGGTGGACGAGTCCGTGCAATACACCGCAAATGAAAATAAAATCCCATTGCACATCAACGGAACCGGAACGACAACGCTCACCGTAACGGGAGGCGGAAGCAGCGTATACACCGTTGAGAGCAATGCAATCACAATCACCGTGAAAAACAGCCCCCTTTATGATACGGATTTTGAGATTTGTGTCACAGAAAATAATGCATCAAAACCGAAGAGCTTTACAGGCGACGCAAATCAGACAGGCTTTGAGAAATGGCAGATGTACCTGAAAGCGCATAATGGCTGGATAAACGGCAGCGTGCAGATTTGCCTGACAGACGTTGGAAAGACTTATTATGACCTGTTAAACCTTACACCAAATGAGGAAGGTCAGACAAATCCATCAGAACCGTTTCACATCACAGGCGACCGGAAAAAGACAAGTTATACATTTTGGGCGCAAAACACCAAAACAGGAGCAGACACACAGCATTTTGCGGACAAAGAAAAGGGAACAAGAAGCTTTGAGCTGGGAATTGACACCATCGCGCCAGTCATCGCGCAGTTTGTCCCTGACCTTGATTTTTACGCCCCGACAAGCACGGAGCAGGTGCAATATTTCCCCGGAAATTTTGTGCTGACAGGCTCTTTTACCGACGAGACAAGCGGCGTGGAAACAATTGAGTATACGGCAGACATGAATGCGCAGAACGGTGCAAGCTGGATACCACTTGGAAAGCAACCGGACAACGGACATTTTTCTCTCGTGCTGGAAAACGGTATCTATCCGGCAATCGCAGTCCGCGCGGTGGACGCGGCAGGAAACGTCAGCGAACCGGCTTGCCTGAAAAATGAAGACGGCGCATTCATCAAAATCATTGTAGACAATACCCCGCCAAGCATTACAGTATCCGTTGACGAAAAGGCGGACGCGGGCGAATGGCAGGCTTATAACGCGGACAACGAAAACTGGACAAACCGTGAAATCCGGTTCCAAATCGCCGAAAAGGAAGTCCTGCCGGACGAAGGGAGCAGCTCGGTAATTGCACCTGTTTACGGAAGCTTCGCAGGACTTTGCAGGGTGGAATACGCTTATCAGAGCATTGCGGCAGCACTTGCCAAGGAACCGGTTAACCCTGACCAGTGGCAGGAGCTTGCAGCAAATGAACAGGGAATTGCGGCGCTTTCGCTTGGCGGTGATTGTGAAAATCCTGTCAATCAAAACGGATACTATTATTTCAGAGGCGTATCACGCTCCGGCGTAAGGAGCGCGTCGGATACAAAGGTGCGTATTCTCTTGTGGCAGAAAATGGCGGACAAGGAGCCCATTGCGGAAAGCGGAGCAGACCTTGAAAAATGTCATAATGGGTGGTATAACAAGGCGTCCGGGACACCGGTCATTGATTTTGCGTATCCAAAATATGACACAGGTGTCAGTTCCGGTGAATATGCCGCGCCAATTACAATCCATTACAATCTAAACAAAAACGATGAAAAAGAAGCAGTCACTTCTCTTGCTGAAAATAAAACAGCGACAATTCGTGCGGATTTCTCCCAAATCAATTCCCCAATCGGTTTTACCACCATTTCCGATGACCTTTCACAAATGCAGGCAAAGCTGTCTGACGACGGTATTTATACCCTTGACTATTGGATTACGGACGCGGCGGGAAACGAGAGCGGGACAGATACGTATACTTATCGGGTAGACTGCCATGAACCGACCGGGCTGAAATTAGTCTTAGATGGCGTGCAGCAGGTGATTGGAAATGAGAATACGCTGGTCTATGAGCATTTTTACCAAAACAGCGTTTCGGGCGAGGCTTCGGCGGAGTACGGAATAAGTGGAAAGGGAAGCATAAAGCTTTTAAAAGCCAAAACCGTGAATGAGTGGAAGGACAAGGAGCCAACGGACGCAGCGGAGCGGTGTGAGATTGCCCCCAATATGAGATGCCTGCTCTACATCAGGGCAATTGACGGCGCAGGCAATATGACGGAGGGCTGGACGCGGGGCATTATCGTTGACAATGAGGCGCCGTCGGGCGAAGGGACGACAAATCTGATAGTGGAGCCAAGCGGAGCCAATAAGCATGGCTTTTTCAATAAAGACGTGAATGTAAAAATCAGCATTCAGGACGCACCAAATGACGGAAACAGCGCCGGAATAAAGCTTGTGACGTGTGCAGTTGGTACAGATGAAGGAACTGCCATTTCGGATAAAACACTCTTTTCCAGTACGGAGGAATTGGTTTCCGAGGGCTTGCTGAGCGAGACGGAACGCTTTCAGATTATAGAAACAATTGATGCAAAGGCAAATGAGGGAAACCACGCATTAATCACTGTGAGCGCAACAGACCGTTGCGAAAATCTGTGTACTGATACGCAGGCGCTTAAAATCGACGTGACAAAGCCGGAGCTTGCGATAACATTTGACAATGAAAACGCGACGAACGGAAACTACTATAATGCTGACAGAAGGGCAAAAATAACAATAAAAGAGTTGAATTTTGACGCATCACTTGTGAAACTAAAGGCGACAAGAAATGGCGCGGATTATATGCCGACAATTTCCGACTGGAAGCATGATGATACACAGCATTACGCATATATCGATTTTTCGCAGGACGGAGCCTACACGCTGACAGCGCAGTGCAGGGACTTGGCGGATAACGAGTCGGAAAAAGAAAGGGTAGAGCCTTTTATCATTGACAAGACAAAGCCAAAGGTCGAAATTGCACTGGAAAGCGGCGCGTCGCAAAAGGGATATTATAACGAAAAACAGACCGTAACAATTACAGTAACAGAGCATAATTTTAATGCGGACGATTTTCACATCAACATACAGCCGGGCGGCAGCGTCGGCTCGTGGGAGCACAAAAATGACACGCATGTCATAAAAGTGGAATGCCTGTCAGAGGGAGAATATGCGGTTTCCTGTGATTATCAGGACTTGGCAGGAAATGGAATTTCAGATGAGGACAGGGCGAAAATGCCGTTGGAATTTGTCATAGATACAACAAAACCCGTGATTGAAATAGCAGGTGTCGAGGACAACTCCGCCAATGCAGGAACGGTAATTCCCAGCATAACAGTGCAGGACACAAATTTCGATTTCGAACATGTAACCATCATGCTTACAACAGGAAAGGGCGCCGCAGTTGACATCAGCGCCGATATCACGGCGGCATTTGCGGACAACGGTTTTTGCTATACCTTAAACGGACTTGACGCAAAACCGGACGATATTTATTACCTGACCGTAAACGCCGCTGACCTTGCGGGAAATCATTCAGAGCTTGCGGTACGCTTTTCCCTGAACAGACGTGGCTCTGCATACGACCTTGCGGATTTGGCAAAATTAAAGGAAAACTATTACAACTGCTACCGCAATTTGGAGGACATTCAAATTGTCGAAATGAACGTGGACAAGGTTGAGGAATTTACCATGTATCTGTCCCACAACGCAAATATCCTTTATGGAAAACGCGGCAGCAGACCTTCGGCGCAGGGAGAAAACGCAGCGCAGGAAGCCATATTATACAGCGTAGATGTGTCAGGAAATGAAGATACAGGCTACGTCTACACCTATACAGTCTATCGGGAAAATTTCGCGCGAGAGGGCGTATACCGTCTTGGCATTTATTCAAAGGACAGGGCAGGAAATGAGGTAAATAACATGCTTCGGCAAAACGGTGAGGAGATACAGTTTGCGATTGACAACACCGTGCCGCGCGTGATGATAGACGGCGTGGAAAACAATGCGGTTTACAATGTGTCATCGCAGGAGGTGCGCGTCGTTGCGGAAGATAACTTCAAGCTTGCCAACATGGAGCTTACGCTTGTCAACGGGGACGGAGAGGTTCTTGGGCGCTGGAATTATTTTGACTTGGTGGAACAGGAGGGCGATACGGCAACCATTACCATCGCGGAACACGACGAGGAAGTATCGCTTTTATACAATGCGGCAGACGCGGCAGGAAACGAGGTGCGAACCTTACAGAATGAAAAAAACGCGAAAACCGATTTTCTTGTCACTACGGACAAATTTGTGCAATTGGTCAACAATCCTTCGCAAGCGCCTTTTGGACGCGGCATTGCGGCTGCGCTGGTTCTTTCTTTGATTTCTTTGGCGGGCATTGTGTCGGTACTCGTACTTTGGAAAAAGGCTTCATTAAAAAAGTGAAAAAAAAGAAAATAAGTTCCCCCAACGGGTGATATGTGGTATACTTATGTAAGTATTTTGAAAAGCCAATGCTACAGGAGGTACGCCAGTGGAGGAGAAAAAGTACGTAACCACATGGGGAAATGCAATTTCCATCGCGGACAGAAAGCCGGAAAACTACGCAAAGGACTTAACCTTGCGCTACCCAATCCGTCCGATGTTTGATGCAGATAAATTAAAAATAACACTCGACAATTTCTGCGGAACGGAGCCTGTGACAATCACAAAGGTATACGTCGGAAAAGTCCCTGTAACCTTTGAAAACGGAAGCACAAGCGTCACCATTCCGGCAGGCGAGTCGCGCGTGAGCGATGAAACGGCGTTTGCGGTGACGCGCGGCGAGGATTTCAACATCAGCATTTATTTAGGCGATTTCACGCAGATGCGCTCGGCGGTGCTGACAACCGGACCGCTGTCAAAGGGAACCTACACGGTAGGCGACTATGCGGCGTGTGGCGCGCTTCCGGCGGATTTGACGAGAAAGACAAACTGGTTTTATTTTCTAAGCGATGTGGAGCTTTACACATCTGCCGAAAACAGGGCGGTAATCTGCTACGGCGACAGCATTACGTCGCAGGCGTGGCCGGATTACCTGTCCCTGCGGTTATTTCATGAAAAAATAGAGCATACTGCAATTGTGAGAAAGGCGGCAAGCGGCACAAGGATTTTACGCCAGTATGAAAACATCACATACGACTCCTACGGCTTAAAGGGTGATATCCGCTTCCCGCACGAGGCGCGTGTGAGCGGCGCGGACACGGTTATTATCCAGCACGGTATCAACGACATTATCCACCCGGTCGGCGTGGAGGTCAATCCGTTTCGCCCGTGGAGCGACCTTCCGACGGCGCAGGAGCTGATTGACGGCTTGAAACGCTACATCGAGTGGGCGCACGAGTACGGCTTGAAGGTATATATGGGTACCTTGCTGCCGATTTACGGCTGGCGGACATATGAGCCGTTCCGCAACGATTTAAGAAACGAGGTCAACGAGTGGATTCGCACCACGCATGAGGCGGAGGGCTGCATTGATTTCGACAAGGCGCTTCGGGACAGCGCAAATCCTGCGGCGTTTGCACAGGGCTACGACAGCGGCGACCACCTTCACCCGTCCTTGAAAGCGTATGAGCGCATGGCGGCGGAGGTGCCGAAGGACATTTTGAGATAAGGAGCGAGCGATATGCCAACATTACTTTTTATCAACGCGTGTGTGCGCGGAAAGGACTCAAGGACGTTAGCTTTGGCGGAGCAGCTCTTGGAACGGATACGCGAAGCAAACAGCCACGACATGGCATTTCATATAGAAGAAATACGGTTATCGACGGAAAACATGCTGCCACTCAACTACGAACGGCTGCAGCGGCGCGACGAGCTTCTAGCAGCAGGGCAGACCGACGACACGATGTTTGACTACGCAAACGCCGTCGCAGGCGCGGATATGCTCGTCATCGCAGCGCCTTACTGGGACATGTCGTTTCCGGCATCGCTTAAAATTTTTCTGGAGCTGGCAAGCGTGGATGGGATTACGTTCACCTACGCGCAGGACGGCACGCCAATCGGCTTGACAAACGCCAGCGACATGTACTACGTCACGACCAGCGGCGGCTATATCGGGGACTGCAATTTCGGCTTTGAATATGTAAATGCGATTTGCAGGCTCTACGGCGTGGAAAACACGCACTTTGTGAGCGCCGAAGGGCTTGACTTAGACGGCGCAGATGTGCAGGCGATTATGGAAGCGGCTTGTAGTGGGGAGATTGTGAATTATTAGGAGATAGGAATGGAAGAAAATATGACACAAGTGTCACAAATAGCATCACGCATATGGAGCCTGTCAAGGGACCGGATTTTGGTAAACCTGCGCTTCCTAGACGCGGCGCTGTCAGGCATCAGGCTCAAAGAACAGGCAGGAACGGACGCAATCCGCTGCGACATCAATGCACCCGGCGAAGCGGTCATCTACTACGACCCGCGCACCATCGTCCGTCTGTACAAAAAAAATCCAAACAGCATTATCCGGACGCACCTTCATATCCTTTTGCACTGCATTTTCAGCCATTCCTACCGCTACGGGCGCATGGAGCAGGAGCTTTGGGACGTGGCGGCGGATATGGCGGTGGAGAATGCAGTCCTCTCGCTTGGCATATCGGGCATTGACGTGACAGGCGACCGCGAGCGGAAAGAAACGCTTGACGAATGGCGGGAAAAAGTAGGCGCACTGACTGCGGAGCGCATATACAGAAGCCTGAAAAACGACCGTCTTGGCACGACGGAGCTTTTGGAGCTTGCCAATCTGTTCCGCCGTGACATTCACGAGGGCTGGGAGCCCACAGAGAATGCGGAAACGCTTGAGATAACGCAGGAGCAGTGGAAGAAGCTCAGCGAGCGGATTAAGGCAGAGCTGAAATCCTTTTCGGAGGACAAATCGGACGACAAGAGCATTCTGCAAAACCTTGAGGAGGCGACGAAGGAAACCTACGATTACGGCGATTTTCTGCGGCGGTTCAGCGTGTCGGGGGAGGACATACAAGTCAATGACGACGAGTTTGACTATGTGTACTATACGTACGGACTTTCCCTTTATGGAAACCTGCCGCTTGTGGAGCCGCTTGAGTATAAGGACGTCAATAAAATCAAGGAGTTCGTGGTCGCAATCGACACCTCCGGCTCATGCCGCGGGGAGCTTGTGCAGTGCTTTTTGAACAAAACCTACAGTATTTTAAAGAGCAGTGAAAACTTTTTCCGCAAGGTCAATATCCACATTATCCAGTGCGACTCCGAGGTGCGCCGTGACACGAAAATCACGAACGACGAGGAATTTGAGGCGTTTATGAAGGAAGGGCAGCTTGAGGGCTTTGGCTCTACGGACTTTCGCCCTGTGTTTACGTATGTAAACAATGCGATAGAGAACGGGGAATTTGAGAATTTAAAGGGACTCATTTATTTCACGGACGGCTACGGCGTGTATCCCGAGCGCAAACCGCCCTACAATTATGACACGGCGTTTGTGTTTTTGGAGGACGACTACGAAAAGCCGCCAACTCCGCCGTGGGCAATCAAGCTTGTGCTTCCGGTGGAGGAAATCGAGAATTTTGAGGATAATTTAACATAGATGGAGGATTACCATGAATATCAAACAGGCAAAAAACCATATTAAAAATTCCGTAAAATTATATCTGAAAAAGGACGAATACGGCGATTACCGCATTCCTGTCGTACGGCAGCGCCCCATTTTCCTGCTGGGCTCGCCCGGTATCGGAAAAACGGCGATTATGGAGCAGATTGCGCAGGAGCTTGGCATTGCGCTCGTCAGCTATTCCATGACGCACCACACAAGACAGTCCGCGCTCGGACTTCCCTTTATCACGCACAAAAACTACAAGGGCATGGAATTTGACATTTCCGAGTACACCATGAGCGAAATTATTGCCTCGATTTATGAGGTCATGGAAGGCTCAGGCATTGAGGAGGGTATCCTGTTCCTCGACGAAATCAACTGCGTGTCGGAGACGCTCGCGCCGTCAATGCTCCAGTTTTTGCAGTATAAAATCTTCGGAAAGCATAAGGTTCCCGACGGCTGGGTGATTGTGACGGCAGGAAATCCGCCGGAGTACAACAAGTCCGTACGGGAGTTCGATGTGGTGACAATGGACAGAATGAAGCTTGTGGAGGTCGAGGCGGATTACCCCACATGGAAGGAATACGCCCTAAAGCAGGGCATTCACAACGCAGTCACGACGTATTTGGATATGAAGAAAAACGATTTTTACCGCGTCGAGACAAACGTCGGCGGCAAGTCCTACGTGACGGCGCGCGGTTGGGAGGATTTGTCCGCAACCATGCTCCTTTGTGAGGAGGAGGGCATTTTGGTCGATGAGACGCTTGTCGGGCAGTATCTTCACAATGAAAAGATTGTGAAAGAATTTACAGCCTATTACGAGCTTTATAATAAGTACAAAAAGGATTATAAGGTAGAAGACATTTTAAACGGCACCAATTCCGCGCAGGAGGTAGAGCGCGCCCGCATTGCCAAGTTTGACGAGCGGCTTTCTTTGGTCGGAATGCTGCTGGATAAGCTTGAGAGCGAAATGCGGGAAAATTTGGAAACCGCCGATTATCTTGCGGAGCTAATGAAGGTGCTCAAAATCATAAAAGCGCTGTATGAAAAAGCAGGAAACGGCGAAACAAAGGAGATTGGCGAAATCATCGCGTCGCAGGTGCAGGCAAGACAGAAGCTGCTTGACTCCATGCGCTCCGCAGGAACGCTTTCCGGCGAGGACAGAAGGAAGAACCGCGCAATCATGCAATTCCTTGAGGCGCGCGAAAAAGAGCTGCGGCTCAACCCAAGCGAAAATCCGTTTGCCATGTTGAAAAATGCATTTGACGGCGAGGTCGCGGCGATGAAGGAAGAAAACGCCCGCATTCAGGCGCGCCTGCATAATGTATTCGCGTTCAGCGAGGTCGCGTTTATGGACGGAAATGAGCTGCTTGTGCTTGTCACGGAGCTGACAGTCAACGTGTACAGCTCGCGTTTTATCGGCTTGTACGGAAGTCCCGACTATGCAAAGCACAACGAGGACTTAATGCTCCACGAACGCGAGGACGACATCATGCAGGAAATCGACAGACTTGAGCTGTAAAAGTGATAAAATCAGCAGGATAAAATACAGTTTGATATTTGGAAAGGTAGATGTTTGCTTATGAACAACACGGAAACGCAGACCATCGAAAACCCCAAGGGCGGCGGGCAGCTTGCGTATGCACCATACAAAAACGGCATTGTAATCAGGCGCTACCGCGGCATTGCCGCAACCGTTGAAATTCCCGCGTATATTGACGAAAAACCTGTGATTGCCATTGAAAAAAAGGCATTCCTAAGCTGCAAGACCATCAAGGAAATCAGCCTTCCCGACACTATGGAGGAAATCGGCGACTGGGCATTTGCGCACGCGGAACGGCTGCGCACCATCACCATACCAAACCGCGCGCTGACACGGGGAAAAGAGATGTTTTTAGGCTGCCTGCGGTTAAAGGAAATCTGCATTCGGGAACAGGAGGAATTGCGCACGCTCGGTCTTGCGCGAATGCTTGCAATGGCAGTAACCGTGCTGCACGACTATTTCCTGTTCGAACCATTGGAGGTTGGAACCGAACCGTGGGTAACACGCTGGGACGCGAAGCTGATAGACTTAATCCGGCTTGATGATTTGGACGGCTTCGAGGAGCTGTGGACGTGCGGCGAGGAGGATTACGAGGGGAAAGATTACGACATTAAATCCTATCCGGTCGAAAAGCGCAAGATGAAGCTGCGCATTGTGTATTTCCGGCTGCTTCACCCCTGTAAGCTTGCGCCGGAGATTGTGCAGGAGCTAAAGGATTACCTAAAGGCTTCCCGTGAGGCGTGGGATATTATCATGGAAGAACATGCCGATGATTTGGCGTACTATAAGCTGTTTGCGGACGCGGGCTGTATTACGGAGGAAAACTTTGATACATTTTTAACAGACTTGGCGGACGCCGGAGCGGAGATTAAGGCGTACATGCTAAAGTATAAGGACGAGCATTTAAAGGCAGCAGACGCGTTTTCGGCGTTTGAACTGGACTGGTAAATCCCTATACTTGTGTATAAAAAAAGGGAAATCGTGCAATAAACACGTTTCCCTTTTTCAATATAAATATCATATTATTCCGCGCTTGTCTCCGTAGCGGTTTCGGCATTCTCTTCCGTTTCCATCGTGATATCCATTTCCGGATCTGCTTCCTCACTAGGCATTAAGTCGGGATTTTTGTAACGGTCTACAAGGTAATCCATAACGGCATCTTGCATTTCGGTCTGTGCCATATAGCCTTCACCATATGTTTCAACCATATTGTCTGCGTAGTTCTCGTCACCGTTTGTCTCGCTCATTTCAGCCTTTGCAGCTTCCATGTCAATTGTCAATCCGGCTTTTTCAAAAATAGCCTGATATACCATCGCTTCCTTCACCGCGTCCTGCGCACGTCCGACAAGTGCTTTTTCATAAGCAAGCTCGCTATCTTCTCCTGCCATTTCCCATACGTTTGTGGAAGCCTGCATTCCTGATGATGAGAACATCTGACTATAATAGTTTGCCATTGCTTCATCATTAGCCTTTGTCGTCGCCTTCGTGATTTTTACATAATCCTTCGGGTAAAAATTAACAGTTGAGTTTTCTACAATATAAGTTGAGAGGAAGTTTCTGAGGTTGTCCTCATAATAATTCTTTGCAATCGATGCACGGTATTCGTCCACATTCGTTATCTTGTCCGTAATCAAGCCGTTTTTCTCAAGAAACGCATCGTCAAACGCAGGCTCCCTGTAAATACCGTTGATAGAAACTGCAAACTCCGCATCTTTTCCGGCAACTGCATCATCAGTATAATCGTCAGGGAATGTAACATAAACAGTTACATCATCACCGGGGTGGGAGCCAATCAACTGCTGCTCAAAATCATCAACGAAGGAACCGGAACCGATTGTAAGGTCGTAACCCGCATTGTTGCTGTTACCCCCTTCAAACTCTACCCCGTCAATCGTTCCCACATAGTCAATGTTCACCTCATCGCCGTCAGCAACCTCAAGGCTTACATCATAATCAATTTCCTTATACTCTTCCAAAAGCTTGTCGATTTCCTCCTGAACCTGCTCGTCCGTGCTGACGTCCTCATCGGAAATCGTGATATTATCATAATCCACCAATGTAAGCGCATCGGAAACATTGATGCCCTCAATCTTACCGTCCGCAGTCAGACCAGCGCTCATATCCGTGCTTGGCGTTGTGCGGATTGCCGCGAGATAAATGTTTTTTCCAACAAAAACAATAATAACACCTGCTATAAAACCAAGAATTGCAAAGCTGATAGCACGCGAAATGATGCGGTTTCTCTTCGTTTTTGCGACTTCCTTCCTGCGCTCCTCGCGCTTTGCCTTACTTTTACTAATGTCCGTAATTTCAGCGGACTTCTTCTTTTTGTCCTTTGCCATATCAAAACCTACCTTACTTCTTATAGTTTCTTTTCCTTTTGCCATATCTATTTTTGTCATATAATAGACACATGCAACCATTGTACTACAAAACCGCAAAAAAATAAATACCCAATTTTTAAAATTGTCAGCAGCAATTGCCGACGCGGTAAAAAAGCGATAAAAAAGCGGACTGCGAAATGCTTGACAATAAAACGGCAGACGGACTATACTATATATGTAAAAGGGTATTGCAAATTGGCGTTTTGCGTCATATAATACGAATATTGAGAAAAAGGTGAACAGCCGTTAATAGGCAGAATGTGAGGAAATATGAACGTAGAAGATATCCCCGTACCATCAATGGCGACAATCAAGGTAAGTAAAGAAAATAAATCCGCAGTATTCGAGACCACGGTCATTCACACGACAGATAACAAGTATATCTACTGTATGCCCGTAAGAGTCGATGAAAAGCTGGTAAATTTTGAGGCAAAGGGAATGCTCAAGGAGCTGAAAATCGAGTTTGCCCCGTTTGAATTTTACGCATGGAAAAATATTTCCATTATAAGATTTGTGGAAGATGGGAAAAGCTATTTAAGAATTAAGACGACAACACCGGGCGTAAAAGCGATGGCATGGCCCGATAAGCCTGTCACGACGCGCAAGAAAAAGAAGGAGCCGATTATCAACAAAACGGTAGTCGATGAAGTGGAGGGTGCACAGACAGAATAATATTAAGGGGTAGAAGGGCGATATGTATAAGGGAAGCATAAGGGTGATGGCGGCACTGGCACTGCTTGCTGTAATGCTGACAGGCTGTCAGAGTGATGTGACGATTGACAACGTAGGCGATAAAATCAGCGAGTCGGTGAGCGATACCATTGCAAAGACCAAAAAGCAGGTAAGCGACGACATCAAGAGCGCGCTTGCAGAGGAAGTAAAGGCATTTATCAACAGCGATGATTTGGCGGTGACCTTGGGAATTGACGCGAAGGAGCAGGAACGTCTCAACGAGTCTATTCAAAGCTACATTGACAGCTACGAGCTTGACGAGGAACAGCTCAAGGCAGCAAAGCAGACTGTTGAGGAATTTTTGGAAAGTGCCAAGGGACTTTCCGTAGACGAAATCCAAAAAAATATTTCTGATATTTTTGAAGCAGAAAAGCAGTAAAAAAACGCCAGACGGCGTTTTTTTACTTGAAAGAATAATTTTAAATCATGCGGATAATTTCCGCCTTCGGCTTCGTACGCAAATCAAATTCGACATTGCCCACAAATACAGTCGGGCGCGAGAGCGCGTCTTCATGGATTTCAATGATGCGTCCTTCCACATTTCCCGTCACACATACGCGTCTGCCCAAATACATGTTTGCGATACGCGTCAGAAGCGGCTTGATGTTTTTGCCATATTTGACCTCAAAGCCCTGTTCCTCAAACACGCGGATTGCCTGAAACGGCGTCAGCGCCACACGATGCGAACGCGGGTGCGTCATTGCCTCATAGGTATCCGCAATCGCGGCAATCAGTGCAAACGGGTCAATGCGGTCTTCCTTGATACGGGCAGGATAACCGCTGCCGTCACACCGCTCATGGTGCATAATCATGACACTGACCACATGGGGCGGGAAGCTCCTGTTCTTCAATAAATCATACCCTAGATGGATATGATGCTGCATCTGCAAAAACTCCTCCGGCGTGAGCTTATCCGGCTTCCATAAAAGCTCGTCGGAAATTTTGGTTTTGCCCACATCAAACAAAAAGCCCGCAATGGTAAGATTGTCCAAATCCTCCTCGTCAAGTCCGATCCATGTGCCCAAAATGTAACACAGCAGACCACAGTTAAAGCAGTGGTTATATGTAATCTCATTTTCATCGGGCATCATATTATACAGATAATCGATAAGCTGTTCGCCGTTCATGACAGTCTGCATCATGTCATCGCGCAGTGACAGCAGCTTTGACGTGTTTAAGTCAATGCCCGTGTCAAGCGTACGAATGAGCTTATTAAAGGTCGTGAGGGATAAGGTATACATTGCGTTAAATTTCTGGAAATGCGGGTGCTGATGAAGATGCTTGTAGCGCGGCATATCAACCTCATTCGGCTCGGCAAGCGTTACCTCATCAAAATTCAGCTCGCACAAAGCCTGTATGTTGTCCTGCGTAAGACGTGTGTTGGCTTTCAAAATCAGTTCTTTTGAGGGAGAGTAGATATCCTCATAAGTTATCATGCCCGGCTTAAGGGACTGAGTTGACAAATTGTACATATTTACCTCCATATATGGTTTGCAGCGGAAGCTGCCTTTTCCGTTTTTCAGTGCCAAATGCATTTTCAATAGATAAACTATCACCAATATCATATCAAAAATAACAAAATTTGTATATAAAAAATAAAAAAAACGGGGAAAAAATAAAAATGTGCTTTTCAAAATCAAAAAATGTGGTAGAATAATAGTGAGGCATATGGTTTACATAAAAAGTTTTAAAAAAATTATTTTTTCGACAAATAACCATTGCAATATAAAAACACATATGATAGTATTTACATAAAGTGTCCACGGCGCGTCTGAAATATGTGCCTTTGGACAGGGCTATTTGGGGGAAGGGCAGGATAAAACTGCCGGTTACACAGATGATTTAGCTTCGCAGGTATTGCCACCAAGGGAGAAGGTGACTCTGCGGCGGAGCTGGTCATATAAACGCGGTGATGAAGGATCAAACAGCCGCGGCAAGCTTTAATTTTACATACGCACTTTGAAAAAGGGAAGGTTTTTTTATTCTCGTGTACACAGCAGGCCAAGCGCAGGCCGTGCTGACTTCGAAGCAGGAGAGAGATAAAATCACCGATAAGGAGACAAACAGAAGAAGGGTTGAAAGGGGATCAACAAGAATGTTAGTAGCAAAAAAAGAAGTATCGAAAAGAATTAACGTAGCAAACAAGAAACCGATGATTAGAAAAAACCAGACTACAGGAGAGATGGTAGGAGGCTTTCTTGATCCTGAAACGGGAGTGTTTGAGGCAGCTATGGACATTAGCGATGAGAGAGACATTGACGAATTTCTCGAGGAATATGATCTTTCCGTTGTAATGATTTCTAAAATGTAATACCTGCTGGTACTACCGACGGAATGCAATTACGCAAAGACGCATAAGCTTTTGGGAAAATTCTCAAAAAGGCTGCATCAAATGAAAATTAAATAGTAGAACAAGTGTGTGAATTAAAGCTTTGAAAAAGGGAGTAGGTGGGACTGCTCCCTTTTTCTAAAGGTGTAGGGGTTTACAATAATAATATCGGAAGCAAATTGAAATACTTAATAGCATATGGAACAAAAGTTTTGTACAAGCGTACGGACGCAGAAGGAAAGGGAAAGCAGGATATGGGAAAAACGGAAAGCAGACTGCCGTCAAAGGACGGAAAGCATAAATTGCACGTGGTATTTTGGAAGCCGGAGCAGCCGGTGCGCGGCGTGGTGCAAATCTCACACGGCATGATTGAAATGATAGAACGATACGACGACTTTGCCCGTTACCTGAATGACAACGGCTTTGCAGTCATCGGAAATGACCACCTTGGGCACGGGCAAACCGCAGGAGGGGACGAGGATTTTGGCTATTTCTGCCGAAAGAACATGAGTGCGACAGTGGTGGCAGACTTGCACCGCGTCACACGGTATGCGAAAAAGCATTACAGCGAGGTACCCTATTTTCTGCTGGGACACAGCATGGGCTCGTTCATGGCAAGACGCTACATCATGACCTACGGAAACGAGCTTACAGGGGCAGTCATCATTGGAACAGGCAGTCAGAGCGCCCTCACCCTGATTTGCGGAAACGCACTGGCAGCGCTCATCAGGTACACGAAGGGAGACCGTTACCGCTCCAAGCTGCTGGAATGGAGCGCGTTCCACCACTATTTAGACCGCATCAAAAATCCGCGCTCGGAGAACGACTGGGTTACAAGAGACGAAAAAATCGTGGATTTGTACCGTGAAAACAAATATTGCAATTATAAATTTACCGTGAACGGATACCGGACGCTGTTTGAGGTGCTGACCTTTATTCAGAACGACCAAAACATCGAAAATATCCCGCGCGAGCTGCCCCTCCTGTTTTTGGCAGGCGGCATGGACCCCGTGGGCAATTACGGCAAGGCAGTGAACGAAATCTGCTGCGAATACAAAAAGAAAGGAATTAACGACGTTAGCATGAAGCTCTATCCTGACGACCGCCACGAGATTTTAAACGAGCTTGACAGGGAACAGGTTTATGGCGACATACTTCGCTGGCTGGAAAATCACCTATGAAAAAAATCATTCTAATCGGTCCCGTGTACCCGTACAGGGGCGGAATTTCGCACTACACCGGCTTAATGTACCGGGAGCTTTCCAAGCATTATGATGTGGAAATGCTTTCCTATAAAATGCAGTACCCCAAAATTCTGTTTAAGAAAGAGCAGCGGGATTATAAAAATGACAGCTTTAAGATAGATGAGACGAACTTCATGATTAATACGGCAAACCCGTTCAATATCATTCGCACCGCAAATTATATTAAGAAAAAAAAGCCGGACATGGTCATCATACAGTGGTGGCACCCTTATTTTGCACCCTGTTATTTTCTGCTTGCCAAATTTATGGGAAAGCAGAACCTGACCTTTGTGTGCCACAATGTCTTCCCGCACGAACGCTTTCCGCTTGACAAGAAATTAACAAGGCTTACCCTGAAAAACGGAAAGCATTTTATCGTGCACGCCAAGGAGGAGGAAGCGGAGCTAAGACAGATAATGCCCAACCCCGACTGCCGCGTGACACCGCACCCGTCGTATAATGCGTTTTGTTTTGAGCATATGACGAAGGCACAGGCGCGGGAGAGACTTGGACTTTCTATGGATGAGAAGGTGCTTTTGTTTTTCGGCTTTGTGCGCCCGTATAAGGGGTTGAAGCACTTGATTGCCGCCATGCCCAAGATAAAAGAGCAGTTGGGGAATGTAAAGCTTCTGATTGTCGGGGAGTTTGGGAATGCGGAGTATAAGGAAGGATATGTCAGCCAGATAAAGCATTTGGCACTGTCAAGCCCGGGGTTAGAGGCTGACGTGATAATAAATGACGGCTACATGCCCGACCGCGAGGTGGAAAAATATTTTGCCGCGTGCGATATGGTTGTTCTTCCTTATGAGAGCGCCACGCAGAGCGGGATTGTCCAGATTGCATACGGCTTTGGAAAGCCTGTAACCGTTACGAATGTGGGAGGACTGCCGGACGTGGTGAGCGACGGCAGGACAGGCTACGTCGCCCCGCCGCAGGACGAGAAGGCGCTCGCCGAGGCGGTTGTGCGGTATTTTGCGGAGGATAAGGAAGCGGAATTTACGGGGAACATTGCGGCGGAGGCTTATCGGTTTTCTTGGGAACGGATGGGGGAGGTTGTGGAGCAATGGATTTAATCAGCGTTATAGTGCCTGTTTATAATGTAGGCGAATATTTGTGCGAATGCGTTGACTCCATTTTATCACAAACGTATCAGAATTTGGAAATTATTTTAGTGGACGATGGCTCTACGGATAACTGTCCGGGATTGTGCGACGAATATGCGCTGAAGGATAGGCGCATTAGCGTTGTGCATCAAGTAAATCAAGGATTATCAGCAGCGAGAAATAGGGGTTATGAGGTTTCGAGTGGCAAATATATCGCTTTTGTTGACGCGGACGATACGGTTTCTCATACCTACATAGAAACTCTTCACAAACTTGCCACAAAAAATAATGCACAGATTGCGATTTGCGCCTATACCCGTAACCCAAATGAATTAGAGACAGAAGCAGTTACAGAGGACTATATAATCACATCGGAAAAAATGTTAAAAGAATGGCATGGTAAGCGTAAGTCAATTGAAACAGTAGCATGGAATAAACTTTACAATCGTGAAATACTTGAATGTATTGGAAATTATAAGATATTTCCGGAGGGAAAAACGCATGAAGATATTTATACAAGCCATCTATTTGTTAGCTTTTCTAATACGATAGCAATTACAAATCAAAAATTATATTTTTACCGCAGACGGAGCAAAAGCATCAGCAGGACATATACAAAAGAGGCAGCAGAGGCAGATTTGGAGGCGCAGAGAGCGCGGATGCGTTTTTTTAAGGAGTGCAGGCTTTATGGAGCGTATTTCAGGTTGATTGTGGGTCATTTGTTGCATAGAGGGTTGTATGCGGCTGTGCGCTTGAAATTATGAAAAGGGATTTGTTTTATTTTTATGAATGTGTCAGAAAAATTATCATTATAATATAAATTATTTGTATAAAAAATTCATTTCCGGTAAAGTATATAAAATCAAGAAAAGTATTTACAATGATTATAAAAATGGCTTATAATATGAAATGCATTGCTGTTGAAAGTTGTTTGGTTAGGGGACATAGATGAAAATATGTAATACTCACGAGCGATTAGATTTTCCTTTCTGCACAGCACGTATTGACCGCTTATGCGATATGGGCTGTGCGGAAATTGGAAAAACTTAACGTTCATCAGTATAATTATTAGTATATTAAAAGTTTCCCAATCCACCGTACTATAGAGGCAAAACAGAATAGCAAATTATCCGCAACAACAGTATTAACAGGTCTAAACCATTTGCGAATGTATTCTGGTATAGCCATAAAATCACTTATAATATAGTACAGTTCATTGTTTGCAGTACTGTATTTTTGGGTGTTTAACGGACAATTTGTTAAAGATTTGTGGTCTGATGCTCAACAGAACATTTGCAATATAAAATTCCGTGCGAAATAAAACCAAAAGGCAAAAATCAGTGATTTTAATGCTTCAAAAGGTAGTTTCTATAGTACTGCAAATAGGGAAAGTTTTAGTATATTATAAAATAAATAACTGTAAATTATACTTGCATGGCACATAATCAATCATATATATTTTGCAGTGGTTAATTACCAGCTATTAATTATTTGATGTACTAGTAGCACTGGATTTGCTGGCATTGAGATTGTAAAGAATTGGACATTAAGGAAATTGTTGCATTACAATATCATATCATGCAAAATGCGGAAATTTGTTTACAATCAAAGTTTATAGAATTATAATAATTGTGTGTTAAATCCAAGAGGGAGAATAGGATATAATGCTAAGAGTTGAGGATGGACAAAAGAGAGGTTGCATATATTTCTTTTTTGATAAAGACGGAATAGTGGATGACTATATTATTTGTCTGTTGGATGACCTGATACAGAATATTGATGAATTAGTTATCGTCTGTAATGGAAAGTTAAGTGATGAAGGAAAAAAGAAACTTGAGAAATATCATTCACAGATAATTGTCCGACCAAACGAGGGGTTGGATGTATGGGCATATAAAGAAGGTTTGTCATATTTTGGATGGGATAAAATAGAGGCATTGGATGAATTGGTAATGCTCAATCATACAATAATGGGACCTGTGTACCCCTTTGCGGAAACTTTTGGCAAGATGAGCGGAAAAGACGTTGATTTTTGGGGAATTACAAAGCATGCAAAAGTTGATGATGATCCATATGGGCTAAATCCATATGGATATCTTCCAGAGCATATACAGTCGCACTTTATGGTGTATAGGAAAAGGCTGCTTTGTTCTAAAGAGTTTCAACATTATTGGGATAATTTTAGGGAGATTAGAAATTACAGAGATTCTGTATGCTTTCATGAATCCTATTTCACAAAATATTTTGCTGATTTAGGATATAAATGGGACGTATCGGTAGATGTGAGTGATTTGGAGGACGTTTCTGATTATCCGGGGTTTTATTGTGCAAGGCATATGGTAGAGAAAAAGAGATGTCCTATATTTAAGCGCAGATCCTTTTTTCATGACTATGGACAACTGCTGGAAACGACAACCGGGCAATCTGTTTATGAATTATACAAGTTTTTGAAGGAGAGCGGGCTATATGACACAGAACTAATTTGGCAGAATATACTTAGGACTATGGATCACACGGATATAGCGAAAAACTTACAGTTGAACTATACACTGCCATTATCTGTATTAAAGGCGCCAAAAGAATTTAAAAATAACAATTTAAGGAAAACAGCTCTTTTATTACATATCTATTATACTGAAGAATTGGAAAAGCTAAAGAAATATATTTGCAATATGCCCTTATATGCAGATGTCTACATTACTACGCAGACAGAAGAAAAGAAGAAATACATAGAAAATATTTGCTTTGATTTACCCTACAAAATAGAAGTAAAACTTGTAGAAAACAGAGGAAGAGATGTTTCTGCGCTAATGATGGTAGGAAAAGAACTGGTAAAAAAGTATGAGTATATATGCTTTATACACGATAAGAAAGTAACACAGGAAAAACCGGGATCTGTTGGTGAGGGATTTGCGTATATATGTTATGAAAATGTGCTTGGAAGTAAACAATATGTGGAGAATATTCTTCAGCTTTTTGAGAATAATAAGCACTTGGGGGTTGCATGTCCGCCCAGACCTCTTCATGGACCTTATGTGTTTGGGCTGATGGAAACATGGGAAAGGAATTATTCTAATGCTGTTAAATTATTAGAGAAGCTTGACATAAAGGTGCCAATAGATAAATATAAGGTGCCGATTGCCCCGCACGGTTCTTGTTTTTGGTTTCGTTCTGATGCAGTGAAAAAATTGTTTGAATATGAATGGAAATACGATGACTTTCCAGAGGAGCCATTGCCAATTGATGGTACAATATCGCATGCAATAGAACGGATATATGCCTATGTGGCGCAATCTGCCGGATACTATTCTTCGGTTGTCATGAATGATGAGTATTCTAAAATAGAGTACACAACCTTGATGCATTATGCAATGCATTATGGAAATCAAAGCCTGCTTAAATTTTTTGAAGGTGGGAAGAAGATTAATTACCATGGATGGGATTATAGAATTAAGTATTTTTTAAAGAGGATTTTACCTAAAGAGGTATTTGTAAATGTAATAAATGCAAAAAGAAAGATTATGGGGCCTCATAAGGTTTACAAATATGAAGATTAGGTAATTGTTAAATGATTTTATTCTTCGATGTGGATAACTTTCCACTATAGA
>CANOMQ010000025.1 GCA_947567595.1 uncultured Lachnospiraceae bacterium | reverse complement strand
GATAAACCACGACTCACGCGCATAATAAATCAGCGGCGTATCGCAGCGCCAGCAGTGCGGATAATCATGCTCAAACTTCGGCGCGTCAAACAATAAGCCCTTGTCCTCCAAATCCTTCAAAATCATCGGGTCCGCCTTCTTGACAAACACGCCCGCATACGAGGTTTCCTCCGTCATCTCGCCCTTGCCGTTCACAAGCTGCACAAACGGAAGGTCGTACTTCCTGCCGACATTCGCGTCGTCCTCACCAAACGCAGGCGCAATATGCACGATACCCGTACCGTCCGTCATGGTAACATAGTTGTCGCACGTGATAAAATGCGCCTTCTTATGCTGCTTCTCAATAATCCCCGCCGCAAAATCAAACAGCGGCACATACTCCTTGCGCTCCAAATCCGTACCCTTGTATGTTTCCAAAACCTCATACGCCTTGTCGCCCTCGTTCTCGGCAAGCTTGCCAAGCACCTTGTCCAAAAGCGCCTCCGCCATATAATACGTATAGCCGTCAGCCGCCTTCACCTTGCAGTATGTCTCATCAGGGTTCACGCAAAGCGCCACATTCGAAGGCAGCGTCCACGGCGTGGTTGTCCATGCAAGGAAATACGCGTCCTCACCAACCACCTGAAACCGCACAACCGCCGAGCGCTCCTTGACCGTCTTATACCCCTGCGCAACCTCCTGCGAAGAAAGCGGCGTCCCGCAGCGCGGGCAGTAAGGCACAATCTTAAAGCCCTTGTATAAGAGCTTCTTATCCCAAATCTCCTTTAACGCCCACCACTCCGACTCGATAAAATCATCATGATAGGTCACATACGGATCGTCCATGTCCGCCCAAAAACCGACGGTTCCGGAAAAATCCTCCCACATTCCTTTATATTTCCACACGGACTCCTTACATTTTTTAATGAAAGGCTCCATACCGTACTCTTCAATCTGCTCCTTGCCGTTTAAACCAAGCAGCTTCTCAACCTCAAGCTCCACCGGAAGCCCGTGCGTATCCCAGCCTGCCTTACGCGGCACCATGTAGCCTTTCATGGTCCGGTAACGCGGAATCATGTCCTTAATGACACGCGTCAGCACATGCCCGATATGCGGCTTTCCATTCGCCGTCGGCGGTCCGTCGTAAAAAGTATACGTCTCGCCCTGCTTGCGGCTTTCCATGCTCTTTCGAAAAATATCGTTGTCCTTCCAAAACTTCTCGACCTCTTTCTCACGGTCCACGAAATTCATGTTTGTTGAAACTTTTTGATACATTGTTTTCAGTCTCCACCTTTCTCTTCATTCATTTTCATCTCTATCTTATTAACAGCCTGCTTTTTCCATAATAAAAGCATTACCACTGCAATTACCGCCACTGCAAGCAAAGAACAAATGTCCGCCACCCTGTAAGACGGTGGAATTTCATACGTCACTGCCACAATCCCGCTGTAGCCGTCCGGAAGCATTACCCGGATGACATTATTGTCGCCATCCACGATTTTGAGCGGTATGCCGTTCTCACCATATGCGGCATAATTCTTATAATTGATAATCGGCAGCTCCACCCATGCGTCGTCGTCCCCGTCCATCTTTGCAGTTTCGCATTTCATTATAGCATACTTTCCCTGCCTTGTGTAGTCCTCGATTATTTCCGCGTTATTTGTATAAACCTGCCCGTCAAACCAGTCAATTTCCGTGTCCGCCCTGACATACTCACCATTCACAAGCGAAAAGCTGTCAACCCCGGCTGCGTCGTATTTCTCGACATAGCTGCGTTCCTGTATCACGCCGCTGAACATCTGCGCCGTTGTGACAATCAGCAAAACCATCAGCGCAAGCTCCATGCGCTCCCGCCGTTCCGCCTCAATTTTTACAAGCAGCATACACAGAAGCAGCGACAAAAACACCTGCGCAATCGGCAGAAAACGCCACGGGAACTGGATTTTGCTAATCCACCCCATAAACGGCACATGATTGATGATAAAATTCCACGGAAACAGATTGGAAGACATCCAAAGCAATAAAACTGACATGAGTGTCATAAATTTTATCATCTTATCCCGATGCTTCATGCAGAAATAAATTCCCGCAAAAAGCACTGCCATCAGTACAATGCCCGGTGTAATCGCCATCCGGTCACCGATATTCCTGCCCGAAGCGCCAAACGCCCTTTGGTATAACATAAAATACTGGCTGATATACGCGCCCGCGCCCTGTATCGTCTCCGCCGCAAGCTCCTCCGTGTCGTTCAGCACCTCAACCGGCACATTCTTGGAATAGTCCATAAACGGCACAAGGAAAAATAAATTTACCGCGACAGTCATCCCAACTGCCGCTATATATACAAGCAGCGTGTTTTTTCGCAGTGTTTTGCGAAGCATCAGGATACAGACAAACGCAATCATGAGCGATACCGTTGCCACGCTAATCAGATGTGTCTGCACAAGCCCTGTCATTCCGATTGCCAGAAGCACCGCGTTTTTCATATATGCCCGAAGCGCTGTCACATCCTCCGTGTAAATCCTGTACATCGCCAAAAACACCAGCGGAAAGAACATGATTGCGGAATACTCTCCCACCGCAATCCTTACATATACATTTGTCAGGCGGTACACCGCAAACACATATGCCGCCGTCCCAAAAAGCGCCGCCCTGCTGTTTTTCACAATTTTATGAAAACACCCGTAAGCAATCAGCGTTGTTCCTAGGTTTATCAGAAACAGATACGCCTTGTAGGACTGCGTCACGGAAAACCCGACCAGACGAAGCAGGGCAGGTATATACAATAAAAGATCCCCATAGTAAACAGACACCGGATATCCGTAGCCCTCCATCCAGTTTGACTGCATTCTTACAGGAAACACACCCATGCGAAGCCCTTCCGCCAGCCCTTCAATCCGAAGCAGGTGGAACGAACCATCATGCCCTGTACACATCCCTTGTGTCATTTCCGGTACGCACGAAAAAAAGGTAATTGCGGCAAGCGCGGCAAGCGTATATCGGTTTTGCGCAATTTTTCCCCGGAACAAATAACACATTGTCAGTAAAATCACAATCGCAAACGCCGTGAACGCCTCTGTCCTGATTCCTACCGTGTTTTCCGTAATGGTAATGCGGTTTACCCGAAGCTCCCCGTATCCGCCGTACTTCACCCGCAGCTCTAGGTCGTCAACCTCGTCCTTAATCCTGATACAGAAGCGCTTATGCATGCTCTGCGCTTTCAGGACAATATCACCTGACACTACATAATCCGAAAAATCATTGCTGTGCACATTCATGGTACAGTCCTCGTCCGTATCATAATCAATATCCACTGTATAGTAGCCTTTATAGATTGTCATATACGGGCCATACAGGACATATCCCGAATTGCCGTCTTGAAGATATCTGCTTCCGTCATCATCAATCTCCATACTTCCTGACATTTCGTCCAAATCAATTTCCATGCTGAAATACGCAAATGCCTGAAAGCGTAAAACCGTAATGATGGCAATTGCGATACAGAGCAGCATGGCAGTCATGATTACCGTTTTATGATTGATGTACTGCCTTATCTTTTCCATTCCCGTTCCTTCTTTTCCTTACCGTTTCCTGCGCCTTAGCACCAAACAGCCGCGCATATCCAGTATACGCGAAAAGCGGATAAATTACAATAACTTATCCGCCTTCCACAATATAACCTTATTTTTTGCTTATCTCTTTACGGTTACTTTAACCTTTATTGTCGCATCCTTACTGATTCCGTCACGTCCTACCAGTTCTACCGTTACCGGTATTGTATAAGACTTGCCCTTTGCTGCTGCTATAACTGCGTCCTTATCGGCTAATTGAACCTTAACGTATGCATAGCCATCATATGAACAATCTTCATACAGGCTGACTTTAATATCTGCCTTGCCATCCTTATTTGTATCAAGGGAACCGTAAGCATTCTTGATACGGTAATAATCTTTATTCAGTCCTGTATTATAATACGGTGTCTTAATTGTATATATTCTGTATAAATCGGGCGCTGCCGCATACAAAATCTGATTATCCCCTGCAACGGTAAGCTTAGGCGCTTTCTGTACCGGTTTCACCTTAAGCACATTGCTCTTTACAGTGATACGGTTGCCTGCATTATCCTCAAGTGTATAGATTACGGACAGATTATAATTATGTCCTGCCTTGAGCCTGCTTCTGCCATAACTTGATATCTTTAAATAACGTGTAGAGCTGTAATCGTCATTGTCATATAACTTAAAGCATTTGCTGTACTCTCCCGTAAGCTTTGCATCTGTTACAAAATAGCCTGCACCAAGGTTTGCAAATTTCGGTGTTATGATAATGCTGTTAGCAGTCAGCCAGTCATCACATTCAATGTTATTGCTGATTGCCAAATCAAGCTTTCCTTTTCCTGATGCTTTTACTGTTACTGGTTTATTTGTAAATGTAAGCTTAAGCGTCAGCGCATTCAAAGCAACATTCTTTCCTGCTGCCGAATCATAGTAATAAGGTGTCAGGACATAAGTCGCTCCCTTAGGTACTTCGCTGCCAAGCTTTGAGGTGTTCAGTTTAATTGATACATAACCGCGACCATATTCCGTATATTGTATTTGAAGCTTATCACTTGCCAAAAGCTTAGCTGACGCCTCATCCGCACCTGAAACACTGACTGCGGAAATAACAGAATATGTATATGTATTTCCCTCAGAATCCATTATCTCGTATGAATCATACGGATAATCCTTAAGTGTTATCTTTACATCTGCTTCGGTGTCATATTTCGTATTATATGTAAGCTTTGCATTGTTAAGTACCGCTGTCGGATTTACAATCTTGACTTTATGCGTTACTGTCAACGCTTCACGCCAGTTATACGAATCAACTGTCAATGGTATGTCAAACTGTGTTTCCGTTCCAGAATAGTTGAATGAAATACTTGTACCGGACTGATTAATTCTGACCTTATCGTTTCCGCATCTAAGGTCATTGTAATACCGATACCAGTTGTTATCTGTACTATATCCGTTTGTATAAGACAATCTTTGCTTCTTGTCTGCCAGCACATAAATCGAGCCTAAGTTTCCGCCCGTTACGGAAGAAAGCATTGTTGATACATTCTTTCCTGTCTTCCAGTCAGCCGTTGTTAATTTCGGCTGTTTGTAGCTGTACTTAACCGTTACAGGCAGATTATATGACTCACGAACGCCTTCAAGCTTTACGGTTACTGTGCCAGAAGCAATGTCCGGGTTTTTCAGCTTGCCATTTGTAAGTTTAACCATACTACCGTCTATGTAGTAACGTTTTACATTTGGTGTTTTACTAATAGTATAATAGTTATCCTTTTCAAGCTTAAACCCTTCACTTACATTCTTATCCCACTGAATACTCTCAATTCTGAAATCCGTACCCTTGCTCTTATTTGCCTCAAGCGTGATGTCAAGGTATCCCTTGTCGCTCAGGTAGAACAAATTCATGCTGTTGGAAACCTTTGCTGTTACCTTCGGCTGTTTATTAAGAACGGTAATTGCCAAAGGATAGGTATAAGTAAATCCTGAATCTGTTATTACTGCAAGCTTTACATTATGCTTTCCTGCTGCCATGCTTGGATTGACAGGTTTAATGACATAGTACTCTTCACAGTTGTCACCATCCGTATCAGAACTGTGATAATACACAGCCGTAAAATCGTTTGAAATCTTACCGCTTATGCTTGCACCATCCTCAACATCTGCTGATACTACCTGTACGTCGTTAATACTATCGCCATATGCTGATGCAACCGATACGACTCCGTACTGCCTTGCAGAAAGTGCAATACCATCATCAGTGCCGTAGTCATACGCTGTATTTACGGTAATCTTATCACCCTCAACACGCGGCTTATAATTTCTAACTTCCAGCCTGAACTGTGCTGATGCCTTCGCATCGTCTCCTGCCGTTACCTGAATCACCGCGTGGCCTTCGCCCTTAATCTTCACTGTAGGCGTTCTGTCACTTGCTTTCGCATCAACATCCGCTACGGACTTATCAGAAATCGTCCATGTAAGCTTTGTGGTTGTTAATTCCTTATCTTTCTCGTCTTTGTCAATGCCTCTCTTATACGCCGCAGCCTTCAATTTAAAATCCGTTATGCCTGCGTTGCTGTTGAAATAAATTGTATTGCCCTTTATCGTGACGTTCTTCTTATCCGTTTCCGGCTCAACATCAATATAGTCAACCAGCTCGCCGTCAACAACCGTAATTGCATAGTTTCCGGTAGCAACTACGCTGCCGTTCACCTTAATCTCAGGCTTTAAGGTATACTTGCCCTTCTTTGATGCCGTAATCTTATATCCGGCAGTATCCGGTGTAACTGTGACATTGGCATCTGTGAATGACACTTCATAGTCCTTGCCTTCGCCTTCAACCAATCCTGAATAACCATAAAGTACCGGTTTTACAGTCAGTGTCATCGAATCCTTGCCATCCGCCGAAATCACGTTTCTGTTATTGTTTGTCACCTGAACGCCGGTAATGGTGCTAAGGTAAACCCTTACCGTACCCTCATAGTTGTAGAACTCTGTTCCTGTATACTCTGCCTCAAATTCATAGTACGCATTGCCATTATTGGGCAGACTGTAAAGTGGTGTTTCCGGATCGCGCCATGTCCAGCCCTCGCCAAGCTTTAAATCACCAAGCTTTTGGTGGACGTTTGTAATTGCATGTGCCTCCGGCAAGCTCTGCGAATAGGTCGGTCTTACGTCAAATGTAATGGTTTTTGTCTTACTTTTCAAATCAGGAATTTTTGCAAGCTCTTTAATTTCCGAAGGAGCATCCGGTTCAGAAGCCCATTCCTTGATTGTCTTCTCATCATAAGCTGCCGTAACAGTCGCTGTACCTTTTTTCAAGCCATTCACAGTACCATAATCACTCACTGTCAGGACAGTCTCATCCGATGAAGTAAAGGTCAATACGTCATAAATATCATAATCTACTGTTTCCGGGTTTGCGGTTGCTGACAAACGATAATCCTCTCCTACAGCAATCTGATAACCTTTATCATTCTTGATTGCCGGATAAGAGCTCTCTTCATCCGAATAAATGTTTAAGTCAAAATCCGGTGACTCAGCATATACTGCAATTTCCAAATCCGTCTTATATCCGTCTGCCTCTAATGTAATGTAAGTCACACCCACGTTCTTGGAAATGATACACTGTTCGTTCTCATCCCAGTATGCAATGTTTGGATCTTCAGAGGTTCCTGTTGCTTTTACAGGTAAAAATGACTTTCCGTTATCGGTTGTCGTTGCATAAGCAACATTTTCACTCCTCTTGTTTTTAAGGGTATAAAGACTATTATACAAAACTGGTGTTGCTGTCTTTGCATCCTTATCAGTAAGTATTACCACATAATCCTTCACGTGTACATTAACAGTCGTCGTAACACTCGGAGCCAGTACAGATGCAGCCGTTATCGTCGCCTCACCCGGAATTCCTGCAATTACAATTCCTCGGTTGGATACATATACCACATCAGGATTGCTTGACTTCCAAGTCACCTCATTGGAAGCGCCTTCCGGAACGCTAATCTCTACTACATCAATCGCATTGGCCGCATTATAATCCGGATTCCAGCTATTCAAATAAATGTCTGTTACATCCGCCTTAAGCTCTGTAGGTGCTGCCGCTGCCTTTGTCGTAAATGAATACGTTTTCGTCGCTACTGCTTCTCTTATAAGACTGTTATTTCTTACAATCTTTGCATATAAGGTTGCCGTTACGTCATATTTTGTCTTCTCTGACAGATTTGTGAAAATTGCCTCCGCAGTATAGTCAGTACTGTTTAACAATACTGTTCTTCTGCCCTTCTCCACCAAATCGCCCGATTCGTTTTCACGTACCTCAAATGCAACCTCAAAGTTTCGCTCATTATATTCTGTCGCGCTTTCTGCCTTGAACTTTAAGATTACCTTATCAAATACGCTCTTATCATCCTCTGTAATATTAAGCGTGTACTCTGATTTCTTTGTCTCAAACTTATCTGCAAGCGCCCTGCCTTTTTCAGATAATGCTTTAAATTCGTCACTATCGGGAACAATGCTCGTATCTCTATCCGAAACTACAAGCGCATAATCATAGATCTTGCCCGGCTCTAAGCCACTCAGGCTGAATTTCGCCGTATTACGATTGCTGTTAACGCTAGAACGGCCTACACGATACCAGCTCGCATTCTGACTTTCCGTATTCTTCCGATAAAGTGAAACATAGGTATCCGTATCGTCTGTTGTAAGTCCGTCAACTGCAACCTCAATGTCTGCATAGCTATAGCCCGTCGTAACAACAGGTGCTGCAAGCTTTCTTTCATCACCCTTTGTAGTAAAAGTACCTTCCTTTTTGCCTACTGTAAGGTCTTCAACAGAGCCATTATAAGAACTAATACGTTTATTACTGATACCAGCAATATACTCATACTCTGTCTCACCGGTCAGATTTGAAATGTGCATATTAACCGTCGCCCGGCTGCTATCCCATCCTATAGAATACGAACTAGCATACTGCCAGTCCTGACTGCCTTTTTCCCGGTAGAACATCGTAACATAATTGTTTACCGCCCGGCTGCTGCCTGTAAGGGTAAAGACAAAATCAGCCGCAGTGCGCTTCTCCGTTACCGCTGCCTCAAGCGCTCTGTCATCCTTTTCCGGCTGTGTATAAGTAAATTCACCGCCATTTTCCAGCTTCGCATAATCTTCCTCTTTCTCAGGAAGCTTTCCTGACATACAGGTCTTATACTCATATGTCGTACCTGATTTCAAAGAGGATGTTATTACGGTAGATGTTTCTCTCTTATCACCTTCAAAGCCTAAATACTCAAGATCCCATGAAGCGTCTGCTTTTCCTTTTTCACGATAGAAGATACAAGCCTCATTATAATCGTCAATGTATTTTCCTGACAGCTCCGCTTTTATTACCATACCGTCAAGGAGGGATGTTGTACCGGTAATCGCAACGCTTCTTTCATCCGGTTTAAGTGTGATTGTTCCTTTTTTAACATCCTTAAGACTATTAATATCCTTCTGCTCGCTCGATCCTATACCAACAGCGTATTCATAGCTCTTGCCGGATTCAAGCTGCGTTGTGGAAAGCGTAAATTTCTCTTCAATTTCAGAAGACCAGTCATAGTCCTCATCTACATACAAAGAATAGCAGTCCATTTCCTTCCATTTTTCAGAACCGCTCTCCCTGCACAACAAATATATGTATGCCTTCGCTTCGTCACCATATGGAAATGTACTTCCTTTGAACACACCATTAATTGTAACACCACTGACACCTGATTCCGGTTTATCAATGGCAATTGTCCTATTATCTGCCGCTGTCTTAAAGGTTACTGTACCGTATTCAAAATATGGCAAATCGCTGTCTGAGTCGTAGTCGTCAAGCCTGTATCCAAGCGAAATTTCATATTCTTTGTTGCTTTCCAAACCACCGATACCATGATAGTCAATATAGTCATCCGGATCATATTTGTATAAATATATACTATAAGGATCTGCTATAGGAGTATATGTTCCATCCTGATTTTTGATATAAGGATATACTTCTACATCACTTGTATATGTTGTCCTTACAGAATCATCCAAAAATGCGGAAAACGAAGCACCGTTGATAAATGTTCTTACAACCTCTGTATTTACAACACATTCCTTTGTTTTAACCGTTTCAAAAGCCTGATAACGGTTTACTCCACCGTCCGGTAAGTACTCCCAAACAGAAAACTTTACATCATACTCGGTATTTGGAAACAGGTAAGAAGCTACATACTTATCCTGCCCGTCATCTATTTTCGAATAATCATTCCAGTCATCAGATGCATGACGTTTATATTCACCATATACCTCATAAGATGCTCCCTCTGTCTTGGTCGTTTCATCAAGCTCGAATGTTACAACCGCATCAAGAGCCCCCATATCATAAGAAGCATTCCATTTTAACTTAGCCTCGCCGTTTGTAAATTCTCCTGTCTTCTTAAAGCCGGCTGCATTCACCATATACTCATATGTGCTTCCAAGCGCTAAATCATACAGTTCACCTGTCGCCGCCCCGTTCTCTGTGCTAAAGGTGCTGTAGTACTCCCCGTTCCACACATTATTTCCCTTCAGACGGAAGAAAACAGCTCCTTCTACACTGTCCTTATATTCTCCTGTGGTAAGCGCATAATTAACACAAGACGAATCTGTTTCACTCGGTGTAAATTGAATATCCACAGCAGAAACCACGGACTTCGGTGTTGTCACCTCTTTGCCGCTACTCTTTGCATACTGTGATATAAGATTGAACTCATTGTAAGAAGGCTCACTCATCCACAGTTCAAATGTGTACTTTGTGTTTTCAAAGAGATACTGCGGATTTTCAACAACACTCGTTATTTTATCGGGAAGCGAATCTCCTGAAACATACACTGGACGAGAACCCGCAAGGTCGGAAATCTCCTTTCCGTTTTCATCAAAACAGTTCCATCTTAATATGAACCCCTCCGGCAGCTTATACTCCGCGCCTTCCTTCGCTGTAATCTCCGCAGACAAATTAATCGCATCCGCCTTTGATGATGTAACTTCATATTTTACATCATAAGGGCATTCCTTTGTTGTCTGTGAAAATTCATAATAGCTCTCTTTTGGCGAATATCCTGTAAAGTAAAACTTGTATTCTGTCGCCGGGCTTAATCCATTCAACACAATACTTCCACTGGTATCATAGCGAAGGTACTTACCGTTTTTAAAATTATTTACGTACAGATACCCTATATCACTATTTTTAATCTCATAATCAAATGAAATCCTGTTATAAGCCACCTCTACATTTGATACCGTAACATATTCGTTCCCTAATGTCTCAGAAGCCTGCTCCTCTGCGTTTTCAACTTCCTCGGTCTCCACTTCCGTGGTTCCTTCCTCAGTCTCTGCTTCTGTGGTCGCTTCTTCGGTCTCCACAATTGTTGTGGTTTCCTCTGTCTGCGTTGCCGTCTCTGTGACAGTCTGTGTTTCTGTCACGAACTCTGTGTCTGACACAGATTCTGTCTCTGCGGCAGTCTGTGTCTCTGTCTTCTCCTCTGTCTGCGTTGTGGTTTCCGCAGGCACCTCTACAGCATCAGTCGTTCCCTCTGTTTTCGCGGTCTCTCCTGCCTCTGTTGTCTCTGTCTTTTCTGTTTCTTCTGTCCCTGACACGGTCTGTATCTCGGAAACTGCTGTTTGGGATGCCTGCACATCCCCTTCTGAATTTGAGGAAGCATACTCTGTCTGTTTTTCCGACTCTGCTTCCGCTGTTTCGGTTTCTGCTGTTACGGTCTCTGTCGTTTCTGTAACTTCTGCCGCAAAACTCGTTTCGGGCAGACTTCCAGCCAACATCGCACTGCAAAGCAGAACTGCCAGTCCTCTACGAAACATAAGATTTCCTCCCTTTCCTGTGAAAAATAGCAGACATAGCCCCGTATTAAACACTAAACCATGCCCGCCTCCAACAGGTTTATAAATTTTTAATATTTAATAATTTATTGTATAATATTAGCACTCTTTCCAGTCCCTGTCAATCATTCAAAACTTCCAAAAATATCCACAAAAAAGCCCTCCTATCTGCTGAAATGCTATCATACCGCGCTATTTCAGTCGTTTCCCGATTTCATTATGATGACCTGATGCAAGTGATAAATATTCAAATCTTAAAGTTTTGTAAAATTACGCACTGACTCCCTGCACATTTTGCACACAAAAAAATCCGCCCTGAACCCATTCGATTCAAAGCGGATTTCAAAACAACTATAAATGATTTACGGATTACATCCCACTGACTGCCAGCTTGATATTCCGATAACCGGAAGTGCAAACTGCGTGTATGCTGCCGACTGCGGCGTGTCAATATACTTAAACACCTCAAACAACTGCTTTGGCGTACTGACCATACCGTTTGCGTCACAGTTATAAATACCACATGCTATTTTATCTGATTTCTTCTCATAAAGGTCGTCCACTGCCCTATGTAAAATAAAGCCCTTGATATGCGGATTTCTCTCCGCAAGCTTATATGCATACGCAAACGACGCTGCCTGTGTTGCCTCGTCAGAACCCATCGAGTTAAACAAAATCTCAGATATAATGATATATCTTACCTGCCCGTTCGGTGCAAGGAATGAAGGCTGTGCCATATAATTTGTGAATACGTCCATGTTCTGTGGATTAATCATCTTTGTATTCGCGTCATTGCTAATCAGATGGAGCGCTCTATAATTCGAAGGCATATCCCAGAACCGCGGCGTTGTAAGCGGTACGGGGTGCGGGTGCCATGCTACGCCCCAGTCAATGTTTCCATGTGACGCAACATCCGTGTTGAACGCGTCAATGAACTTCTTTGCGCCATACTGGTTCGCCGTTCCGTCCTCCCACAGCCATCTTTGGTCGATACAGGTCAGCACCCTTGCGTTTGCGTTCTGCGCCTTGATTGCGTTGTAGCATACGCGGAATGCCTTCTCATACTCTAACGTAAAGTTTGTCACATTATAATTTCCCGCAAAGTACCACGGATTATTGTTGTTGACCTCATTGCCGATAATCCAGTTGGTAATCAGTCCTGTCGCCGGATTGCTGTAGCGCTCCGTAAGGAATGCCATCAGCGCCTCAATCGACTCCGCGCCAAGCTGCTCGTCCATGTTAAACGCATAGTGACGGTATCCGCCAACCCTTGCGGAAGGCTTTACCGTAAGCGCCGTTGCGGCATTGTAGTAGTTTACGATATTCATCGTCACTTCTACCTTCTGTGCCGCAAAAAGTTGCATAATCATGTCATACTCTGCTACGACTGTCTTGTTAAAGCTATAGGGCTTTCCGTTGTATGTATAAGAAACGCCTTCTCCGGGTGTGAAGAAGCGGTCAATTGCAAGCTCATAGCTCGCGTGCTGCACACCAAGCTCCGGAAGTACCATAATCGCCGCGTTATCGGCTGTGATACCCTTGATTGACAACGGAACCGGATTGACTGCCGTATGTGCCGCGCCTGCTTCCGGGTTCGTGATGTAAAACTCCTGACTGACTGCCGTATATGCGCCGCCTGCCTTTGCCGCTACCACAAATCTTGAGCACAGCTTGGAATTTGCCGTGTTTTTGCCAAGCGGTGTCGTGAAGGTTACTGTCGGGGCATTGGGTGCCACTGCGCAGAAATCAACCCTTCCCGCAATGGAATTCTGATAGGGCTTCATCTCAAACAGGTACAGGTTGCCATCCTCACTTGCCACGCCCGCTGTCGTCGCCGTAACCGTGATTTGGTCTGCGCCGCTGATGATACACTGTGTAATCGTTGCCGTTCCTGCCGCAAACGCCGTTACCGACATAACGCACACAAGCATCATGCACAGCGCCGCCCAAAGCGATAATTTCTTTTTCATGAAATACCTCCAATAGAAAATTAAATTTTGTTAACTTAGTATGCATAATTATAACATCTTCGATTAGGAATTACAATATGTTTATGCATCCAAACCATGCTTGAAAACCATGCTTCCTTAACAATTTCGGCAAAATACACCTATATATACGCACTTACCACCTGAAATACATAAAACTTCAAATAATAACTCTCCTCCGCCGCCCACAAAATCGGGTGGTCAGGCGCCTGTGTCCGAAACTCTACCTGCCTAAGACGCTTATGCACACTCTTCGCCGCTTCCTGTATCGTCTTTGCAAACAGCTCCTGTGTCATAAAATGCGAGCAGGAGCACGTCGCCAGATACCCGCCGTCCCTTACAAGCTGCAAGCCTTTCCGGTTAATCTCACGATACCCCTTTACCGCATTCTTCGTCGCCTGCCGCGACTTTGTGAACGCCGGAGGGTCCAAAATCACCACATCATACTGCTCGCCCATTGCGGCAAGGCGCGGCAGTTCCTCTAAAACATTTACACACCGGAAGCGCACCGTATCCTGCAAGCCGTTGCGCCGCGCATTGTCCGTCGCCTGCTGCACCGCAAATTCGGAAATGTCAAGCCCCGTAACCTCCCGCGCACCTGCAATGCCCGCATTCAGCGCAAACGTTCCCATGTGCGTAAAGCAGTCCAGCACACGTTTCCCTTTGCATAGCTTCTGTATCGCAAGCCGGTTGTACTTCTGGTCAAGGAAAAAGCCCGTCTTCTGACCGTTTGCCACGTCAACCATGTAACGCACACCGTTTTCAACAATCGCGACATTCGTGTCAAAGTCAGCTCCGATAAATCCCTTTACCCGGGGAATGCCCTCCTTGTCGCGCTCCTTCGCGTCACTTCTCTCATAAACGCCGCGTATTGGAATGCCGTCCGCCAAAAGTGCCTCCTTTAAAAGTCCAACAATGGTCTCCTTAAAGCGCTCCATGCCAAGCGCAAGGGACTGCACGACCAGCACGTCCTCATACTTATCTATCACAAGCCCCGGCAAAAAATCCGCCTCCCCGAAAATCACCCTGCACGAGGACGTATCCACGGTATCCTTCCTGTAATCCCACGCCGCCTGCACCCGCTTCTGCAAAAAAACGTCATCTATCGGCTGTTTTGGGTTGCGCGTCATCATGCGTATCCTGATTTTGGAATTCTGGTTGATAAACCCCCGTCCCATTCCATATCCGTCAAAATCCTGAACCTCCACAAGACTGCCGTTTTGAAAGGTTCCTTTTATCGTGTCAATCTCATTGTCAAAAATCCACAAGCCGCCCGCCTTCAGGCTTCTTCCCTCACCCTTTTTGAGTGTCACTACCGTTTCATTCATCTTCTGCCTTCTTTCCAAAAAGCCTGTCTATGTACTCCATAAGCTGTTTCATGACACTTGTGTCAGAAAATTCCGAAAGACAGTCTGCCACGGAGCGGAAATACCACCCCTGCTTGTTCTTGTCCCGCATGTTAAATTTATCCCAGACGGCGTCGCCAACCTGCTCCCATTCCCGAAAAAGCGACTCCGCGTTTGCCGTCTTGTCCGCAAGCAGCACAAGCTTTGCCTCGTAAGGCTTATCCGCCAAATGCAGCACCGTTTCGCGCTTCCTGATTTCCCACGTCTCGGACGCCGGGCGGTCGCGGCGCTTGTCCTCCGTGTCCGCCTCCACAATCCGCGCCACGCGCGCTCCAAATTCACGCCGCAAATCCTCCAGCGTCACCGCCGTGTCCTCAACCGTGTCATGAAGGATTGCCGCCTGTAAAACCTCCACATCGTCCGTAAGCTCCATACAATAATTGACCGTTGTAATGATGTGTGTAAGGTACGGAATATCCGTTCCCTTCCGCAATTGCCCCTGATGCGCATTTGCCGCATACCGGTATGCCTTCGCAAGCCGCTCGTCGAGTCCGTGCACAGACGGAAAGAGGGGCGAGCCCTCGTCAGACCTCTCCCCTTCATATTGGCACACAAAACAGCCGTGCCCTCTTGCGACGGTATCCGCCATGACAAAGCAAGGGCAGCCTATCCCGCATACCTGCTGATTTTTCTGCCAGTTTAAAACCGCGTCAACTGCCCGGCAGTAAAAATTTCCCTGTGCATCTGCTCTTACAAGATGTTCCTTATTATACATTTGTAGACTTACTCCTATTTTTTCCTTGTAAATTCGATAACCCAGCCTTTTCCCTCGTCGCCGTCACCCGTTTTATAATCTCCGTATTCCATGCGGCAGGTAAAAGACACACCCTGTTCTGCCTTGATTTGGTTGATTACACTCTCCATCAGCTTTGTCATTTTGCTCTCGCTGTCGCCAATGCTGGAGCTTTTGTAGACTGCGCCAAACGTTTCGATTTCATACCGGATTGCCCTGTTCATCGCAAGCTTCAAATCCGCCTCCGAGCGAAACGGCCCTGCAAGGCTGTCGCTCAAATAATTATTCCGGTAGTTAATCAGGTACGCCTGCATCGTCATGCCTGCCACGTTCTTGTCAAGTCTTGCCTCATTCTCATAAACCGTCTTAAGCCGTTCCCCTGTATCCTGCAAAATGCAGTTTTCTATCATGGCATAACCCATTAAGTAAGAATCAAGATACTTAATGTAGGTGTTTTCATCCATATCCTCAACCTCGGTTTTCGTGAAATCCCCAAGCTGTGGATTTTTGAAAAAGGAAAAGGTTCCCTTTGTCAAAATCGATACGTCCGTGTTGTTCACGACCGGATTGGTATTTCCGGAATTTCTCGATTCCAGTCCATATCCCGGCACATAGTAAACCCCTTGCAGTGAAATCTGAAACCACCCGTTTGAGGTAATCCCCGTGACATTTACCGGAAGTCCGCTTGCGATTGTCGTAACCGCACCCGTGCTTTCGTCCGGTGTCCGGTACACCCTCGTGTTATCGTTGCTGTAAAGCACCGCCTTGCTCTCCGTCACGGTAAACTCCGCAGCCCGTACCCGCGGCATACAGGAAATATCCGCAGATACCGCAAGCACTGCAAGCAGAACAAATAACCCTGTTATTTTTTTCCTTAGTCCCTTCATTTTCATTTCCCCCTTATTCAATCCCTGTACTCCTTGTTTTTATCTCCAAATACCGACTCTGTCCTTTGGTGCGACATACATTCCGTCTGTTTCCTGAATGTCATAAATGTCATAAAACGCATCGCAGGAGCTAAGCACCGCATTTACCCTGACCTTATTGGGTGAATGCGTATCGGTGTTTAACAGATACATCATAAAACTCGCCGTATCCGCGCTTGCCCAGTTATAGGTCATCTGCCCGAACGCATCGTCAAGCGCGTCCTCATCGTCACCTATAATAGAAGTAATACATGTCATAGCGCCCAAATCGGCTATGTTCTCCATCAGCGTAAGGTCTCCGTTTACCTTAACGCCCATCATCTCATAATTGTTGTAATACTCCACAATGGACTGCGAAAGCTTATCATACTCCGCAAGCTCTTCCTCCGTCCACCATACATTGTAATTTCCATATTCGTCATACAGCGCGCCGCTGGAGTCAAACGCATGGCTGACCTCATGTGCGATGACAAAGCCAATTCCTCCCAAATTCGCCCCGTCCGAATTTCTGCTGTTGTAAAACGGCGCCTGCAAAATTGCTGCCGGAAAGATAATCTCATTGTTTGACGGATCGTACATCGCATTGATTGTCTGCGGCGTCACGTCCCACTCGGAGCGGTCTACCTTTGTGCCAAGCTTCTGTAGCTGCGCGTCAATTGCCACCTGCATACTGACAAGCCAGTTGGATAAAAGGCTTCCGCCCTCTGAAATCGGCGTTACCTGCATCATGTCCTTTGCTGCGGGCCACTTCTCGGGATAACCGATTTTTACCTGCATGGTTTCAAGCTTTTTAATCGCCTTCTTTTTGGTCGCGTCGCTCATCCATTCCTGCTTGTTGATGATTTCCTCATATTCCTCCAATATCAGGTCAATCATCGCCTCAACCGCCTCTTTGTCCTCCTGCGAGAAATGCTTCTCCACATAGATGGTTCCAAAGTCCCACGGTAATAAGTCCTGTGTCAAATCCATCCAAATCTTTTCATCGCCCCAGCTCTCCGTGATACCATAGAGCGCATTCTGCATCTCATCATGCAGCTTTACATAGCCGCTCGACGCGTATTCCGCCACATCATTGAGCATGACAAAGCTTGAATAATCCTTTAACGCCTGTAAATTTTCTTCCACCAAAAGCGAGTTAATCTTTTTTGCCTGCTCCACATCAATCACGATATATTTATCCTGACCGGAAACGCCAAGCGTTTTGAGCATCTTATCCACATCTACGTTTGTATAAAGCTGCTGCAATTCCTTTGCTGTATAAACGTTGTAGGTAATTGCAGGGTCGTACAATTGTTCTGTCGTGAGTGTGGACGCACAGATGTCACGCAGAAGCTTCTCGATGGAGTCCGTGCTTGCCGCCGCCTCGCTTGCGCTCATGCCAAACTCTGTCAGCATGTCATGGACGTAATCAAGGTACATATCGACATATTCCTTCGTCGCCTCGCCCTCAATGTACTCCTTTCCAATCAGGGTATCCGCATACATCATATACACGGAATACTCACTGGAATCCGCCTTATCCTGCGAAATATAATAACCGCCCACAATGCTGCTAAATCCGAACTCGCCGCTCAAATGTGCAAGCGCGTCCAGATACTCGTCGATGTTTTTCGCACTGCGAATGCTGTTCATATATGGCTCTAAAGGACCTAATCCGGTTGTATCTCTGTTTTCCACATTGGACACGCATTCGTACATATCCTTGATTTTCTGCTCCGGCGTGCCTTTCTTGTATGTCTTCCCGTCCTTGGAAAGCTCGCGGATAATATCCTCCATCTCGCTGCTTACCACGGCATTGAGCTCGCCAAACCAGTCCCAGTGCGCGTCTGTCGCCGCAAGCTCGATTTTTGACAAAAGGTTCTGATTGACGTATTCATAGTAATCGTCCTGATACCGTACCTCTTTTTGTTCACTGCCTGCTCCCGCAGATGCAGCCTCTATCTCCTCCCCGGCAACCGTGCTTTCCTGCGTGCCGTTTTGAAACTCCTTTGCAATGCTGTCCTTCACGGTATTCTCTGCCACACTGTTTTTGCTGACAGCAAAAAGACTACAGCCCGTTGTCCCAAGCGCCATCGCTGCCGCTAATACCAGCGCCAATATTCTTTTCTTCATAATAATCCTCCATTCTGCTCCAACCTGTCCGAACTCCCCCTCCTGAAATTAGTCCATATAGATTTATATTATACTAAAAAATCAAAAAGTACAACAATTCACTGAAAACTTTATAGATTTTTGAGATATTGCGGAGATATTGTTGCATTTTACCTGACTTTTATATATTATTTTATATAGGAGGCGTTCATCATGAAAATCTTACTTTTACTTCTGTTTTTGTGCGCCGCGTGCGCATTATATCTCATTTCAATCAAACCACGCATATATGGCAGACCTGACTATACACCGTTTTTTGGTCATATGTATGCCCACAGGGGGCTTCACGGCGCGAGGAAAAACGGGGAGCCGCTTTTGCCGGAAAATTCATACACTGCAATCAAGCATGCCGCCGATTTGGGCTATGGCATTGAGTTTGATGTACATCTCACGAAGGATAATGTCCCCGTGGTATTCCACGACGATACACTCAACCGCATGTGCGGCGTAAAAGGGTATCTGAAGGACTATACCTTCGAGGAGCTCCAGCGCTTCCGACTGCTTGGAACGGACGAAAAAATCCCTTCCTTTGAGGCGGTTTTAAAGGCGGTTGACGGACGCGTCCCGCTGATTATTGAATATAAGGTTGAAAAAAATGCCGGCAGGCTTTGCAGTATCTGTGATCGTATTCTTTCTAATTATAAAGGGCTGTATTGTATCGAGTCCTTTCACCCGCTTGCCGTGCGGTGGTACAAAATCCATCGCCCCAACATCGTGCGGGGACAGCTCTCGGAGGACTTTACAAGAAAAAGGCTGCGGCTTTCCTATTTCCTGCTGTCACATTTAATTGGAAACTGCTATGCGGCGCCTGATTTTGTGGCATACAACTGCAAGCACAAAAATGAGCTTTCAAGGACGCTCTGCCGCAAGCTCTATCGCTGCCTTAGCGTGGCATGGACGGTGCGCTCACAGGAGGAGCTCGAGCGCGTCTCTAAAAGCTTTGATTTGTTTATATTTGAAGGATTTGTTCCTTCGATTACAAAATACTCGTAAAATCCCTGTACAATTCGAAGGGATTTTTCCTGTTTGACAACATATTTGGAAATATTTTATTAAATATTCAAAAACTGCTTGAAATTGCCGCGAAAATTCGTTATTATTGATACATTAAAGGTAATTAATCTTGTCGCCTTTCCCCATATTCCCCAATGATTTCATCATTACATAATATAAGGCGGCAATCCCCAGTACAGGATTAGGAGGATCTCGTATGAAAAATTTAGTAAAGGAAATGGACTTCGTATCTCTGAAAAATAATTTCGATGCAGTTTGTGATGATGTGAACGAAAAGGGGAACTCCGTCGCGCTTACGTTAAGCAGCGGCAGAAAAGTATTTATCATGCCGGAAGAAAATTACGATGAGATTTCTCATTTCATTATCAAGAGCGTGTCAGCGAATACACTTACCAATTAAAATACGAAAAATTATGAAAACACAAAAAAATTGAGCAGACCGCTCAATTTTTTTATTTTACTGCCAGTATTTCGCTGTACGTTTCTCCCTGACACCGGCTCTTCTGTAACAAATCGAATACATCAGCCCTGATAAGATAAACGCCAGCAGCACATCAATCATGGAATGCTGCTTAATCAGCACCGTCGAGCAGATAATGCTCGCGCCCAAGCCAAGCATGAAGCCCGTTATAAGCTTATGCCCTTGAAAGCACTTACTTCTCCACACCGCTATCATAATCGCAATGGAGTTATACACATGAATGCTCGGGAGCACGTTCGTCGGCGTATCGCTCTCATAGAGCACCGCAATCATTCGCGTGAACACATTGTCCCTCGGAAACACGGCTGGTCTTAGGTGGTGCCCGTTTGGATAGACAGCGGAAACAACGATAAAGATTGTCATGCCTGCCATCAGGAACGCCACAAGCCTGTCACTCTCTTCCTTATCCTTAATGCACAAAAAGCATACGGTAATCGCCACATAACCAAACCACATCAGGTATGGAATGATAAATATTTCACAGAACGGAATGTACGCGTCAATTCCGAAGTTTATCTCATGGATTGCACCCTCGCGCTGCTCCAAGTAGAAGAACGCAATCATGTAAAATACTGCGTAAATGCCCATTACAAGAAGTGAACGGTACCTGCGGGCAAGCTCCTGCACTTTGTTTTTCATAATAATCCCCTCTTAAATTCCCAAAAATTCTTTACACTTTTAACGTCAGCTTATACGCCAAAGTCTCCTCAGAGCACCTGATATAGCTTGACATAAATACGCCTCACTTTCATATCATGTTATTATAGTTGATGCATTCCGAAAAGTCAATTTTGAGAATGTGCCAAAGTTTCCCATGTTAATCCGGTTTTATAGTGTATTTTGACGATATTGCCGGAAAATGTATATTTTTCGTGAATTTTCATAAAATGGTATTTGATTATATCACCTATTTGTATTACAATAGATGTGTCGCGTAGGACTGCACTGTTTTGGGGGAATGAAAATGGAATCCAGTATAAAATTTGATATGCATTGTCACACGAAGGAAGGATCGCTTGATGGCAAGGTGGAAATTGCCCGCTACATTCAGATATTGAAGTCGCAGGGCTTTGGCGGAATGCTTGTTACAGACCATGATTCGTACAACGGCTTTCGCTATTACAGGAATAACCTGAAGGAAAAAATTACGGATTTTGTGGTATTGAGGGGGATTGAGTACGACACGATTGACGCGGGGCATATTTTGGTGATTTTGCCGGAAGATGTGAGGCTTCCGCTGATGGAATGCAGAGGGCTTCCCGTGAAGCTGCTGATTGACATTGTGCACCGCCACGGCGGTATTCTGGGACCTGCGCACCCATATGGCGGGCGGCATATGAGCTTTGCACGCACGCGCGCTTATAAGAAAAATCCGGGGATTATGGAAAGCTTTGATTTCTTGGAAGCGTTTAACTCCTGCGAGTCCGTTGAAGCAAACATGAATGCGAGACGGCTTGCGTTTGAATATAAGCTGTCGATGTTTGGCGGCAGCGATTCCCACAGCTTAGAATGCATTGGGACGGCTTACACGGTTTTCAAGGAGGAAATCAAAACGGAGACGGACTTAATCAATTATGTGAAAGAGCGCAAGGCGGTTGATTACGGCGGAACCTATTATCAGGGCACTGTCAAGGACAAAATCGGCGTGTTAAACCACGTACTTGTGGAGGGCTTTTGGTTTTACAACCGTTTCGCAAGCCTTTACAGGGGACATAAACGGCGTGCCGCGCTTGCATTGTTAAAGCACTGACAAAAATCTTCTTATATAAAAAGGACACGATTACAGCTCGTGTCCTTCTTTTAATCTTCCCGTATGCATTGCCAGCAAATCATTGCGGTACTTTTCGTCCATGATGACCTGCCCGAGCGTATCCATGTCGCCTTCTTCCCAAAGCGTTTTCAAAAGCTCATTGTAGCTTTTTATAATGTTGCGCTCCAAAAGCTGCATTTCGTTTTCCTCATGAAACTGCTCACCCATACCAAATCCTCCTTGTCTTTCAAACACGCTCCTACAGCATTCTGTCCTCACGCCCCGAGGTCACAATGCGCAGCGTCCCGCTTGATACGTCAAACACCACCGTGCGCGGATAGTGCTCTCCGGTTTCCTCCGCAAGCACCGGAATGTTCAGCTCACCGAGCTTTTTTTTGACTGCCGCCACATTTTGGGAGGAAATGTCGCGGCTTTCTGCTATGACGGGGTGTAAAATCATGTGCGCGCCGCCTGCAATCTTTGCCACAAGACGCGTGCGCTGCGCTCCCTTTGTCTCCAAAATCCGCACCATCTCCTCAAGCCCCGTGTCCGCATATTTCGCGGTACCAACCTCATGGTGAAGGGACGCCTCGCAACCGTTTGGCTGGTATTCCGGCAGCATGATATGTATCAGCCCGCCGACCTCCGTCAGCGAATCCTTAATCGCCACCCCGACACACGAGCCCAAATCCCTTGTGATGAGCTTTTTCTCACCGTGCGCGACCTTGTAATCCCCCATGTCCACAGTTATCATGCTTTGTAGCTCTTGTAATGTAAAGTTTGCCATGCCCTTCCCCCTCTACCGAACACCCGCATACGCAAACCGTTGTGTACATTAATATACAGGAAGGAGGACTACTGTCCTCCCTCCAAGCTGCCTAATGCCTGTCGGCGAAATTCCTGTTTCATTGTCTCAAAATCAATCACTGCCATTCGGATACATGCGAGATTTGTAAGCCCGTAACGCTTCGGGGTCTCCTCCATCTGCGCCCCCTTGCACTGCTCGCAGCGTGCCGCATCAAAGCTTAAATAGCCGCATTCCCTGCAAAAATACATATACCGCTTGGCAATTTTTTTGCTTTTCGTATGCTCCATTATTCAATTTTCCCCCCTTAACCTTGTTGTGATTTCCCCCTTATATTTTTTGGAAATACGTCGTTGTTCATACCAAACGAAAGAACAATTTTCACAAAATTCACAAATTTTTCAAATAACTACTTGGAATATTTGTAAATTTATTTTATCATATATATGTATATGTTTCCAGTTTTTTCTTATAAAATTCGGTTATTTTTGGTTATTTCCTAAAAATCCGGAAATTTTTCATATAAAGCAGGTGTACCAATGAAACAAACCATCAAAGATTTTGCCAATACAACCCTACTGCGCATCGTAAACTGGGGATTTTACCTCATAATCGCCGTCTCGCTGTGGGGCGTTCTGATACGTTTTTTTTCGCTGACCTCCTTCGACGCGGTTGACCTTTCCCATAGCTGGAAGGACACGACGGGCGGGTACTGCACGCTCTCTGGATTTGGAGTGTATGACGGCGAGACGGGGGAACCTGTGCCGCAGTCCGTTTATTGCAGGTTAGACAAGGTGGAGCCGGACACCGCGATTATTTTCCGGGCACGAAGCTGCTATGCCAATCTGTATGTCAACGGCGTGCTTATCCACGAGGATTACAACATTCATTCGCCGCTTTATGGCAATTCGCCCGGCAGCCGCTGGCATGTGGTCTCGCTGAGCGCTTCGAAGCTTCCTGTATCATTGTGCCTTGAGGTCACAACCTGCTATGCCAATTCGAAGGGATTGATTGACCACATTTATCTTGGCAGCGCACAGGACATTTACCGGAAGGTGACGTTCGAACATATTTTTGGTTTTATCCTAAGCTCCTTTTTACTCATTTGCGGTTTTGTCATTATCATACTTTATTTCTACATGCGAAAAGGGCAGACGGCGGGCAAGGATTTGCTTTATTTGGGACTTGCCACGTTTTTCTCCGCGCAGTGGCTGGGAGCGGAGTCCATGCTGTGGCAGCTCTTTATCGGGCACTCCGAGATTATCCATCTTTGGGGATATACGGCGCTTGTGGCAATTCCGACCTCCTATGGCATGATGGCGGTTTACCGCTTAAAAGGAAAGCTGCACACCTTCTCCATTATTTACAGTCTTGTAAGTGCGGTTGCCATGATTGCGTCAGTCATTATGCAGCTTTTTGGCATTATGGATTTCCATTACTCGCTTATGATTACGCGTATCCTTCTTGTCATTTTAATCCCGCTGATGGTGCCGCTTGTGCTAAGCTACATGAAAAACGACCGGCAGAAGGCAAAAAAACACATTATTTTCCCGCTGCTTGGTATTCTTGTCGTGTGCGTTACGGTGGCGCTTGTCAAGTATATCCTTGGCAGCTACGACGATTATTCGTCGTATGTGCGTATTGCACTGCTCTGCTTTTTGCTCTGCCTGATTGTGTACCAGTTCCAGCATATTGTGACCACGTTTTCAAAGGGCATGAAAGCGGATATGCTGCATGACCTTGCGCTGACGGACTATATGACGGGACTTTACAACCGCACGGCGTTTAACGAGCATGTGCCGGAGTACAACCATATTATTGACAGCTTTTCACCGCTTGGCATTATCCAGTTTGATGTCAACAACCTGAAAAAGGTAAACGACACGCTTGGTCATGAGAAGGGCGACATGATGATTAAGGCGGTTGCCGACGGGTTGCGGTACGCGTTTGTCCATTACGACAAGGAATGCGCTTCCTACCGGACGGGCGGCGACGAATTTCTGACCATTATCAACGCACTCAATGCGGACGAAATCTATAATACGTGCATTGCGCGTCTCAAGCATTATTGTGAGGATTTTAACAAAAGACCGGATTTGGGCTTTACGCTGACGATTGCACACGGCTATGTGCTCATCAAGGGCGGCAGGACGTTAGAGGAGGCAATCGACGAGGCGGACGCGCTGATGTATGAAAACAAGCGTATGTTAAAAGGATTAAAATAAGCATACAAAAAGCGGAGAATAAACTGCAATTCTCCGCTTTTCATGACTTGTCTTTTTCCGTATCAATTTTTTCCAAAAATGCATTTAAGTTCAGCAATCCCTTAATCGCAGCCTCCATCTCGTCCTCGTACAGGTTCTCTACAATTGCCTTAATCATCTTCTTGTGAAAGTCCCTGTGATGGAAAAATGCCTTCCTGCCCTTCTCCTGCAGCATGACCAGCACAACGCGCTTGTCTGTTTCACTGCGCTCACGCCGAATGTAACCTTTGTTTTCAAGGCTGTTCATATTTGTGGTGAGTGTCCCGACCGTGACGCCGAGGCGGGCGGCAATCTCCGACATCTTGTGCGGCTCCTCAATGCCGATGGCTTCGATGATATGCATGTCGTTATTCGTGATGTCCCGAAATTCGTCCGTGATGATTGCCCGCTCTTCCATATCCATCATGTTGTTAAAAAGCTTCACCAGCAATTCATTTAAGGTTCTGCTTGTTTTCTTTTCCATGTGCGCACCAATTCCAATTCCCCAATTCGTTTTTTTAAGCGCCCCAGACGAGTATGCTTGCTCCATAGGTCAGCCCCGCTCCAAAGCCCGACAGCACAAGTCTGTCGCCTTTCTTGATTTTTCCGTTCCGGTTGAGTTCGTCCAGTAATACGGGAATTGTCGCTGACGACATGTTGCCGGTTTTATCCAAATTCATCGGAAATTTGGACAGGTCTGATTTCAGACGCTTTGCCACCGACTCAATAATGCGCACGTTTGCCTGATGGAGCACAAACAAGTCAACGTCCTCCACCGTTAAGTTAGTATTCTCTAACGCCTCTTTGATACAGGCGGGAACCTGTCTTGTCGCAAATTTATAGACCTCCTGCCCGTCCATGTGGACGTGGGGCTTTACGCTGTCCGTCTCCTGATAATACGGGTTGGATACTGCACGCTCCGCGCAGGCAAGCACCATGCCCTTTGCGCCGTCCGAACCCATCAGCGTTCCCTCAACTCCGACCTTCCTGCCATTTTCGCAGACCTCGTCCGTCTCCGAATACTCCATGAACGCCGCACCCGCGCCGTCCCCGAACAAAACGCACGTCGAGCGGTCTGTCCAGTCAATCAGCTTCGAAAGCACCTCACTGCCGACAATGAGCGCGTTTTTGTAAAGTCCGGTCTGCATATAGGCATACGCGGTGTTGAGCGCGAACAAAAATCCGGAGCACGCCGCGTTTAAGTCAAACGCCACCGCTTTGTGCGCGCCGATTGCACCCTGCACCTGACACGCACAGCACGGAAGCAAAAGCTCCGGCGAGCAGGTTGCCACCAAAATCAAATCGACATCCTGCGCGTCCTTCCCCGCCATCGCAAGCGCCCGCCCACACGCCCTTGCGGCAAGCGACGATACCGTGTCGCCTGTGGAAATCCTGCGCTCCGCGATACCCGTGCGCTCACGAATCCACTCGTCAGAGGTTTCCACAAGCTCTGCCAAGTCAAAATTTGTCACTCTTTTTTCAGGAAGGGCACTGCCCGTACCTGTTATTTTTATTGCCATTATGAAAATTCCTCCATTATATCGGCTACTGTCTCGATTTTGTGCGCGCGGTAGGCATTGCTGCCGCAGAAAATCAATCCCTCGTCGAGATTGCCCTTCACCGCGTTTACAAGCGCCTCCGTGATACAGTAGGGCGTCGTCTCGGGCTTGCAGGTGCTGATACACTGCCTGCACCCCCGCATGAACCGCTCTCCCTGTGCCACCTTATCCAAAAAGGCATTATGTATCGCACGTCCCGGCATTCCGACCGGACTTTTCACCAGCACAATATCCTCTTTTTTCGCATTGATATACGCCTGCTTATACGCCTCCGACGCGTCGCACTCCTTCGTGGTGACAAAGCGCGTGGCAATCTGCACTGCCTTTGCGCCCATCTCCAGATAATGCTCCATGTCGGCGCGCTCATAGACGCCGCCTGCCACTGCGACAGGTACCTCCATCTCGTCTGCAAGCGCAATGATTTGGCGAACCTCCTCATCATAGTCTTTCGTCTTTGAAACAGTGTATTCTTCAATTTCCTCAAGATGAAAGCCTAGATGTCCGCCTGCCAAAGGTCCCTCGATTACGACCAAATCCGGCTTTCTGTCATATTTTTTCTTCCAATATTTTGCTATCACCGACAGCGATTTTTTGCTTGAGACAATCGGCGCGATTTTCGCGTCGCCGGAAACCTCGGGGAGCGTCATCGGAAGCCCCGCGCCGGATATGATAAGGTCAACGCCCGCGTCCACCGCCGCCTTCACGTAATCCTCATAATGCTTTGTCGCGACCATGATATTGACGCCAATCACTCCGCCGTTTGCGATTGCCCTTGCTTTTCTGATTTCGTCGCCAATTGCTTTTAGGTTGCATTCAATCGGGTGTCTGTCAAAATCCGGCTCGCGGTAGCCGATTTGCGCCGTGGAGATAACTCCGATTCCGCCTGCCGCTGCCACCGCTCCTGCCAAATTCGAAAGGCTTATGCCCACGCCCATTCCGCCCTGTATGACCGGAATGCGCGCCATGAGCTCACCTATTTTCAATTCATTTATTTTCATGCGATTAATCCTTCTTTTTTAAGCCTTTCTGATACAGAACTAAAAATTCCTGAAACGCGCATAACGCTCCGCCGCAATTTCCTCGCCGCTCTTGCCGTCATATTTCTTCAAAAATTCTTTTATTTGGTCTTTCATATAGCCTGCAATCGCCGCTGCCGTGTCCTCGCCTGCGCCGCCAAACTCAGGGATAATCTGCTCAATCACGCCAAGCCGCTTCAAATCCTGCGCCGTGATGTTCATGACCTCGCTTGCCTCCTGCGCCCTGCTTGAATCCTTCCAAAGAATGGACGCAAAGCCCTCCGGTGAAAGAATGGAGTATGTGGAATTTTCCAGCATCCAAACCTCGTTTCCGACTGCCGTCGCAAGTGCGCCGCCACTGCCGCCCTCGCCAATCAGGATACACAAAACAGGTACCTTTAAGCCGGACATTTCCAAAAGATTTCTCGCAATCGCCTCGCCCTGTCCGCGCTCCTCCGCCTCAATGCCGCAGAATGCGCCGGACGTGTTGACAAAGCTCACAATCGGTCTGCCAAACTTTTCCGCCTGCTTCATGAGCCTAAGCGCTTTCCGGTAGCCCTCGGGAAGCGGCATACCAAAGTTACGCTCCTGACATTCCTCAAAGCTCTTTCCCTTCAAATCCGCAATCACGGTAACGGGCTGTCCGTCAAGGAAACCGATGCCGCCGATTAACGCCTTATCATCGCTAAAGCCCCTGTCGCCGTGTGCCTCTGTAAAATAATCGAATATATGTTCCACGTAATCTGTCGCGGACGGTCTGTCAACCTGCCTGACAGCCTTTACCTTTTCCCAAGCCGTGCGCGGTGTGGAATTCCATGTCTGCTCCTTTAAGCTCTCGCTTAATTCGAACTTCTTGCCCGTGTCCTCGCAGAAATCGGCACAGGTTTTCGCTCCTGCGCATTTGTGTGCCCTTAACAAAAAGTGAATGGTCTTTTTCAGCTCGTCACGCTCCACAATACCGTCCACAAACCCGTGCTCTACCAAAAACTCCGCCGTCTGAAAGCCCTCCGGCAGCTCCTGTCCGATGGTCTGCTTGATGACACGCGGTCCCGCAAAGCCAATCAGCGCACCCGGCTCCGCCATAATCACATCGCCAAGCATTGCAAAGCTTGCCGTCACGCCGCCTGTTGTGGGGTCGGTTAAAATCGAGCAGTATAAAAGCCCTGCGTCGCCGTGTTTTTTAATCGCCGCCGAGGTCTTTGCCATCTGCATTAAGGAAACAATGCCCTCCTGCATTCTCGCACCACCGGAACAGCAGAACATAAACACGGGAAGCTTTAATTCCGTCGCACGCTCGATTGCCCTTGTAATCTTCTCTCCGACAACGTGTCCCATGCTCGACATCATAAAACGCGAGTCGCACACGCCAAGCACAATGTCGTCGCCAAATACCTTGCAGCGTCCGACCGTGACCGCTTCTTTGAGCCCAGTCTTTTCCCGCGCCGCCGCAAGCTTTTCCTCATAGCCGTTAAAGTCAAGCGGATTGCTTACCTCCATGTCCTCAAACCACGGCTCAAAGGTCTTGGGGTCAGCAACCATACGAATACGGTTGTTTGTCTTGACGCGGAAATACCCGCCGCACTCATAACAGATATATTTATGCTTCACAACGCGCTCACGCTCTACCATTTTTCCGCATTTCGGGCATTTAATCCGCTTTTCCTCAATTGCGGGCACTTCGATGGCGGGCGCCTGCGTGTCGTTTTCCTCCGACTTGGTTTTGAGCCTTTCCTCCAGTTTATTGTATAAATTCATCGGAAATCTCCGCTTTCTTTCCATAACAGCCTAACCTCTTTTCTTTTTATTTCCGGGCTTTTAGTCCCCGATAGCAAAGGTTAATTCCGCCTTGCAGACCACCTTGCCGTTTACCGTTGCCGTCGCCTCACCGACGCCGATTGGTCCCTTTACCTTGACAATTTTCGTCTCAAGCATGAGCACGTCGCCGGGATAGACCTTCTGCTTAAAGCGCGCCTTGTCAATTCCCACAAAGTACGCCGTCTTGCCTTTCCACTCGGGCATTCCCAAAATCGCAACCGCGCCGACCTGCGCAAGCGCCTCAATAATGAGCACACCGGGCATAACAGGGTTTCCGGGGAAATGTCCCGCAAAATACGGCTCGTTAAAGCTTACGCACTTTTTCCCAAGCGCGCGCTCGCCCTCGTCAAGCTCCTCAATCGTATCAATCAGCATGAAAGGGTGTCTGTGGGGAATAATCTCCATAATTTCTTTTGCTGTATAAACTGACATATGTGTCACCTTCCTGTATTCTCATTATGACACGCGTGTCAGTTTTAATTATGACACGCGTGTCAGTTTTAAACTTTTTATTCTGCGTATTTTTTCACGATAATGCTTGCGTTGTGTCCGCCAAAGCCAAGGGAATTGCTGAGTGCGTAAGGTACCTCTTCCTCATAGCTTTCCTTACAGTAATTCAAATCCAACTCCTCTTCGCCTTCCTGCAAGCCGACCGTCTTATGGATAAAGCCTTCCTCTATTTCCTTCACGCACGCCACGAACTCAACCGCGCCCGCGCCGCCAAGCAGATGACCTACCATAGACTTTGTGGAATTGATTTTGATGTCCTTTGCATGGTCGCCAAACGCCATCTTGATTGCCCTTGTCTCAAACAAATCGTTGTGATGTGTGCTTGTGCCATGCGCATTGATATACGTAATGTCCGCCGGCTCTATGCCTGCGTCCTTGATTGCATTGAGCATTGCGGCCGCCGCGCCGGAGCCGTCCTCTGCGGGAGAGGTGATGTGGAACGCGTCTGCGGAACAGCCATAGCCTACAACCTCCGCATAAATCTTCGCGCCTCTTGCCTTTGCGTGCTCAAGCTCCTCAAGCACGACAATGCCTGCGCCCTCGCCCATGACAAAGCCGTCCCTGTCCTTGTCAAACGGAATGGAACAACGCTTCGGGTCTTCGCTGGAGGAAAGTGCGGTAAGCGCCGCAAATCCGCCAATTCCAAGCGGTGTGATGGAGCTTTCTGTACCGCCTGCAACCATGATGTCGGCATCGCCATACTGGATTGTGCGGAATGCCTCTCCAATCGAGTTGGTACCCGTCGCACACGCCGTTACGACGTTAATGTTTTTGCCCTTTAATCCGAACTGAATGCTGACGTTTCCTGCTGCCATGTTGGAAATCACAAGAGGTACAAACAGCGGAGACAGCTTTGACGGCCCTTTTTCCACAAGCTTTGTGTGTTCGCGCTCCATCGCCTGTAAGCTGCCGACACCGTTGCCAATCGAGCAGCCGACACGGAACGCGTCCTCTTTCTCCATATCAACCCCTGCGTCCTCAAGCGCCTCCTTGGAAGCCGCCACCGCGAACTGGCAGAACTGCTCCATTCTGCGCGCCGCCTTTTTGTCCATATATGCCGCCGGATCAAAATCCTTTACCTGTGCCGCAATCTTGCACTTGTAATCGGAAGCGTCAAAATAGGAAATCTTGTCAAACCCGATTTTCTCCTGCTTAATGCCTTCCCAAAAAGCGTCTACACTGTTTCCAATCGGCGTGATTGCGCCCATGCCTGTTACTACTACTCTTTTTTTCATTCCTCAATATCCTCCATTCAGAGCCTCTAAATTGCCATACCGCCGTCAACGCACATTACCTGTCCCGTAATGTAGTTTGCATTGTCGCCTGCAAGGAATAATACCATCTGTGCAATATCCTTCGTGCTGCCGATTCTGCCCAGCGGTATCATCGCAGAAAGCTCTTTCTTTGCGTCCTCTGTCATGTTCTTTGTCATATCCGTGTCGATAAAGCCCGGAGCCACCGCGTTGACATTAATGCCGCGGCTTGCAAGCTCCCTTGCCACGCTCTTGGTCAGTCCGACGACGCCCGCCTTTGACGCGGAATAATTTGCCTGTCCCGCGTTTCCAAGCACGCCACTCACGGACGTGATGTTGATGATTTTGCCGCCTCTTTGCTTGATAAAGCTGCGTGAGAGGTGCTTTATCATATTGAATGTGCCCTTTAAGTTTGTGTCGAGCACTGCGTCGTAATCCTCCTCGCTCATGCGCATAATGAGGTTATCCCTTGTAACGCCCGCGTTGTTTACGAGAATGTCCACTTTTTTGTATTTTTCCAAAACGGTCTTGACGAACGCCTCACTTGCGGCGTAATCGGACACGTTGCACTGGATTGCCTCCGCGCTGCCGCCGTTTTGGGTGATTGTGGAAACCACCTCATCCGCCGCATCCTTCGAACCGTTGTAGTTTACGATGACGGTTGCACCGTTTGCTGCGAGCGTGAGCGCAATTTCACGCCCAATCCCGCGTCCTGCTCCCGTTACGAGAGCTACCTTGTCCTTTAACATTTTATAATTTCTCCAAATCTTCTATCTTATCTATACTAATGCACTTAACGTCTTTGTTAATCTTTCTCATAAAGCCGCTAAGGGTTTTTCCCGGTCCTATTTCGATAAACGTGTCAACGCCATCCGCAATCATTTTCTCAATCGTCTGCTGCCAGCACACGGAATTGGACACCTGATTCTGCAAAAGCTCCTTAATCGGCGCCTTGTCCGTCACATCCGTCGCATTGACATTGCTGATATAAGGAATTGCCGGATTGCGCAGTTCAATATTCTTTAATTCCTCGCCAAGCCTTTCGCCTGCTCCCGTTAAAAGCTCAGAGTGGAACGGGCCGCTTACCTTCAACGGTACACAGCGCTTTGCACCTGCGTCCGAAAGCGCCTGCGCGGCTGCCGCCACTGCTTTTTCTTCTCCGGTAATAACAATCTGTCCGGGGCAATTGTAGTTTGCCACGGTCACAATGCCCTCTGTCGCCGCACATATCTCATTTATTTTCTCGCCGTCAAGTCCGAGCACCGCCGTCATCGCACCGCCCACCGGATACGCCTCCTGCATGAAAATACCGCGTTTTCTGATAATATGGAACAAATCCTTCAAATCCATAACGTCCGCCGCCGCAAGCGCGCCGTACTCTCCAAGGCTTAAGCCCGCCGTAATATCCGCCTTAATGCCTTTTGATTCAAGCACCTTCAAGATTGCCACCTCGTCCGCAAGCATTGCAATCTGCGTATATTCCGTGATATTGATGTCCTCGTTTTCCTCAAAACAAAGCTTTTCCATATCAAGCCCTGACGCCTCGCCCGCGAGCGCAAATACTTCCTTTGCCTCACTGTATGTATCATAAAAATCCTTTCCCATGCCAACGTACTGGGAACCCTGACCGGGGAAAATAAATGCTGTTTTGCTCATTTTATATGCCTTTCTTTTTTATAAGGATACTTTTCAAACATATGTTTGTATTTATCTTAAAATGTTTTGTTTAATAATTCCATGCCCTCCGACATAATTTCGTCGATGATTTCCTTACAGGGCTGTTCCTTCTTGACAAGTCCCGCAATCTGACCTGCCATCACCGTGCCGTTTACGACATCGCCTTCCACGACTGCCTTGCGCAGGGAGCCAAGCGTCATTTTCTCAAGCTCCATAAAGTCCGCGCCCTCTTTTTCCAGCTTTAAATATTCCTTTGTCATCTTGTTGCGGATACTCCGAACGGGGTGCCCTGTCGAAAGTCCCGTGACTGCCGAATCGATGTCCTTTGCCTTGATTAACATTGCCTTGTACTTCTCATGCACAATCGACTCCGTCGCCACGACAAAGCGCGTACCAAGCTGCACGCCCTCCGCGCCGAGCATAAATGCCGCCGCAAAGCCCCTGCCGTCCGCGATACCGCCTGCCGCAATCACCGGAATGCTCACCGCGTCCACAACCTGCGGCACAAGCGCCATTGTCGTCGTTGAACCGATGTGACCGCCGCTTTCCGTGCCCTCCGCGACCACCGCGTCCGCACCGCCGCGCTCCATCAGCTTCGCCATTGCCACACTTGCGACAACGGGAATGACCTTCACACCCGCCGCCTTCCACATCTCCATATACTTCGCCGGATTGCCCGCGCCTGTGGTAACAACCTTTACGCCCTCGTCCACAATGACCTTGGCAATCTCGTCCGCCTCGGGGTTCATCAGCATGATGTTCACGCCAAACGGCTTGTCCGTCAGCTCCTTCGCCTTCTCAATCTGCTCCCTGACAAAGGAAGCCGGCGCGCCGCCCGCGCCGATTAACCCAAGTCCGCCGGCATTTGAGACAGCCGCCGCAAGCTGATACGTGGCAACCCACGCCATGCCGCCCTGTATAATAGGATGTTCAATTCCTAAAATCTCTGTAATTCTTGTTTTCATTATGCGTCTACGCCCTTTGCTTTCATGTAGTCAATAATGGAGCCAACCGTCGTAATCTTCTCCAAATCCTCAGAAGGGATTTCTACGCCGTACTCCTCCTCGAATGCCATCACAAGCTCGAATAAGTCAAGGGAGTCCGCCTCCAAGTCCTCCTTGAAACGGGTAGCTTCCGTGATTTCCACGCCTTCAACGTTTAACTGCTCTTCGATGATTTCCTTTACTCTTTCTAACATGATAATTTGTCTCCTTTTTTGTTTTTCATTTTTGTTTTTTGATTTATTAAAATTGATAAATTGTTTGAAAGTCAAAATGTTTGAGTTTCAAATCTTTTGACTTTCAAAGTAATTACGAGATAAAGATTAACGCTTTGAATATCAGATGTCAAGGAAAATTTTTACTTTTTGTATTTATTTATGTTTTGTTTAGGAATTGTTAGGGGTTGCTAACGCAGATACGTTAACATCCAATCATGCAGTTCTTCCCCTGAAAAGCAAACCCGTACATTCTGATATTCTCCTGCGCAAATCCGTCCGCAATAAGCTTTGCCGCATACTGTTTTTCCTCAATTTGATTCAGGGCATTGGAAACCGTTTCCGTAAGGTCTTTTTCCTTCAGGGGCTTATGCACCTTAAACTCAATGATATAAGCGCAGTCTTTCTCTTTGTCCTTTGGAACCAGCATCACGTCATAGCGCCCAAAACCGCTCTCCCTGTTGGACGTAATCTCAAATCTTTCGCGAAGCTCCACCATCAGCCCTAATACAAAGCCATGATAAAAACGCTCAGGCGCATCATCATCCGCAACACCCTTCGCAATATCAAAGCTTGAAAAGCTCAGCAGCGCAATCTTATTCATAAACTCATTCATCGCGTCCACATCATTCGTTAAAAGTGCCTTGATAAAATTGTTGTATGCGGATTCCGTATTTCCGCCAAACCACCCCTTGACCATGCCGCCAAACATACTCGCAACTTCCATGTTCGTGAGTGCCAATGTATACACCTTTTTCTTCCACTCCCCAACGCGCTCAAGCTTCACGACCTTTAAATATCCCGTTGCAAGCAGCAGGCTCCAAACTGCACCGGTACTTCCGTCCAACTGATTGAACACAATCTGTTCGTTTAACTCGGTCGTCAGCGTCTTGCCCGCGAGCAGATCCTCCATTGCTCTCTTTATTGCATTGTTTCCCTGCCGTATCAGGGAGTTCGCAAGCCCGTTGCCGCTGGTATCCGCCCAGTAAGTATCATATTCGCCGCCGTTATCAATGAAGGACGCGATTGACCACGGATTGTAAATGTCCGAATGTGTACCGAATGTAAAGCCGTCGTACCATTCCTTTACGCCCTGCTTCTCCTCACCAAGCCCCGTATCATCAAGCGCCTGAAAGACCTCTTCCTCCGTAAAACCAAATGCGGTGGCATACTGCTCGGAAGTCGTTGTTATCACTTTCAGATTGTTCAAATCCGAAAAGATGCTTTCCTTTGATATTCTTGTAATGCCCGTAATCAAACCGCGCTTGAGAGAAGGGTTGGTTTTGAACGTGCTGTTAAAAAATCCCCTGAAAAAGCTGACCGCTTCATCCCAATATCCCGAAAGCCACGCCTCCTGCATTGGCGTATCGTATTCATCAAGAATAATAATAACATCCTTGCCATAATAACGCCGCATGAAATCCGCCATAAAATGAACCGCGCCTGTCGTTACTTTATCTTCCATGCCTGCTTTGATATTTTTATAATATTCTTTCTCATTTTCATTTAACAAATTTCCGTCAAGCAGATAATCGTTCTGCGCATACAGGCTGGCAATTATTTCCGTAATCTTATATTTCATATCTGAACAGCATATTTCCTTAATATTGGCAAAGCTTAGAAATATCACCGGATATGTCCCCTGAAGCTGCCTGTATTCTTCCTCGTTCCAAATGGAAAGCCCCTCAAATAAATCGCCTCTGCCTGCATGCCGACAGGAGAAAAAACACTCAAGCATACTCATATTCAGCGTCTTGCCAAACCTGCGCGGACGTGTAATCAGCATCACTGTTGAGCTGTTCTCCCACCAGTCCCTGATAAAATCCGTCTTATCAATATATAATCTGTTCTCTTCCCTCAGCCTGTCAAACCGTTGTTCTCCTACATTTACCAACCTATTACCAGCCATAATTCCACCTCCCGACAAACCACTGTCTTCCTATCAATAGTATACACGGCACACCTCTTTTTCACAATAGAAAAGTGCCTGTAAACACGAACGCACAACCGTCAGTGTAAAAAAGAGCCGTGAAAGGAAGTCCTTTTTTGGATTAGAATGGTAAGCTTATCAAACTGATGTTCTTAACAATGGCAGCCACAAAGCAATGCTTGCCCGCTGCTGATAAATCATGTAAAATAAATTTTATATAAACTATGCAAACTATTCGGAGGGCAGTTCATTATGAAACAACTCCTTATCATCGTGGAGGACGACAAAAGCCTGAATCAGGGATTATGTAGAGCACTGGCAAGCGAAAACCGCCAAGTCATCTCCTGCCAGAATATCCGCATGGCGCGTGAGCAGCTTGCGCTTGGCGGCGCGGCGCTTGTGCTGCTTGACATCAACCTTCCCGACGGAAACGGACTTGACTTTTTGCAAGAAATCAAAGCCGTGGCTCCCACGCTTCCCGTCATCATGCTTACGGCAAACGACACCGACATGGACATTGTGGAAGGACTGGAAAAGGGCGCGGATGACTACATCACAAAGCCGTTCTCCCTCTCCGTGCTGCGCGCACGCGTCAATGCAAGGCTGCGCCAAGCCACAGAAAGCGCAGGCAGACAGGTATATGAAAACGGCAAATTCCGGTTTGACTTTGACCGTATGCATTTCACCGTGGACGGCAGCGCAGTAGAACTGAGCAAAACGGAGCAAAAGCTTCTGCGCCTTTTGGTGGAAAATCACGGGAACACGTTAAGCCGCAGCTTTCTTGTAGACCGTATATGGACAGACGGCGCGGAATATGTGGACGAAAACGCCCTTTCCGTGACCATAAAACGTCTACGCGATAAGCTTGACGCACAGGACTATATAAAGACCGTTTATGGTATTGGATATAAATTTGAATGGGAGAACCCCCAATGACACTGCAAACAGACAACAACATGATATGGCTGGTCGGCACAGCGTGCGTTCTTGTGGCGGCGCTTGTCATTTTTTATAATTACCGCCGCACCAAAAAGACAATGGACAACATCGAGCAAATGCTTGCATGCGCCGACGACGCACGCTTTTTGGAGAAAACCTTCGACGAAAGCCGCATGTCCGCGCTTGAGACAAAGTTTGCGCACTTTCTGACCGCCTCCGCCGTTTCCGCAAAAAATGTCGCGGCGGAAAAAGCCAAAATTGAAACACTGATTTCAGACATTTCCCATCAGACCAAAACGCCGATTGCAAATCTGTTGCTCTACAGCGAGCTGTTGCAAGAGTCCGAACTCCAAGACGACATACGCGCGAACGCGGAGGCAATTTATGCGCAGACAGAAAAACTGCGGTTTCTAATCGACTCCCTTGTCAAGCTCTCGCGCTTGGAAAACGGCATTATCACGCTCGCGCCAAAACGTGCGCTGCTGCTACCCATGCTTTACTCCATTCAAAGGCAGCTTGCGCCAAAAGCGGCGGACAAGGGACTTTCCTTGCAGCTGCGCGACGCGGAAAGCATTGCGGAGGTTTCTGCCATATTTGACGAAAAATGGACAGCCGAGGCGGTCTGCAACCTTGTGGACAACGCCATCAAGTACACGGCGCAGGGCGGCATTACCATTTCCGTCACCGCGTATGAATTATTTGCACGCATTGATATTGCGGACACGGGTATCGGCATCGCGGAGGAGGAGTACACAAAAATTTTCTCGCGCTTCTACCGCTCGCAAAACGCGCAGGACAAGGAAGGCGTCGGTATCGGGCTGTATCTCGCGCGGGAAATCGTAAACGGCGAAGGCGGGTATATCAAGGTGTCCTCTTCTTTGGGAAACGGGGCGGTTTTTTCCGTCCTTCTTCCAAAATGACACAAGTGTCAGTTTTTGCACACGGCGCGTTGACGTTAAAAATCAGCCGTGATAAAATTGTGACAGGAGAATGAAAAATGAGAAGGGGGCATGATTGTGGAAAACGAAAAGCTGTATGGTATGCCTTTTGCAAAGCTCTATCCAATGCTTGTTGCAAAGGCTGAGAAAAAGGGACGGACAAAGGAAAACGTAGACGACGTTACCTGCTGGCTGACCGGATATGACAGGGAAACGGTAAATGCACTTTTAAACAGCGATATTACCTACGGGGATTTTTTCCGTCAGGCACCGGAATTAAACCCCAAACGCAGACTGATAAAGGGCGTGGTATGCGGTGTCCGTGTTGAGGATATTGCGGAGCCTTTAATGCAGGAAATCCGTTATTTGGATAAATTGGTTGATGAGCTTGCCAAAGGAAAGCCGATGGAAAAAATCCTTCGTGCATAGATTGGTTGTTAAATAATTCACATATAGTTTAGGAGGGTTACAAATGAGTATTTTCGACCGTTTTAAGAAACAGGACAAATCCCAAGAAACCACGCCGGATATTCCGGGCGCGGAGCAGCTAAAGGACTTCCACCCTTTTGACACGGGATTGTACCAAACCGTCTTGGCTTTGTCCAAGGAATTTCACGAGAACGGACTTCCCGCCCGCAAGCCTTGCGACAGGGAGCAGTTTATCGCCTTACTTGCAGGCATTTCCGCCTTGCGCAAAACGCCGGGCATTCCCACTCCCGGACAGTCGGACGGAAATTATTTCACGACGCTGCCCCGCTGCGCCACTCCGGAGGCTGCGGCAGAATGCCGCGCGCATTTGGAAAAGATTTTCGGGATTACGGACAAGGAGTCGTTGGTGGGCTTTTGTATGCAGGAGATTTGCTGCCACCGCCAGTATCTTGATTTTGTGGGCTTTTGGGAGGGAAATCCGCCGTTTAACATGGCACAGCTAAACGACGACGCACTGCAATATTTTCAAACGGCACGGGACTTTTCCGCACAGTTCTATCCGCTTGTCAGGCAGCATGGCTATCTGGCTTGGGACATCAGCGAGTGTGTGGGGCATCTGCGGGCTGGTTACGCGTGCGGTATCCTGACGCAGAATGAATTGAATGAACTGGCGGAACATTGGATTACGCAGGCACAGGTCTTTGAGAGCTGGGCGGATTTTGCCACGAGCGTGCTGTGCGGCTATCTTTACTGGGACTTCCGTCACGACACCAAGCTGCCTGAGCTGAATGAGGGGCTGGATTTGTGGACAAAGCTGGTTCGTATTTTGCTCAATGACGATACGGCTTGGGGGAGCGGTATGTGGTTTACACCGGCTGGCTAATCAGGGTATTCTGCTGTCAGAAGGTTTACTACAAATGTCGTCCCACTGCCTAAGTCGCTGTCGGCTTCGATTGTGCCGTTATGGGCTTCGATGATGGCTTTGGCAAGCGGGAGTCCGAGACCGATTCCTTGGGTATCTTTGGAGAAGCGGCTGCGGTAGAAGCGTTTGAAAATGTGATACCGGTCTTCGGGGTGAATGCCGCTTCCTGTGTCCTTAACGATGATTCGGAGGACGGACGGGAGGCGGTTCCATTGGAGGTGGACGCTGTCGCCTGCCTTGGTGTGGTCGAGGGCATTTTTTACAAGGTTGTCGAGCGCTTCTAGGAGCCAGCTCCGGTCGCATAAGAGCGTTATCGTTTCGTCGCCTGACAGGTGGATTTCTTTTTTCTCCTGCGCAGCGCGGAAGGCGAAGTGCGCCTGCACGGTTTCTATGAGTTCGGATACGTTTTCCTGCTGTTTGTTCATGATGATGGCGCCTGCGTCGAATTTGGCGATTTTTAAGAGGCTTTGTACGAGTGCTTCAATCCTGTCCAGCTCCTGTTCGCAGCGCATGGTGAAGTCGCGAATTGTCGGGAGGGCGGCGGCTTCCTCCTGTATAATGCCGTTGTAGATGTTAAGGGCGGCGAGGGGTGTTTTTAGCTGGTGGGAAATATCGGAGATGGTGTTTTGCAAAAAGGTTTTTGATTTCGCTTCGTTTTCCGCATGCGCGCCCAGTATGACGGCGAGGGAGTTGATTTCATGGAACAGGCGGTACAGCTCGCCTTCCTCGTTGCAGGGAATGCGGGCGGTGCGGTTGCCGGAAATATAGTCCGTTATCTGCGCGGCAGCCGATTCGAGTAATTTGTCCTGTTTTACGAAATAATGGTAGCACACTGCAAGAATTGCGGCTGCCATAATGAGGGCGGTTATCAGAATACAGACTGCGGCGTGTTCTTTTGTAATGTGCAGAAAGGTTATAGACACAAAGCAGAACACCAGTACGCACATCAGGATTGTTTCAAAGAGGGTCTTTATGTTTTTGTTTATCAGTATTTTCATTTTTATTCTCATTCCCATTCTTATTTGTATGTTCTCAATCTTTAATCTGATATATTCCATTTGTAGCCCATGCGCCGGACGGTGATAATCCGTTTGGGGGCGCTTGGTTCGTCCTCTATTTTGGTGCGTAGTCTGCGGATATATACCGTGAGTGTGTTGTTGTCCACAAAATTACCGCTGCTGTCCCATAGTCTTCCTAAAATCTGCTCAGGAGACAGAATAATGTCGGGATTTTCCATAAAAAGACATAAGAGCTTGTATTCACCTGCCGTCAGGTCAAGCTCTGTATCGTTTTTGTATCCTTTTCCTTTTAAACGGTCTATCCGTATCCCGCCGGAAATAAGCTGTGTGTTCGCTTCATAAAAATTGCTGCTTCGGCGCAGGAGGGCGTTGATGCGCGACATTAGAACGGCAAGCTTGAAGGGTTTTGTGATATAGTCGTCACCGCCGATGTCGAGTCCCATGATGATGTCGGTTTCCTCATCTGCGGCAGTCAGGAAAAGGATTGGGACGGTTGAGGTCTGTCGTATTTTTGTGCAAATGTCAAAGCCGGAGCCGTCGGGAAGGGATACGTCTAGAATTACCATATCGAAGCGGTTGTCCGCCCATATGGCGTCGGCTTCTGCGGTTGTGCGGGCGATTGTGATTTCGTAGCCCTGTTTTTGGATTGCGAAGGACAGACCGTTTATCAGGCTTAGGTCGTCTTCGATTAGTAAAATATGTTTCCTGTTCATGGGGTGATTGCCTTTCTGTATAGTGTGTAATTTAACTATATACGCAAAGGCAAAGGATTACAAGAGGTATCATGAGCTGGTACAATAATAGCTTATTTTGGGATAAATTAAATCAGGGCGCACTGCAATTCATGTTATAATTAATAGATATGAGTTGCTTGAAACACAAAAATCAAGCACAAGGCTATTGTTTATAACGATTGTTGAGGAAAGGAGCGGGAATGTGACAGCGAGAGAACAATTAATTGCCTTTGATGATATTTACGATCAGAAAGGCTCATCAAACATTTTTATGGAGGCAATGCGTGGCTGCCTGAAGCACCACATGGAACACAACGCGTTTTTTAAGAAGTATATGGAGGCGGAGCAGTTCAGCCCGGACGCGCTTCAAACGGAGGAGGATTTGTGCAAAATTCCGCCGATTCATGCCAATTTCTTCAAGAAATACGAGGTTCTGAGCGTTCCGATGGACACGATTGTGGAACACGTCACAAGCTCGGGGACTACCGGGCAGAAAAGCCAGATGTTTTTTGATCAGGACAGCTTGGATTTTGGGAATAAAATGGTCGAGAATGAATTTCGGCACTTCGGTTTTTTGTCAGACGAACCGACAAACTATCTTCTATTTACATATGAGCCGGCACAGACCAGCAAGGATTTGGGCACGGCAAAGACGGATATGGGGCTGCTCAGCTATGCGCCGGTAAATGAGACCTTTTTTGCCCTGCGCTACAATGGGCAGGGGCATGATTTTGATGTATACGGAACCATCAATGCGTTGGAGGAATACGAAAAGCAAGGGCTTCCGGTGCGTATTTTCGGGTTTCCGTCTTTTTTGTATTTCACGGTAAGGCAGATGAAGGAGACCAACCACCGTCCGTTAAAGCTCAATGTGAAGTCCATGACCATGCTTGGCGGCGGCTGGAAGGGTTATGCGGATAAGCAGATTAGCAAGGGCGAATTGTACGCGATGGTGGAGGAAATGCTTGGCATTCCGGCGCAGAACTGCCGGGACGGATACGGCTCGACAGAGCATTCCGTGCCTTATTTTGAGTGTCCTAACCACCACTTCCACATTCCGGTGTACAGCCGCTTGATTATCCGTGACGTAAAGACATTAAAGCCGCTGCCTTACGGGCAGGCGGGATTTGCCAATTTCGTTACGCCCCATTTGCTGAGCGTGCCCGCTGTGTCTGTAATGATGGGGGATATGGCAGTGCTGCATGACGCCAAGGAGTGCGGCTGCGGCATTCAGACGCCGTATATGGAAATCATCGGACGCGCGGGAACCAGTAAGGGAAAGAGTTGTGCGATTACAGCAAGCGAGCTGTTGAAACGCTGATAGGAGGAGCATTTATGGAATGTATTATCAGAGGAATTAAGACAGAGCGGGAGAAGCAACAGTGCTTGGACGGCGTTTATGAGCGTATCATAGAGGATTTGGCGATGGGCACTCCCGACATCAGAAGGGTGATTGCAAGCCTTGACAAGCTGGGAGCCTATCTTATGGACAACGAGGATTTTCTTGTGCCGGAGCTGATGGAATTAGGCTTTGCGAGGGAGGAAGCGTTACAGATTAAAAAGGACTCTGTTCCGGTGCTTTCCGCTCAGGAATTATTTAAAAAAGTAAAACGGGAGCTGGGAGAGCTTCCGTTCGAGATTAACCGTTTAACTTCAAGAGAACAGCAATTTGAGGGCTGGATGCCGGTAGGCGTGCTGGGGCACGTTACAAGCTCCAATGACGCCATGCTTCCCTTTTTCAGCTCTGTGGAGGGCATTCTGACCGGAAATATCAATGTCATCAAAACCGCGTCCGGCGCGCATAAGGTTGCTATGACGCTTGTAGAAAAGCTTTGTGAATTGGACGAGACGCTCCGCCCTTATTTCTATGTATTTCCCTTGTCGTCAAAGGACGAGGGATTGCTAAGCGCCATGTTTTCATTGTGCAATACGATTGCGGTATGGGGCTCTGACGCGGCGACAAAGGGTGTGCGGAAGCTTGCGCCTTCCGGCGTGCGCATTGTCGAGTGGGGCAACCGTATCAGCTTTGCCTATTTTACAAAAAAGGGCGTTACAAGGGAGCGTCTGAAGGGACTGGCGGCAGATGTGTGCGTCAACGACCAGCAGGCGTGCAGTGCGCCGCAGCTTGTGTTTTATGAGACAGAGGACAAAGAGAAGCTTCTTTCGTTTGCGCAGGAAGTCATGTCGGTATTGCAGGAGGTTTCCGATACCTACCCGCTGCACCCGATGTCGCAGGCAGAGCAGGCAGAGCTTACCACGCAGACGAAGCTGTGCTACCTTGATGAGATGATGGGCGAGGCGAAGCTGCTTGAGGGAAACGGCTGCCGGATTTTTGTGCAGTTTGACCATGAGCTGTGTGCGTCCCCGCTTTACCGCACGCTGATTGTGAAAGCGATTAGACGGGACGAACTCATTCAGGGCTTAAGACCGTTCCGCTCTTATCTGCAAAGTGTCGGGCTTGCGTGCGGAAGAGAGGAAATTGCGCCGCTTGGAAAACTGATGATGGCGGGCGGCGTGAACCGTATCACAGAGCCGGGACTGATGATGGGCGGATATACGGGAGAGCCCCACGACGGCGGGTATGCCCTGACGCAGTATCTGAAACGTGTCAGCCTCATTCATGACAGCCTTCCCGAGGGAAGTATGTCGTTAAGCGAAATGTGCGTTCCGGGGAAAGCGCCTTTTGAAGAAGGGACTCCGGTGCTGAAAAAAGATAATTTCCCGGCAAAACGGGAGGTCGAGGGACAGGGTTATCTGCTGCTAAAGAGTGGCGGAAGCTCCGGCAAGGCAAAATACGCGCCGCATTCTTACGAGGATGCGCAGGTTACGTATGAGGAGGGCGCGCGGTTCTTGATTGCGGCGGGAATTGACCCCAAAAAAGACGTGTGCATGAACCTTTTCTATTCGGGGGATTTGTATGGCGGCTTTATCAGTATTTATGAAGCTTTGAAAATGGCAGATGTCGTTCAGCTTCCGATGGCTGCTGAAATGGATATGGAATTTGTGGCAAAGGAAATTACGCAGAACCATGTGAATGTGCTGGTGGGAATGCCGACGTATCTTTTGCGGCTGTTCCGGGAGCAGAAAGAGACTCTTGCCGCTTATGGCGGAATTGAGACTATTTTGTATGCGGGCGAGCATTTTGACCCGGCGCAGATGGACTATTTAAAGAATACCTTCCATATAAAGAGAATTGGTTCGCTTGCGTATGGCTGTAACGAGATTGGTTCTATGGGATATGCCTGCCCGTATTGCGAGGGTGGGGAACACCATGTTGTGGCAAGCAAATATTTGGAAATCTTAAAGCTGGACAGCGACGAGCCGGTGGAGGAAGGTGAAACCGGAAGGCTTGTTTGGACGCCTGTGGATCAGGAGAATACGGAAATCAAGCGCTATGAAATCGGTGATTTGGGGCGTTTTGTGAAAGAGCCTTGCAAGTGCGGGAGAATGGCGCCGCGGTTTGAGCTTCTTGGAAGGTTTGGCGATATTTTTAAGTTTGCGACAAACTATATCAATTATAAGAATTTGAAATCCATCTTCGGCGACAAAATGGATTATACGGGCTGGCTGCAAATTCTTTTGGATTATGAGACGGTGAGCCTGATGACAATCTGTGTGGAGGAGGATTTTGCATATGACGACGAGGCGGCGCTTGCCGTGCTTCGGGAGCATTCGCCGGAAATTGACGAATGTCTCAGGGACAAGACGGGCGTGGTACGCATTCAGCGTCAGAGCCGGGAGGCGTTTGTGCTTAGTACAGGAGGCGGAAAGGTCAGGAGCGTGGTAGACAGGAGAACGCCGGAATAAGGAGATATTGTGGAAAATACATATTATTATAAACATAACCCCATTGTAAAGAACATCTTTTTTACAATGCTTGTTCCTACCATTCTGATGAATTTGACGACAGCGCTGGCTTCCTTTGCGGATACTGTGATTATTGGTCACTTTTTAGATGAGCTGTCCTTGTCGGTGGTTACGTTTTCCACGCCGATTTACATGATTATCAATACCGTCGCCGCATTATATGCGGTGGGCGGTTCGATTGCCATGAGCATTGATTCGGGTAAGGGTGACAAGGAGACTGCAGGCGAGGCGTTCAGCGTCGCGGTGGAGCTGATGGCGGTAACAGGCGGGCTGCTTCTTTTGGCAGGTATCTGTCTGAACCGCCAAATTCCGGTGTGGCTCGGCACAGGAGAAAATGTGTTCGATATGGTTCGGGCATATTCTACGATTATTCTTGTCAGCGCGCCATTCTTTATGTTTAATGTCGGGCTTGCGTTTTTCGTGCGCAATGACGGGCGTCCTACGCTTTCTATGGTGGGAATGTTTTTGTCGATTGCTGTCAATATTGTCTTTGACATTATCTTTATCGGCGTCTTTAAGCTTGGCGTTGCGGGGGCGGCATATGCTACTGTTTTGGGGCAGATTGTAAGCCTTTTGGTGATTAGCTCGCATTTTCTGTCGAAAAAAAATACCCTGCGTTTCCGGTTCGTGGTCAGCGGAATGATTGTGCGGATTATCAGGAATGGCGCAAGTACGGCTTTGCACTTTGTATACCAGTTTTTGTCCATTCTGATTTTGAACCATTATGTCATGCGCTTGGCGGGAACGGACGGCGTGGTGGTTTATACGGTCGTATTTAATCTGTATACGGTTTCCCTTGCACTGTTTGAGGGCTTGAGCCAGACCATTCAGCCGATGGTCAGCCTTTATTACGGGGAGCAGAGTCATAAAAAAATTAAGGACACGCTTCGGCTGGTATTTCTTGCAACGATTGTGATATGCGGGACTGCTACGGTTTTACTGGAGCTGTTTCCGGGCGTTGTTCCGGCGGTTTTTGGTATTCGTGACGGTATGCTGCTGCAGCAGTCGGTCGTGGCGGTGCGGATATATTCGACAAGCATGATTATCATGACAATCAATGTGATTGCCGGCTATTATCTGCAGTCGACGGAGCATAACTCTATGGCGGCGACGCTGGTGAGCCTGCGCTGTTTTATCCTGTTTCTTGGCAGTGCTTTTTTGCTGGGAGGACTGTTTGGCATGAACGGCGTGTGGGGTTCATATACGATGGCGGAGGTTTTGTCTTTTGTGGTCTTTTTGGTGATGGATATCATCAAAAGAGGGCTGATGAAAAAAGAGGGAATCGACGCAGACGTATTTCTTTTGGATTCTGCTGTGGAAAAGGGGACGGACTGTTTTACGTGTGACTGTGAAAAGGAAGATTTTGCAAAGTTTTGTGGTCAGATTGTGAAACAGCTTCGGGAAGATTCTGCGATTGACGTGGAGGTCGCGCTGGATACAGAGCATTATTTGAAAGGGCTCGGAAAATGCGCCCATCAGACGGCGGGGAAATATGTTGAGGTTGAGGTAAACCATGTGGAGCGAAAAGTGTTTATAAGGGACAATTTGGAGCATGGCGGGCTGGAGACTTATATTGAAGATTTCGACGCGCTCAAAAACAGGTCAGAGTATGGTCCGGTTCTTGGGTGGAACAGAATTTGTATGGAATGCAATCAGAAGGAAAATGTAAGGTGAAAGGAGCACGGTTAGAAAAATGGAGAAACTCGTTTCTATTGAAATATGGAATGATAAATCATATATCCTTCCAATACTTAGCTTTTTAGACTCTGCTGCCAGTCAGTTTGGGGCAGATATTATCCGGTACAACCGTATGCGGTTTGCACTGTGCGGGATTTTAAGAATCCGCATTGAGAATTGTTATCCGGGAACCCGGGGACTTTTGCATGTGGAGGTTTTCCGCAGCCGGACATCGTTTGAGATATCCATAAGGGATAAGGGCGTGCCGGGCTGGCAGGACTTTTCTTATGATTTAAATCGTGTTGCCAGTGATGAGACTTCGCTGCGCAATTATATCTTGGACCAATGTGTGGATGAGATTGGTATTGAGAAGCTGGGCAAGGATGGACAGCGGATTTATGTCCGGCAGCGTATGAAAAATCCCATGGATTTTAAAAAGCCTGAGCCTTATCAGCCGATGGAGGTGCTTGATACAAATATCTCCATTCGCACTGTTGAGACGGAGCAGGATGTCATTGAGGCAATCCGTTGCATATACAGTGAATATGGATATACGTATGGGTATGAAAGCCTGTACTATGTGGACTCCTTCCTTCGTGCGATACAACAGGGACAGCTTATATCATTTCTGGCTGTCAATGATCATGGACAGACAGCGGGACATTTTGCGCTTTCATTTTCGGAATTTTTCAAAGGAATGCCGGAGATTTCTTCTGTGGTAATCCGCAAGGAATTCCGGGGGCTGAAAATGTTCTCAAAGTTTGTGGAGCATTGTGTCAAAATTGCAGAGGAACGTCATTTCCGGGCATTGATGGGGCAACCGGTTGCTTACCACACAGCATCCCAAAAGGTTGTTCTGTACAATGGATTTACAGCAACTTCTCTGCTGATGTCCTACATTGCTGCTGATTTGGAAAGCGAATACAACAAGGGCGAACGGCTGGATTTGTGCGCCAGTGTCCGTATCATGGATAAGAATGCGCAAAGCACTGTGTACCCGCCCAAAGAGCTGACTGCATTTATCCGCAAGGTGTATGACAAGCTGGGATGGAGCTATGAAATTCGTGATGACTATAAGCAGGCGGAGCACACGCAAATTCGGATTGAGGACAGCAGCACCCTTCGGATGACACGAATCGTTTTGAATGAGACGGGGGAAGATTTGGCGCAGTTTTTAAAGGATACTGTCCGGGATACCATTCATAAGAAAAATGAGATGATTGAATTGATGATTTGTCTCAGTTCTCCAAGCTGTATCTATGGATATGAGGCGGCAAAGGAAAGCGGATTTGTACTATCGGGCGTGATACCGGGAGGCGAAAACGGGGACTATCTGCTAATGCAGCTTCTTCCGGGTGAAAAATTTGACTACGACAGGCTGGTGCTTTTCGGGGAGTTTGAGGAATTAAGAGATGAGATTGTAAATGGAGGTTAATTATGGCAATTAAAATATATTCCGCAGAGGAAATTGTGAATTATGCGAGAAAGCATTCGAAATATTATGCCGATTTATACCGTGATATACCGGAGGACGCCCCGTTTGAGGCGTTGCCTTTGGTAAATCAGGATGATTTTTGGGCGCACTGTGACGAGCGCGGCGGTACGGTCGCAACAAGGGAACAGACAGACGGGCAGATTTTCAAGAGCGGCGGCACGACGGGCAATCCGAAGTATTCGTTGTATTCTGCACAGGAATGGGAAACGATTTGTGAGTACAGCGGGCTGATGCTTGCCAAGGGCGGCTTGAAAAACGGCATGAAGGTTGCAAACCTGTTCTATGCGGGCGGAATGTATGCCAGCTTTTTGTTTACATACAGTATGCTTTGTTCGTCTTCGGTCAAGACGGTTGTGTATAATCTTTCGGGAAATTTGTCTGTGGAGGAGATTGTTGAGACGCTTTTGCACCATCAGATTGACTGCCTTGCGGGAGTTCCTTCCATAATGACGAAAATCGTTTCTTATATTGATGAAAAGCAACTGACTGGCTTTGCCGTGGATACGGTTTATTACGCGGGAGAAACGCTGTACCCCGACCAGAGGAAGCAGTTCTGCGAGGCTTTTGGCAGGGAGCTTGACTTCCGTTCGATTTCTTATGCGTCAAATGACGGGGGCGCTATCGGGTATTATACGAAGGAGTGCGGGTTTAATGAACATCGTGTAATGTCGGATTTATGCAAGCTCGAGCTGATTGATCCGGACACGGGGGAAGTTATCACGGAGATGAACCGTCAGGGGGATATTTATATCACTTCTTTGTTTAAGACGCTCATTCCCTTAATCCGTTATCCGGCGGGCGACAGGGGGGAATATACGGAACCGGAGGGCGTGGTTGACCGTAAGTTCCGTATTCTTGGCAGGAGCAATGTGGCGGCGAGAGCCGGTTATGTTACCCTGTACCCGGAGGACGTGGGGACGATCTTGGAAATATGCGGCATTGAATATTATGCTTATCAGATTGTTGTCACGCATGATATGCGGGATCAGTTTACATTCCGTATTGCGGTTTCGCACGCGGAGGACGATTATACGCAGCGGTTTTTAGACACGCTGTATCAAGAACGTTCGTTTATGAAAGACGCGTTGGCGGATGGTACGCTGGAGCCGCCGAAGGTTGAATGGTGTAAGGCGGAGGATTTAGAGTATAACGCACGGACTGGGAAGCTGAAGCCTATTCTTGATTTGAGAATTAAATAAGGTTGTATTTGTATCCCCGTGGGATTGCGGTTGTTTTGCAGTCTGCGGGGATACGTTTTGGTAAATCGGGGTTTTGATGCCGATTTTTTTGTGTCAATTTTTATTGATAATTTTTCAACAAATAATATACTTGTATTTTCTCTCGACTATTATTATAATATACTTATAGAATAGTCTATATTATTATATTATTATATTTATATTTTGGAAATAATGTTATTATGGAGGCAATCTATGTCTATTGTAAATGATGAACAGATTATCAAGGTACTGCGGCAATACAATCCGTGGTGGAGAACTCCTTCCGCGATTAAGGAAGAGGTCAAGCCGCAAAAGCGTCTTGGCTATTATGAAGCGCTTAAAATTTTGAAGCATAACAGTATCCGCCGCTTCGCCGTTCTTTCCGGCGTCAGGCGCGTGGGAAAAACTACGATTATGTACCAAATCATTGACCAACTGATCGAGGAAGGGATTTGTCCAAAAAATATTTTATATGCAACCTTTGACAATCCGGTTTTGAAGCTTGTCGATGTGGAAAAGGTATTGTCCATTTATGAGCTTCTATTTCCGATTGAGGGCACGCGGTATCTCTTTCTTGACGAGATACAGTACACCCGTGACTGGGAGCTTTGGATAAAAGTCATTTATGACAGCAGGAAGGATATTCGTCTGATTGCGACAGGCTCGGCAAGTCCTGTATTGGAAAAAGGCTCAACGGACAGCGGTACGGGCAGATGGAGTGTTTTGAAAATCCCTACAATGTCGTTTTATGAGTACTGCCGTCTGCTTGCGTTGGAGGAGCCTGCGCTTCCTGATGACTTGAAGCTCTCAGAGCTTGTAAAACTGGATACGGCGGAGGTTGGCGATTTGATAAGCCATTTTGCGCCTTTGCAAAATCATTTTAACCGCTATTTGACAATCGGCGGTTTCCCAGAGCTTGTATTGTCTGATGATGATATTTATGCGCAGAGAATGCTGCGTGAAGATGTGGTGGATAAGGTGATTAAGCGCGATGTGTTGACGTTGTTCAATATCCGTAATCCCTTGTTAATGGAAAAGCTGTTTTTATATTTATGCATGAACGCAACGGAAATTTTCAATGCGGCAACTGCTTCTAAGGAGCTGGAAAACGTTTCTGTGGCAACGATTGCAGGCTATATCGAAGCGTTGGAAATGTCGAATTTAATTTATTTGTCAAAGCCGATGAATGTGGGGAGTAAGGGCGCATTGAAGGGAAAACCGAAAATCTTTATTGCCGACGCCGCAATCCGCAATGCGGTGCTGATGGTTGACGATGTTTTGTCCGATGAAAAGGAGCTTGGCGCAATCGTAGAAACTGCCGTTTACAAGCATATTGTGTCTTTTTATCAGGGCAGCACGGCGCAGCTTGGATATTTCAGGAAGGCGAAGGATAATCAAAAGGAGGTTGATGTGGTCATTGAGCTTCCCCGTCAGAAAATTCTTTGTGAGGTCAAATACCGCAACAATTCCCATATCGGCGCTGCGGACGCAATTGTTGAATTATGTCAGGATAAAACGTCCAAGGTGACGAATGCGTTTTTGGTGACGAAACGGTTAGAGGATTTCGGGGTTGTACAGCATGATACGGCTGTGCCGATTTTTCGTATTCCTGCGATTGCTTTTCTTTATCTGTTGGGGAAGGCAGAAGCGCGAGGGCGGAATGGGAAGCTGTAATCATATCGTTTTGTATCTGCCCTGCCGCATGTCTATTGGTGGGGCAGAAAATTTAAAAAAAGAGTTCACTAATCGTGTATATCGTAATATGTTATAGTAAAGGGGTATCCACGCATGAAAGGAGCAGCCCCGATGGAAAATGAAGTGCTTGAGCTGATAACACAAAGCCTAACAGAAGACCGACTAAATCATATTTTAGATTGTAACGAGGAATATAAGATAGCAAAAATGTACGAAACGGCAGTATATGATAAGCTTGTGGAAACACTATCTGAAACGCAAAAAGAATTGTTCAATGATTTCATTATTGCCACAAACGAGACAGAAATTAGTGCAGAACGGCTAATCTACCAACAGGGTATGAAAGACCTATATGCATTTCTAAATGCTTTATCAAAACCACAAGAATAAAAGGGCTGGTATTCGCCCTTTTATTCTTGCTCCAATTATAAGTACCACTCATCAAATCAAGCTTGCTGCGCCAATCATTCCTGCTCGGTTACCGAGCGCGGCGATGGCAAGTTCGGGGAGCTCGCTTTTTTCCTTGCCGAAGCACCCTTCCTTCATCATTTCGTATAGCGGTGCCGTAAGCGTCTTTCCTTGTGCGGAGAGTCCGCCGCCCAGGAGGACAAGCTGCGGGCGGAAGATGTTGACAAAGTTTACGATTCCAATACCTAATCTGCGAATGTATAAATCAACAATTTCTTTTAACGCGTCGTCGCCGTTTTGCGCTGCGTCAAAGATTTCCTGTGGTGTCAGGTCTTTTCCTGTTGCGCGTTTGGCGTCCCTGACAAGCGCGGTTGCGGACGCATATGCCTCTAAACAGCCTTTTCTGCCGCAGGTGCATGGCTCGCCGTCTTCCACGATGACGATATGCCCAAGCTCGCTGCCGCCGACTGCCTTTCCGGTGAAAATGTTTCCGTCAAGGATAATGCCGACGCCGACGCCTGTGCCGAGCGTCAGCATAATCACGTCCTGATAATCCTTGCCTGCGCCTGCAACAGCCTCGCCCAAGGCGGCGCAGTCTGCGTCGTTGGCAATACGAATTGGGAGCGGAAAATACTCTGATAATTGTTTCACAATCGCAACGTTTTCCCATTCGATATTATTGGAATAGCGCACGACGCCGTTTTTGCGGTCAATCGTTCCCGGCACGCCAACGCCGACACCGACACACTGGTCAAAGGAAATGCCTTGTTTTTTCAAGAGCGCAAGCGTTGTTTCGGCGATTTGCGCTATGACTGCTTCGGGTGCGCGCGACGCGTCGGTTTTGATGGTTTCACTGACGATGATTTTTTGGTGAATGTCCACTAAGCCGATTTTCGTATCCGTTCCGCCGATGTCAATGCCGATACGAACAGGCGCGGCTTTTTCGCGGATTGTCGTAATCAGCGCGTCACATGAGCCTTCAATGGTGTAATTTCCGCTGCCTGCGGTCAGAAAGAAGCTGTCGCCTTTTTGGAACGTAAGCTGCTCTTTGTCGTCTGAAATCGTGCCCTTTCCGTCCAAAAACAGAATACTTGCAAAGGATTCTTCCGAAACATTTCCTTCCATTTTTTTCATGACTTTTCCGTCCAAATTAAGCTTATCGACCGTAAAATAATCACAGTCGGCGACGTGCGGATAGCTGCTTTTATCCTTTACAATCGGGACGCGGTTTGTCACGGTTAACGCTTTTTCGATGTGCAAATCGCGCTTTTTTCCGTCCTTTCCGACGCGTCCGTAATCGTATACGCGGTAGGTTACGTTGGAATTTTGCTGGATTTCGGCGATTAAAATGTTTTTGCCAATTGCGTGGATTGTTCCCGATTCAATAAAGAGCACGTCGCCTTTTTGCACGGGAACGGCGTTGAGCACCTCCAGCAAAGTGTCCTCCTCTATGCGCTTTTCAAATTCTTCCTTGCTGATTTCCTGCTGGAAGCCATAGTACAAAAACGCGTCTTTTCCGGCGTCCATGACGTACCACATTTCCGTTTTGCCGTACTGCCCTTCGTTTTCCAGCGCGTAGCGGTTGTCGGGGTGGACTTGTATGGACAGGTTGTCTTTTGCGTCGATAAATTTTGTCAAAATCGGGAAGTCGCGAAAGCGCCGGCAATGTGTGCCTAAGACTTCTTTTCCTTCGCCGTCGATATATTGCTGCAGGGTTTTGCCTGCGTAAGCGCCGTTTACGATGTAGGACGGACCGTCGGGGTGGCAGGACAGTTCCCATGTTTCGGCAAGGACTTCGCCGTCATATTCTTTTCCATACTCTTCTTTCAGCCTGTTTCCGCCCCACAGATAATCCTTGCAGCTTGGTTTTAATTTTAAAATGCTCATCTTTACGAACCGTGCTCCTTTCAAATTCTGCAAACTTGGGAGGGAACTACAAGCTTGCTCGTTATTTATTTAACAATATTGTCCCATTGCTCTGAATGACATCACGGTACCAGTACGCGGAGTCCTTCATAATCCGCTCCTGCGTCCTGTAATCCACGTAAATCAGCCCAAAACGTTCTGAATATCCTTTTGCCCACTCAAAATTGTCCATTAGTGACCACTGGAAATAACCGCGCAGGTCGATTTCGTCGGCGGCACGGCTGAGCGCGCCTAAATATCTTGCGAGAAAATCAATGCGGTTTGGATCATGTACTTTGCCGTCAAGCGAAACCACATCGTGGCAGGACAATCCGTTTTCCGTGATGTAAAGCGGTGTTTTGTAACGCTCATACAAAAATTTCGGTCCCCAGTAGAGCGCCTCGGGCGTGACGGGCCAGTCGATTGCCGTCTTTGGGAACCCGTCATAGCGTTTCACTTCCTCGGGCTTTTGGTCCGCGCCCATGCGAAAGCACCTGCCGTTGTAAATGTTTTGTCCGTAGATGTCAATCGGCTCCGAAATCAGCTTCATGTCGTCGTCGGAAATGCGGGGGAGGTACGGCTCATAGCGCTTTGAGCCCTCCTCGGGATAATGCCCGAAAAAGACGGGGTCGGAAAACCATGTCACGTTCCATGTCCAGTTTCCGGCGTCCTGCGGGAGGGAAAACAACGCCTGTCTTGCCGCTTCAACATCTTCCGGCTTGTCCGTTTCGGGGTAACAAATGCCTGCGGTGGGCGCGTAGCCGATTTGCAGCTTCTGCCTGCCGTACTGGCGCAGCATTTGGACTGCCCTTCCGTGTGCTTTTAAGGCGTTGTGCGCAATCTCAAACGTATCGCGCAGGGGCGCTTTTAGTCCCGGCGCGTGCTCACCCCGCAAAAATCCTAAGCCGACAAAGCACTGCGGCTCGTTGAGGGTAAAAAAGTGCGTTACCCTGTCGCTGAACCGCTCTGCAACAAGCTTTGCGTATTCCCCAAACCACTCGACAATCTGCGGGTTCATCCAGCCGCCGCGCTTATATAATTCATAGGGCAGTTCCCAGTGGTAAAGTGTCAGATAGGGTTCAATGCCGTTTGCAAGCAGCTCGTCAATCAGCGCATTGTAGAACGCAACGCCCTGTTCGTTGACGCGCCCTGTGCCTTCGGGCAGCACACGCGACCAGTCCACGGAAAAGCGATACGCCTTTAAGCCCATTTCTTTCATGAGTTTTACGTCCTCGCGGTAACGATGATAATGATCACACGCCGTTTCTCCGGTATGCCCTTCAAAGATACGATTTGGCTCTTTTGTGTAAACGTCCCAAATGTGTTCGCCCTTTCCTTCTTCCCGAACCGCTCCTTCTATCTGATATGCGCTTGTCGCCGCGCCCCATGCAAAATTTTTTTGAAATGCCATTGTTCTTCTACCTCCGATTTTTATGCAACGATAAGGGACAGTATGTAAAATGGAGTTGCCTGCACATTTTTGAATGTGTCTGTTATCGTTATTTCTATCATATGCTCTTTGTATTCTCCGTGGTGAAGTACAGGCTCTAAGGCAAGGCAGTCGCCCCAATCCTCGTCAAAGCTGCCGTCGAGGATTACTGCATGTTTGCTATCGCCGTCTAAAACAACGGCTGCGCACAGTGAAGGTCTTTTTATGGTCCTTCGGTACTGGACAGCAATACAGGAGCAGGTTACCTTAAATACGATTTTGTCGCCTGCCTTCTGACCAATCCAGCCGTTTTTAAAAAAGTCCAAATGTCCTGTTTTTTCCTGTGTGTCAGCACGAAAGCCGATAAGCTGCGGAGCGATTTCCCGAATGGTCAGACAGTTCGCGTGCTCATATGCATTGGCGGTCAAGGGATCAGGAAGGGGATTTGACGCCAACGTTTCTTCAATTCCTTCGTACATATGTTCCTTTACATTCTCCAAAAACGTAATCAGCTCCGCCGCAACCAGCGCGTGTCCTTTGTCGTTTGGGTGCAGTCCGTCCGGCGTCAGCTCTTCGCGCGTATACATTCCGGCATTCATGCTTTTGTACAGGGTATCTTTGATACTGACGTGTGGGATTTGATACCAATCGCCTACTTCATTATTATTTGCGGAGGAATTTTTTAATTGTCTGATTTCCTCGGAGACGAGCAACCGTTTTGCACTTTCCAATTATTTTGTGGGTGCTTACAGCCGTGAATATGATTTTTGCGGGAAAATTCCTTATGAGCTTTGTCACAAGAGCGTGACGGTAACGTCGCCTTTTTCTTATGAGGTGACCGGACTGGGTGCGCTCTGCCTGCTCCATACGACACAGGGGGCGGGACATCTCTGCCTCGAGACGGCGAACGGAATTAACGCGGATTATGACCTGACGAAGGACACGCTGGCGTTGATTGACTGCCGGAAAAAGCACAAGCTGACTTGCCGTCATGATATCTGGGGGTATACATTGTGTTTTGTGAGTACGACGATGTTGGAATATTATATGGAGAAGATTTTGGCACTTGGGAATTTTATTTACCGTCTTGACAGGCACGCGGAGCTTCTTGGCGCATGGGAAAAGCTGCTCCATACGGACACGGACGACGAACTGCACGGGATTATCCGCTCGCGGATACTGGTGGATTTTTTTGCGCAGCTTTATTTCATCCAGTCGGCGGAGCGTACGGGGTTATTTCATATCCCTTCGTATCTTGTCGATATGCAGCGGCGGTTTCATACGGAGTTTCAGGCGCAGTATTCGCTTGACAAGCTGGCGGAGGAATATCATGTGAATAAGTTTCGGCTGTGTCGGGAGTTTGCGAAGTATTATGAGGTTACACCGATGCAGTATCTAAATCATGTCCGCATGGAGAAGGCGCGGGAGCTTTTGCTGCATTCGGATAAGAAGGTTGTGGAGATTGGACAGCTTGTCGGGATTGAGAATGCGAATAGTTTTATTCGGCTGTTTAAAGAAAAAAACGGCGTTACGCCGCTTACTTACCGGAGGGAGACGCCGGTTTTGTAGAAATGATACCTTTATGCCAACTTATGCAATTTTTCGCTGTGTTCCGTGATTACTTTTTTCATAATAGCAATATCCTGTTTTATTGCCTCGTAGTCTTCAGTGCTGTCTTTATATCTGTCAAAGGTTGATGTGTAGCAGGCTTCAATTGTATTAAGCCGTGGAATGACATTGTTTTCAAGCAAATCCACCTCAATATGTTTTAGCTTGTTTTCTATCGGTTTTAATTTTGCGTCAAGCTTGGTATCCATCATTTCTGAAATGGCAAGCAGTAATTCATTATCGGTCATCGTGTCATCACTCCCTTTGGTGAATATGTTTTCGTAATGTTTCTTAAGTATAGCATATAATAGGGATAAAGTCTATTTTAAATTATTCCTTGAAGACATTTTTTGGCATTCCGGTGTTTCGTCAAAATCCTCTGCCATTGCAACAAACTCATCCGCCAATGGGCTGAATGACCTATGAAACGCAGCATCCTTGCTTATGGATTGATTTATCTGATTGTTATTTGAAGTGTATTTCAAAAAACGCATAAAATCAATTACCTGCTCTATCATGTCTTCAGGAAGGTCTTTTGCTTCTCTGACTAATGTATCATATGCCATAACAACACATCCTTTCCAATATATTAAAAATATATCGTATCCCTCTTATCCTGTCAATATACTGCATTTTCTTTCACCACATTTATTTCTCTAAAATCCATGAAAAAATCTGCTTGTATTTATCAGGTAAATCTGATACGATTTATATGAGATTTCAAGGACATAACGGTGTACCACCCGACGCTGTTGGCGCAACGTCGGGCAAAGGATGGTAGGATTGGTACCACACAGTACAGACAAGTCTGCGATACACACAAAATTATTATACTTTAGACATTTTGACTTTACAAACGATAATTTTGTGATATTTCGGGCGAGTCTCAGCCCTCGTATACATACAAGGTGTTGGTGTGGATGCATACTGACACCTTGTTCTTGATTTCTCGCCGGATATTCCTGCGTCAGCATAGGCTGTTCAGCGGTCTGCTTATGCTGTCCGGGAGTATTCATGGTGGGAAATCGGAGTTAAAAATTGCAAGCGTGATGGCTTGCATTTGAGAGCTACGGTTATTTTGTATTGCCGTGGCTCTTTTTTTCGCTCTGACTTTCGTTTACTGTAAAATATAATTTTTCAAGAGGAAGATGAGATGAGAAAAACACACTATACGAAGCTTTTGGCAGGATTTCTTTGTGCAGCGGTGCTTTCAGCAGATTTGATGTCGGCGGGATTTTTTTCGTTGGTGGCGGAAGCGACGGAGCTTTCAGGAACGGAAACGCAGATGGCGGAAACAGCGGACGCGCAGGAGGAAATATTTGAGGATTTCAGTTCGGTATCGGAAACAGGTGCCGTTATTGAAAGCACGCAAATGCAAAGCTCTGAAATGGCAGAAATGGACACGGAAACGGAAGAAGTGCGTTCTATGCAGGAAGAAACCGTGTCGGAAAATGCAGGAAATGCGGAAACAGCTACAGAGAATTTAACGCAGATAGAAGGTACATCGGAAAATGCAGAAACACCGGAAACAGAAATGACGGAGACGACGGATATTTCCGAAAGCGAAACGCAGGAAACAGAAACGCAGGTGGTGTTGGACGCGGATGGGAATATTGCGAGTGGTGTGATTGATGAGGATTATGGGCATATTACTTGGGTGATTGACGCAGATGGGAAATTGACGGTAACAGGGACTGGAGATTTGCACACTCCCTACTCTAGCAGCTTTGATTTAGTGCCGTGGTATGAATATAGAGAAGTCATAAAATCTGCAAAAATTAACGTAACAGGTATGACAGACGCTTCCTATATGTTTTTTGAATGCACTAATATGGTTAGTATAGATTTAAGCAATTTTAATACTTCTAAAATAACTAATATGGGTGGCATATTTCAATATTGCAGTTCGCTCAGCAGTTTAAATCTTAACAATTTTGATACTTCTAATGTGATTGATATGTGGTATATGTTTTTTGACTGTAAATCTCTCACTAACTTAAACCTGAGCAGTTTTGATACCTCTAATGTAACTGATATGAGTGGGATGTTTTGCGGTTGTAGCTCGCTTTCTAACTTAAACCTAAGCA
>CANOMQ010000024.1 GCA_947567595.1 uncultured Lachnospiraceae bacterium | reverse complement strand
GAACCCACGTATCTAGCTTGGAAGGCTAGTGTTCTACCATTGAACTACACCTGCGTATCTATCCTTTAACGGAACCAAGTCGGGGTGACAGGATTCGAACCTGCGACCTCCTGGTCCCAAACCAGGCGCTCTAGCCAAGCTGAGCCACACCCCGGAGGTTGTCTCTATTTATCGTTTACCACAGCGACGAATATTATTATACATAACATTCCTATCCGTGTCAACACTTTTTCCAATTTTTACACCGATTTTTTCCCAACCCGTTTCATCGGATTTCATACCTTCCTTATTAGACATACCGGATTTCAAAATGCGCCTCTCCCTGCGCGTCTGTCTCCATGATTATGTAAGAAGGCTTTCTGTTCTCCTGTCTCGGATAGGAAAGGCTTCCGGGATTGATTGCGATGATATTTCGGGAAATATCAATGACGGGCTTGTGCGTATGTCCGTACATCACGATATCCGCTCCCTGCGCGACTGCCTCCCGTTTGAGCATCTCGTTCCCCATTCCGATGTAATATCTGTGACCGTGCGTAATCATGACATTGTATTTTCCGATGCGGAAAAACTTTTCAGATGGAAGGTCGCTGAAAAAATCGTTGTTTCCCGCCACCATCTCCACGGGACACGAAACAGCCTCCGTGATGGTGTACTCGCTGCCCTCCACGTCACCCAAGTGAATGACCATATCAAGCGCACCCAGCTTCCCAACGATGTTCAGATACGTTTCATTTTTTCTGTGTGTATCACTTATAATCAGTATTTTCATAACCCTAATTCCTCACGAATAACCTCTTTCACCGCCTGAAGCGCTTTTCCCCTGTGGCTGATTTTGTTCTTTTCCTCATGGGAAAGCTCTGCGCTGTAGCAGCCGTATTCGGGCAGATAAAAAATCGGATCATAGCCAAACCCGTTCTCTCCCTTTTCCTCATAGCCGATTCTTCCCTCAACCGTTGCCCTGCGGCTAAAGCGTTTGCCGTCCGTAAACACTGCCGCGATGACACACACAAACCGCGCCGTCCGCTGCTCGTCCGCCACCCCGTCCAGTCTCGATATGATATTGGCATTCTTGATTGTGTAGGAGGTGTCCTCGCCCATATACCGCGCGGAATAAATCCCCGGCTCCTTGTTCAGATAATCCACCTCAAGCCCTGAATCGTCCGCAAGGACAATCGCCTTTTCGCCGCGCCGCTTTACCTCCTGCGCAATTGCCGCTGCCTTTATCATGGCATTTTCCTCAAAGCTTTTGCCATTTTCCACGATATCGATGTCAATGCCTGCCTCCTTCATGGACTGGATTTCCATTCCCAAATCAGCCATTATCATGCGTATCTCCCTCATTTTCCCCTCGTTTCCCGTGGCAAAAATGATTTTCGTTTCTTCCCTGCTCATAATCATGCCTTTCCTTCATCATTATTTTCGTATCAATTCACTGCTCCTGTTTCGCATAAATGTTTCCCAAGGTATCCTTAATCACATTGACAATCCGTTCGTTTAATTTATATACGGTCTCCACGCTCTGCGCCTCTTTTTGCGACTGCGCTATTTTTATCATTGCCGAAGGTCTTGTCGCCAAAAACACAAGCGGCGTCTGCTCATCTGCCTCCTCAAAGCCCAAAAACGCAAGCTGTGTCTGTGACACAAGGTTCTCCGCAAAAATCACGGAAAGCTGCGCGCTGTTAAAGTCTGATATAAAATACGTCGTGTTGCAGATTGCCAAGGCGGTCGTCTGCTCTGCCGTCGCATCGACCGTCACGTCAATGCCAAGCACCACATCTGCCCCGATGTCTTCCGCAAATTCAATGATATCCTGCTGTGTATACGGTTCCTGCATGTCAGACGCCATAAAGAGCCTGATGCGGTTATCGGAAACAAATTTTGCAAGGCTTTGGTGCCACTCGGGAAGCTCCAAGCGGTTCTTATCTTCATATGGAATATAAATCACCGCCACCGCGTCATAATCGCTTCGAAGCGGCAGGAAATTGACGACAAGCGCATTTCCTGCATTTTCGACTGTATAGGAGTACGTCTCCTTACAATACACCTCCACCACGACATCAAGATTCTGCCGGTAAATCCCGACTGCGTCCATTATGCGCGAATCGCTTGTCAGGCGAATCCCGTCACGAATTGTCTCCGATGCACCCTTTAAGGTTACAACCAATTTATTTTTCGTAAATTCCTCGTGTATGGCAATGTTCTCCTGATTCGCCAGTGCATCAACCGGTATCACAAGCCTTGCTTCCTCTTTATCGTCAAATTCCGCTTTTACGTTAATCTTTGGATACGTGCTGTTTTGTGCCTGCTCATTGACGCTCTCCATCAGAAGTCCGAAGCGGCTGCTGGCATCAAAAAAATCTTCATTGAGCTTAAACGAAACCATCAGCGCTGCCGCCGCAATGCAAAACAACACTGCCACGACTGCCGAATTTTTATAAAGCACGTCCCGTCTGTGCGCTATGATCTGTTCCACTTCCGCGCTTGTGAGTGTCTGCGGTTCTTCGGGCAGCACCACAAGCTGTTCCATGTCATCGTTGAAATCCATCTGCTTTTCCTCTGTCAGGCTTTGGCGGTTTTGGCCCCATAAACTGGTAATAGTACGTCTTCATCATTCCGTTATAGATTTTACGGTTCTTATCCGCCCTTCTGCCAATCGCTTTTTCCGCCTCCTCATACGAAGTAATCACATAAAGCGACCACGCATCAAGCATCTGAAAACGCTCGCCGATTTTTTTGTAAAGCGCAGGCATTGCCGACTTCTCCTCAAGCCGTTCTCCATAGGGCGGGTTCGTGATGATAAAGCCATATTGTTCGTCGTGGGAAAGTGCGCCAATATCCCGCTTCTCAAAATGAATCTGCTGCTCCATACCTGCAAGCCTTGCGTTCTGTATCGCAATTTTTATCATTTCCGGATCCGAATCGTAACCGCTGATGTCCGGCTTGAACGACCAGTCCGCCAGCTCGCGCGCTTCCTCATAACAGTCGTCCCACATGCGCTTTGCAATCAGGTTTTCCCAGCGCACCGCCGTAAAGCCGCGCTTCATTCCCGGGGCAATGTTTGCCGCCATGAGCGCCGCCTCTATCGGGATTGTCCCGCTGCCGCAGAACGGATCCACCAAAATCCTGTCCCCCCTCCAAGGAGTTAACATAATTAACGCCGCCGCAAGCGTCTCCGCAATCGGCGCCTTTGCCGTAAGCTTCCGGTATCCTCTCTTATGAAGCGACTCTCCTGTCGTGTCAAGCCCTACCGTAACGATATCCTTCATCAAAAATACGCGGACTGGAAAATGCTCCCCTTCTTCCGTAAACCACTCAATCCCATAAGCCTGCTTTAACCGCTCCACCATCGCCTTTTTCATGATGGACTGTATGTCCGACGGGGAAAACAGTTTGCTTTTGATGCTTGCCGCCTTTGCCACCCAGAACTTTCCGTCTGACGGTATGTACTCCTCCCATGCGAGTGCCTTTGTATTTTCAAACAGCTCATCAAAGGTTTCGGCGCGAAAGCTCCCCACCTTGATCAGAATCCGGTCGGCTGTCCTAAGACCGATATTGGCACGGCAAACTGCCTCATCATCACCGAGGAACGTGACACGCCCGTCCTCCACCTGTGACACGTCATAGCCTAAATCAATAATCTCTTTTTTTAATACTGCCTCCAGCCCAAAATGGCATGGAGCTATCAATTCAAATTTTCTCATAGGTATATATTACATTTACTTATAAACAGATGTCAAATAGTTTCTGCATTGCCCATGAAAAATTGATACCGGAAAGCACTGTCAGAAAACAGCCAAAGGGGCGGATGTGCGCTCACACAATTCCGCCCCTTCCTGACAACAGCAATTAGTTGTTGTTATTGTTGTTGTTATTGTTGCTGCTGTTCTTTGTGCTGTTGTTATAGCTGTCTGAGCAGTTCTTTGAGTTGTTCTTTGTGCTGTTGTTTGCGTTCTGAGAATTCTGAGAATTCTGTGAGTTGTTTGAATTCTGTGAATTCTGATAGCTGTTGTTTGAATTGTTGTTTGTTCCAGACATAATGATACCTCCAAAATTTTCGGGGTTTGTTCCCCTTTTCTAGTTTGGGATGTACTCCCGGAGAAGCACTGATTTGTGCTACAAGCTTATGATTTGCACAAATGCACATTTTTATACACACAAACTGATTTACATATAATGTTAACTTTGGAAACACTGCCCAAAACTGACAACTATTGTTTGTTAAAAATGTTTTCTGAAAAAATGTTGACCTTTTCTTGAATCGTTGCTATAATAGTAACAGTAAAGAGATACTCCTTCAATCCTCTTTACAACCCTTATATATTAATTATTTATACTCCCCTTAACGAAAAGCAGCTACTTCGGTGGCTGTTTTTCATTTGTCAAATCATTTCACAGGAAAAAACGGATAACTGTCCCGCATCTGGTACTTTTATCCGTTTTTCTTCTGTTTCCTTTTCATTTTAAAATGGAACGTATCAGCCGGTATGCAAGCATCACGACCGCTCCCACCAAAATCGCCGGCAGAAAGAACATAAACACATTAAACACAATCGTAATCACTAGCACAATGAGTAAAATTCCAAGCACGACAACAACCCACACCGGAACCGTCGTCACCTTCCTGTCGGTTCTTTGCATATCATTGCCATAGGCTTCCTCACGATAGTCCGCCGTACTTCCATAGCTGCCGCCATAGGTTCCCTGTGTGCTTTGCCTGCCGCCGGAAAACCGATAGCTCTCCTCAATCGTCTTTGCAAGAAGCCTTGGGTCCCCAAGCTCATGCAGCACCTGCTGCTCACTTTTTCCGCTGCCGACCTGACTGTTGATATAGCTTCTATAATAAGCGGTATTTTCGTTGATTACCTGCTGCGTGACTTTTCCTTCCAGCGCTTCCTGAAACTGTCTCAAAAATTCCTCGCGGTTCATCGCAATCCTCCATTCTACGCCTGCTCGTCCATGCCTCTGCCAAGTGTCATTTTTTTCACATACGCAGCAGGATTCTTTTTCATTGCCGCCATATCACAAAACGCATGTAAAACCATTCTTTCTTTATTACATGCGGCTGTATTTTTTCCCGAATCCCCAATAATATTATACCGGTTCATCTGCCATATATACAAATCCGTCAGCCCATAACCCTCGCACTTCATTTTGTCCAACAGGGCGTGATGCTCCAAATAGAACACCAGCTCTTCCATAAGCTCCGCGTCAAATATAATCTCCTCCCAAAGCGCTTCGCACCATGCCTGCTCCTCGCCCGCAAGCTCCCCAAGCGCGAGCATTCCCTCGTATGCCTTGATTCTTCTGGCATCATATACAATTCCTGCCATCTTAATCCATACCTATCCTTTTTCTGAAAGTAATCCCGCAGCCTTTTGTGCCCTCATCATTACGGGATAACTATATCCTATCATACTATTCCCCTTGCGTAAATGAAGTAAATATTAAATTTTTTAAAACTTTATCAGCTTATGTAAAGTGCAATTTTAACCGCCTTTTCCATGAAACCGTGCGTTATAAATGACTGGTTTTTTTTGCTTGACAACACTTTCCACAAAATAAAAAACCGATAAACAACAAAAAGAAAACCACAATATCCACAAAGTTATCCACAATTTTTGTCACGGGTAAAATTGCACTTTTTCTATGACATTGGTGTCATAATGAGCATTTTTGTTATCCGTTTTATGTAAAATCATTCCGTTTTTTTGCCATTCGTGGACAATGATGGTCGGTTTATGCAACTGCCCTAAATGCGCGCCTGCTTTTCGCCGATGTATATTTCAAATGATTGTTTTTTGAATAGATTTATGACTTGGTACAGAGAAAATGGAGGATTGCTTATGAATGTAAATACTGCTGCCAAAATGACACGTTCCGAGCTGATGGAATGTATCAGCAACCGCAAAAGCGAAATTGCCCACAAGCTAGAAACAGGCGAAACCGAGCCAACCTTTGCCATTGGCGCCGAGTCCTACACCTGTAAGGAATGGGACAATCTCATCCGCAAATTTGACAAAACGCTTGACGCCATCAAGGAGGAGCAGGAGCAGCGCAAGGAAGCAATGGAGGAGGAAGAAAAAAAGGAGCCGTTTTCCGTCAGCTTGTTAGAGCCCGAGACCGTCAAAAGAAATTATTTTATGGAAAAAATAAACGGAACCTACAAGGGACCGTCCGTCCCATACGAATATCTTGCAAAGGACGGCGTCATCAATTATAAAGGCGTTATCTTTACCTGTAATTCAGACTGGAACGCAATCTGCCTTGGCGATATGAGCAACCGGAAGAATGTTCTCACCATTCCTTTGACAGAGGGTGGCTGCCTGATGGTCAACAGGGATAATTTCGGCGACCTGTCGCAGGCAATCACGATGTTTTCGCCGGAAGACCAGAACCGGATTTTGCGTGCAATCGCTGACGACAAGAAAGCACAGTCGGCGCAGAATGAAATCGAGGAAGATAAAAACAGCATCGGGGACGATGCGGAGGAAAACGTCCTTGACGACGACAATCCACATATGGATCCCCAAATGGAAATTTTAAACCAACTGACAGCAGACCAAAACAAAGAGCCTAAAGAACCGAGCGAAAAAAAGAGAGTGTAGCCTTTTACACTCTCTTGCTTTTTGCGCTTTAAGTCCGCACTATTCATATGCATTGATTAAAATCGGTTTGTCAAACTCATGGCAGTAGCGCTCGGCACGCTCAAAAATCACGACGTCCGGCTGATATTCCTCATACATTCCGTACTCAAATTTGTCGGGGTGTTCCCAGTGGACTTCCTTATAATATCCCTTGCATACCGCTGACAAAAAGCCGCCAAAGGAGTCGCCCACAAACAAGAGCACCTGATCATGATACTGCGCCTTGTCCGCTGACGCCCTCTGAAAGGCGTACACGGTATCAATGTTAAACTTGTCCGCAAGCCCCGCGATATACGCAAGGTCGCCCACATAATCCGTCGCACCCGTCTCAAACACCACGTCGTCAAGCCCGGAATGCGTTCCGTATACCTCCTCGAAAAACGCCTGCATTGCCACAAAAGAGCCCTTCTGATTGCAGTGTGTATCTGTCAGATAATATATCTGCGCGTCCTTCTTGTTCTCAATCAGCGCGTCCTTTGGATAGACAAACGTCACGTCCGTGTTTTCCGCCATGTACTGTGCAAGCTGGACGCCCCGCGACACCTCGCTTACCCGCGCAATCGTGTCCGGCATATTTTCCTCGTACACAATCTCCTTGTTTGGCATACACATCACGTAAAATTCCATTCCCTTTGATTCGAGGTGCGCCTTTGTCGCTACAAGGTTCGCCGCAATGGTCTCAAGCTGCTGTGTCGTGAAATGGTCAATTCCCATGTAATCCCATATCGGCGGGTGCCCGTCAAGCTCTGTCTTGTAAAACAGCATATTGTTCTTTCCCATAAGCACCTGCGTCGATTCAATATACGTGCCGCCTGTAAGCAGCGATGTCAGCTCCGCATTAAACGCAATCAGCCTTGTCCTGCCAAAAAGACCGTCCGTAAAATAATTGATTTTATTTTGCAGCTTCACAAACGCAGGCTCGTCTGCCGGGGCAGGCTGCGCTGCCGCGTCGGTCTGCGTCTCGCTTTCCTGTTCCCCGTTATCCTCCGCATTCGTTCCGTTGTTCTCAAGAATTGCTTTTTCCTCATCACTAAGCTGCTGTTCTGACTGCCAAAACAGGTTCCGCACCACCGTCACCGCCGGTATGACAAGGATAAAAATCAGAAAAGCAATCGCAATCCATTTATCTTTGTTCTTCATATTTGCTCCCATCTGTGCGCATACGCCAAATTCCACTTCAAAAATCCCAACACAATCCGCCCGCCGTCAAGCCGTTAAAAATTAAAGTAAATAAACGGATTATACGCATTATTGCTGATAAACGAGACACTGACAACAAGGCAGACCACAAGTCCCACGGCATAAACGGTCTGCCATACCCTGTTTGTCCCAAGCTTTTTGTCAATCCACGGCATAAGCGGCACACTTCCTATGATTGCAAAAATAAAGTATATCCAGTTCTGCGCGATATATGCCCACACCGCCTTGTCAATCAAGCCCTTTGCGCCAATTCCAAACATCGCCTTGATATAGAGGAAGGCATTCCCCATTCCGGTCGAGCGGAAAATCACCCAGCCGATGATGACAAGCAGCATGGTATATATGTGTCCCCACCAGTATTCCTTCTTGGAAAGCCCGGTAAGCTTCTCAAAGGTAAGTATCACAAAGTACATCAGTCCCCATGCGATAAACGTCCAGTTCGCCCCATGCCAGATACCCGTCAAGAGCCATACCACAAACAGGTTGAAGACATTCCTTGGAACCGACACGCGGCTTCCCCCAAGCGGGAAGTATACATAATCCCGAAACCATGTCTGCATGGAAATATGCCAGCGTCTCCAAAACTCCGATACCGTCTTGGAAATATAAGGATAACGGAAGTTTTCCTCAAAGTGGAACCCAAACATCTGCCCTAACCCGATTGCCATGTCGGAATATCCCGAAAAGTCAAAGAAAATCTGAAAGGTATAGGCAATTGCCCCAAGCCACGCCATTCCTACAGAGCCTTGAAATTCACCGCTGATAATCAGCCCAAACGCATTGTCGGCAACCAGCGCCATGTTGTTTGCAATCAGCACCTTTTTGGCAAGTCCCACGCAAAAGCGCGTAACGCCCGCCGAAAAGTCCGTAAAATTCTCCACCCTATGCTCAATCTGTTCCGCAATCGTCTCATACCGCACAATCGGTCCGGCGATAAGCTGCGGGAAAAGGGAAATATAAAGTCCGACATTGAGCGGATTTTTCTGCACCTTCCCGCGCTGCCTGTACACGTCAATCACATAGGACATTGCCTGAAAGGTAAAGAAGGAAATCCCAATCGGCAGCGGGACAATCGGAACCGGAATGCTGGTATGCAGGAAACGGTTAATCTGCAATACCGTAAATTCACTGTATTTGTACCACCCGAGTACGCCGATGTTCACTGCCACCAAGAGAACGAACAACAGTACGGATAGCCATTTTTTTCCACGGAAGCGGTCTACCAAAATCCCCATCAGCCAGTTAAACAAAATGCTTCCAATCATCAAATTTACATAGACCGGCTCGCCCCATGCGTAGAAAAAGAGGCTCGCAAGCAGCAAAAATACGTTTTTGAGTGTTTTCGTCCTGCGAAGCAGCACATAGTAGACCACAAGCACGACTGGCAAAAATACAAATAAAAAAACCTCACTTGGAAAAAGCATTTTGTCCTCCTATACTTCGACTTCGCCGTCAAAAACGGTCGCGGCAGGTCCCGTCATATAAACCGTATTGTTTTCCCTGTCCCACTCGCACGTAATCACACCGCCCAGAACATGCACATTGACGCACGTGTCCGTCAGTCCGTTCAGTACCGCTGCAACCGCTGTCGCGCAGCACCCCGTACCACAGGCAAGCGTCTCGCCTGTACCACGCTCCCACACGCGCATCTGCACGTTATTTTTGTCAATCACACGCACAAACTCCGTGTTTGTCCGCTCCGGAAAGCGCTCGTGATGTTCAAAATACGGCCCCACACTCTCCAAATCAAAATCACGCATATCCGCGATATTTTCCACAAATACAACGGCGTGCGGATTTCCCATCGAAACACAGGTCATTTTGTAAGCCTTGTCCTGTACAATAATCTCCTCATCGACCACCCGTTCATTGTCCGAGCGCACGGGCACGTCGGCTGCCTTTAAAATCGGCGCGCCCATATTGACACGCACGCGCTCCACCTTATTGTCCGCGCCCACGCTAAGCTCTAAATATTTCACACTGCCAAAGCTTTCGATTGTGATACTGGTCTTATCCGTAAGCCCATAGTCGTAAACATATTTTGCCACACAGCGGATACCGTTGCCGCACATCTGCGCGCGGCTGCCGTCCGCGTTGTACATCTCCATCTCAAATTCCGCGGTTTTGCCCTGATTGATAAAAATCACGCCGTCGCCGCCAATCCCAAAATGCCTGTCGCTCAGCCTTCGCACAAGCTCCGGCTTTTTGTCAGGCGCAACCTGTTCCTGTATGCCGTTGATATACACATAATCATTCCCACAACCATGCATCTTTGTAAATTTCATAATTAGTCCCCCATTCGTCTTATCCCAGCGCCAGCAGCATCTGCGCCGTCTCCACAAGGCTGATGCTGTTGTCCATGCTGCGCTTCAAAAGATAACGGTGCGCTTCGTCCTCCGTCATTTTATTTCGTTCCATCAAAAGCAGCTTCGCGCTCTCTATGACTGCCTCATCTTCCGCATTGCGCACCCTTGGCATTTCCCTCTGCTTTTTCTTTCGCCGGATAATCTCCTGCGACATCATGCCCACCGTACTCACAAGCTCATGTACCTTCAGCGGCATTGCAAGTCCCATGATACCAGTCCCGGACACATCTGCCAAAAGCCGCTGCGGCGCCATCACCAACAGCTCAAAGCCTGCCGGAATGCTGTTTTTAAGCTCCACGCAAATCATGTCCGTAAGCCGGAAGCCCGCGATAATCACGCCATAGTGGAACTCATCGGCAAAGCTAAGCGCCTGCGCGCCAGAGGTACAGACCGCAGTCACGCTAAAGCCATTCTTGACTAAAATGTTCTTGACACTCTTTGCCTCCTCTATTTTGGCAAAAGCCACGATTATATTTGTCAAAGGTACACCTCCAATTCACACAAACGTTATCCAAGGTGTCCTAAATTTTATAAAGATACGACGCGATTTCCCACGGTGTCACCTGCGCGTCATACTCCTTCCATGCCGCAATTTTGGACTCGTAGTATTGTTCAAACACGCGTTCTTCAAGCAAATCACGTAAAAGAGCATCCTTTTTCATCTCCTCGCACGCCTGCAGCAGGTCTGTCGGAAGCGTCTCAATACCGCGCTTTCCTGCCTCCTCTTCTGAAATGCGGTTGATATTGTCACGCACTTCTTCCATTTCCGGCTCAATTTTATTCTTAATCCCGTCAAGACCTGCCATCAGACAGGCGGCAATCGCAAGATAGGGATTTGCGGAAGGGTCGGGGCTTCTAAGCTCGATTCTCGTATGCTCTCCCCGGATATTCGGAATGCGAATCAGCGGATTTGCGCCAACCGTGCTCCACGCAATATAAACAGGCGCCTCAAAGCCCGGCTTTAAGCGTTTGTAGGAATTGACCAGCGGATTGGTCACCGCACAAATTCCCTTGACATGCTTCATTAGTCCGCCAATGAAATAATAGGCTTCCTTACTGAGCTTGTTTTTTCCGCCCAAATCATGGAACACGTTTCTTCCGTTCTTTGTCAGCGACATATTGATGTGCATTCCCGAGCCGCAGAATTCCTTTCTTGGCTTTGGCATAAAGGTCGCGTGCAGTCCGTAACGCTTTGCGATGGTTTTGACCGCAAGCTTGAAGGTCATGATATTGTCTGCCGTGGTCAATGCCTCGTCGTAGCGGAAATCCACCTCATGCTGTGAGGGCGCCTTCTCGTGATGGCTTGCCTCCACGTCAAAGCCCATATCCTCTAAGGTCAGCACAATGTCCCTTCTTGCGTTTTCCCCATTGTCAAGCGGCCCCATGTCAAAAAATCCTGCCTGCTCGTCGGTGTTTGTCGTCGGTCTGCCATTTTCGTCCGCATTGAACAGGAAAAATTCGCACTCCGGTCCTACCTCAAACGTATACCCCATATCGGCAGCCTGTTTAATCGCTTTCTTTAATATGTAGCGGCAGTCCCCCTCAAAAGGCGTACGGTCTGCACGGTACACATCGCAGATAAAGCGTGCCACCTTCCCCTGCTGCGGTCTCCACGGGAAAATGGTAAACGTATCCAAATCGGGATAGAGAAACATATCCGCATTGTCCGTAGGAAGCATTCCCTCCACAAGCGAGCAGTCAAACATGCAGTCATTGTTCAGCGCCTTTTCAAGCTGCCCCGCCGTAATTGCCACATTTTTAAAATTTCCCTCAATATCCGTGAACTGAAGGCGGATAAACTCCACGTCCTCCTCCTCGACCATATTGATAATATCCTGTTTTGTATACTTTGCCATATTCCATCTCCTTTTCCTACAATCATTTATGCATAAACCGCTCTCCTGTCTCATACCTTATAAAAAAGAATGAAACGGAGTCCTGCTTATGAGCTCTCAAACAAAAATCGTCGTCCTTCGTTCAAAGGAATTAGTTTATGCACTTGTGCTTATTGTGATAAGTGTACTTATAATAATGACAGCCGTGTCACTTTTTGTTCCGCAAAAGAAAGCTGCCGCGGAGAGCAAGGAGCCGCAGGCAGAAACACAACCCGAGGACACACAGCCGACAAACGCCGGCGAAGCCTCCTTGTCTCAATACGTTCCCGGCGTTTACTGCAGTGCGATTAAGCTTGGCAATGCGAACGTAGAGCTGCAAATCACCGTAGATGAGAACCACATTAATTCCATCACGCTCTTAAATCTTGACGAGTCGGTTTCAACACTCTATCCGCTCATGCAGCCGACCTTAGATGAGCTTTCAGCAAGCATTTTGGAAAACCAAAGCCTTGAGGGAATTAATTATACCGACGAAAACCGCTATACCTCCATGCTTTTAATGCAGGCAATCACCACGACGCTTGACAAGGCAGTCGTATCGGAAAACGCCGATTCGCCTGACATGAGCACTATTTATTAATCTGCTCTAACTCGTCAAGCCAAATCCGCGCACACGCGTCCGAGGGCATTCGTAAATCGCCTCTTGGTGAGAGCGCCACGCTTCCGACCTTTGGCCCGTCGGGAAGACAGGAACGCTTGAACTGCTGCGCGAAAAATCTCCGGTAAAAGGTCTTAAGCCACTTTAAAATGACATCCGTGTCATATTCTCCCTTAAAGGTCGCTGCTGCAATGCGATAAACCTTTGAGGGAGGATAGCCACAGCGCAGCATATAATATAGGAAGAAATCATGCAGCTCATACGGTCCGACCAAGTCCTCCGTTTTTTGGGAAATCGTGCCATTGTCACTTGGCGGCAGAAGTTCCGGGCTTACCGGTGTATCAATGACGTCTAACAATATGGACGTCATTTCTTCATGCTTACAGGTGTCTGCATAATACTGCACCAAATGACGCACAAGCGTCTTTGGCACGCCTGCATTGACACCATACATCGACATGTGGTCACCATTGTAGGTCGCCCAGCCAAGCGCAAGCTCCGACATATCGCCCGTTCCAATCACGAGACCGTTTGTCTGATTGGCTATATCCATAAGAACTTGCGTTCGCTCTCTTGCCTGTCCATTCTCATACGTCACATCATGATTATCCGCGCTTTGTCCAATATCCGCAAAATGCTGCAGCACTGCCTGCTTTATATCCACTTCAATTAATTCGGCACCACACGTTTTTGCAAGCTTGCAGGCATTGTCATATGTCCTGTCCGTCGTCCCAAAGCAGGGCATTGTGACCGCCTTTATCGCTCCCCGTTCCAGTCCCAGCATATCAAACGCCCGCACGGTCACAAGCAGCGCAAGCGTGGAATCCAGTCCGCCGGAAATGCCAAGCACTGCCGCCTTTGCCCCGGTATGCTCCAAGCGCTTTTTTAAGCCGTTTGCCTGTATGGAAAGAATTTGTTCACACCGCCTTGTCTTTGTCTGTTCGTCCGTCGGCACAAAGGGCGTGCGGTCAAAGGTTCTTGTAAGCTGTGTTTCCTGTATCTTTTCATAATGAAATGGAATGCTCAGGTACGACCGCGTCCCCTCCGGCACAAAGGTTGTTATGCGCCTGCGCTCCATGCGAAGCTTCTGTATGTCAATCTCCGTATATAAAATCCCTGTCGAAAACGGCGCGCTTTCCGCAAGCACCGTGCCGTTCTCCGCAATGATATTGTGGCCGCTGTACACGACGTCCTGCGTGGATTCGCCGTCCCCTGCGCTCGCATAGACATATGCCGCCAAAAGCCTTGCGCTTGTCGCCTTCACAAGCTCTTTTCGGTAGGTATCCTTTCCAACCAAATCATTGCTTGCGGAAAGATTGACAAGGACATTTGCCCCCGCAAGCGCATGGTGCGTGCTTGGCGTGTCAGCCTCCCACACATCTTCGCAGATTTCACACCCGACGACAAACCCTTCCACATTGTCACACGCAAACAAAATATCCGTTCCAAACGGTATGTCCGTATTGCAAAGCGTTGTCCCTGCCGCAAAATGCCTTGCCTCATAAAATTCCCCATAGGACGGGATATTTTTCTTTGGAATGAACGCAAGGATTTCCCCGCCCTTTAGGGCTGCCGCCACATTATAAAGCTTTTGCTCCTGTTCCATCGGAAGTCCCACGAAAATGAGCGCGTCCGTATCCTTTGTGCGCTCCGCAATCTCCAAAAGCGCCTTTTTTGCCTCGCGCAAAAGCTTGTCCTGCAAAAATAAATCGCCACAGGAATACCCCGTAATGCAAAGCTCCGGCAGCACAATGATTTTTGCGCCCGCGCCGTCCGCCTCCAAAATCAGATTTGTGATTTCATGCGCATTGTATGTGGTGTCTGCCACCTTAATTTTTGGTGTGACTGCCGCCACCTTGATAAATCCGTCAACCATTTTATCGCCACGCTCCTTTCAAAGAGCTGCCTACTTTCCCGCCTTTAGCAGCCTCTTTAAGTCCTCCATGTCAAAGTTATAAATCTTATCGCAAAACTGACACCGCACCTCGACCGGCTTTGCGTCGTCTATCATTTCCTGAATGTCCTTTTTGCCAATGCTGATGATTGCCCGCTCCACGCGCTCACGGCTGCAATCGCAGTAATACTGCGTGGGAATGGTATCATTGATTTCCAGTCCCAAATCGCCCAGTAATAACTCCAAAAGCTGCTCCGGCGTGTTTCCCGCGTCAAGAAGATTGGTCACGGTGTCCATTGTTTTCAATTTTTCCTCAAGCGTATTGATTGTCGCATCTTCCGCAAAGGGCATAAGCTGTATGATAAAGCCGCCCGCCTGCCTGACCGTGTTGTCCTTCTCCATTAACACGCCAAGACCGACCGCGGAGGGCACCTGCTCCGAGGTTGCGAAATAATACGTCAAATCCTCCGCGATTTCCCCCGTCTGTATTTGAGTTTGTCCCACATACGGTTCTTTTAAACCCATATCCTTGATAACACTTAAAATTCCGTTTCCGACAGCACCGCCGACGTCCAGCTTCCCAAGCGCATTCGGGGGCAGCATGACCTGCGGCTCGAGTGCCGCGCCCTTTACGTTCGCATGGGAATCGGCGTTGACCGTAAGCCCTCTGACTGGCCCATCACAATGAATTTGCATGGTAAGTACGTCTTTTTCTCCCTTTAGCATACTGCCCATCATCGCCGCTGCCGTAAGAAACCTGCCAAGTCCTGCTGTTATCACCGGACTGGTATTGTGGATTTTTCGCGCCTGTTCTACAAGCTCCTTTGAGGTAACTGCAAAAGCACGTATCTGTGCGTTTGCCGCAGTTGCCCGTACAATGTAATCCTTCATAATCGCTCTTTGCCCCTTTCCCTTGCGATACAGTAAATCCGTTCGCTCGTGTCCTTAATCTCCAAAAGCGTATCGGCGTCATATGCCGTAACAAACTCCAGTTCTGCCGCTTTGAGAAACTGCTTCATTTCGTCAAGCGTGTACCCTCTTTGGTAATGCTCCTCCGAAAAACGCAAAAAAAGCTCCTGACCATGTTCAGAAACTTCTTCGTTTCTCACAAATATGGTAAGGTCATACGCATTGATGCACCGTTTTTTGTCGTAATCATTCTCCCATATAAAGCTGCAGTCTTCCCTGTTTTCCGCAATCGTCGCGTCACCGATTGTTTCATATTTATATTTGGTGTTAAAGTCAAACAGGAAAATCCCGCCCGGGTCAAGGTAATTGTTCACCAGCCGAAAACAGGCAACGATGTCTTTTTCCCGAAGAAGGTAGTTGATGCTGTCACACACGCTGACCACCGCGCGCACCGTACCGTACAGCTCAAACTCCCGCATATCCTGATTGAGATACAAAATATCATGCCCGGACTGCTCGCGCTTAGCGATTGCAAGGTTTAACATTTCCTCTGACAAGTCAATCCCAATCATGTCATAGCCCTGCCCCGCAAGAAGCTCAGTCATGCTGCCTGTTCCGCATCCAAGCTCCAGCACAAGCCCGTCCGTAATGCCGTGCTGCCTTAGCTCGCGCACAATCGTCTCACACCACGCCTCATAGGGCGTCTCGTCCATAAAGCGGTCATACACCGCCGCAAATCCTGTATATTCCTCCATATCATGCCCCGATTTTCATGGAAATCACAAAGCCGACTGCTAATAACACAACACCGGAAAGGATTTCGATTATGCCAATAGAGCCGATTTCCATCATAATCAATATCGCAATCGGCGACGCCACAATCAGCCCGATAATCGCCCAATACGTGACCGCCGGAAATTTTTTGAGCATAAACTCAATCAGCTTTGCCACTGCCACAATTCCGACTACAACACCAATTCCAAACGGCACAAGCACAACAAAGGTATCTAACATCGCCGGAATGTCAAACGCCCGAAGCGCGTCAATAAAATCATTGATGGTATTGATAATCGTGTTGTAATAGCCCAAAATCATCATAATCATGGAGCCGCTCACGCCGGGGATTACCATTGTAGCCGCCGCAATTACGCCCACGCCAAACAGCTTTATCACATTTCCTACGCTAAGCGTGATATCCGCGTCAGCACCGCCGCCTTCCCCCACAAACGCCAGTACGGTAACCAGCACAAAAAACAACAAAAACGCAATAATCTGCGGAAGCCTTATCGAAACACCTTTTACCTTCCGATAAATAATCGGAAGCCCGCCCAAAATCAGACCGATAAAAAACAGGTTGGTCTGCAATGGAAACCGCGGAAAAAGCACCTCGGAAAACAGCTTTGCAAAAATCGCAATGGCAAGCAGCATTCCAATCGCAATCGGGACAAGAAGTGCCACCGCCTCCTTCATGCGCTTGATAAAGTGTGTCAGCACCAAAATCAGCCTGTCATAAATGCCCATCGACACCATCATCGTGCCGCCGCTCACACCCGGAATGACATTGGAAATGCCAATAACAATTCCGCGCAGAATGTTCAAAATAAATTCTTTCATAATAAAAAACTTCCTTTTTCCTTTCTATCTCCCTTTTAAATACTGCTCCAAAAAGTCAAGCACCGTTTTCATTTCCTCGTCCGTCCCGATGGAGATGCGCAGATAATTTTCAATGCGCGGCTTGTTCCAATGTCTTACATATATTTCATTTTGCCGCAATACGTCAAAAAGCTCCTGTGCCGGGACGCGCTTATGCGACGCAAAAATAAAGTTTGTCATGGAATTTGGAAATACAAAGTCAAGCGCTTCCAAACGCTTTTTGGTATTTTCCCTTGTTTCCACTATTTTTGCCGTAATAAGCTGAAAATACTCCTCATTCTCGACCGACGCCGTGCCTGCCTGAATGGTCACGGCATTCATGGTGTATGAATTGAAGGAAAATTTCACGTCATTTAAGTATTTGATTAATTTTTTGCTGCCCATCGCATAGCCGATGCGAAGCCCTGCCAGTGCGCGCGATTTTGAGAAGGTCTGCACGACGAGCAGATTTTCATATCGTTCAATCAGCGGCACGCAGCTTTTCCCGCCAAAATCAATATACGCCTCGTCAACAATCACGACAGAATCGGGGTTCGCTTTTATGATGTCCTCGAAAAACGCGATATCCTCGCAGACGCCCGTCGGTGCGTTGGGGTTTGCAATGACAATTCCGCCGTTTGGCTTTTGGTAATCGGTTTTCCTGATTTGAAAATTTTCATCCAACGGCTGGCATTCGTACGGAATTTTGTATAAATCTGCCCATACATCATAAAATGAGTATGTAATATCGGGAAACAGGATTGGTCTGTCCGCGTTAAAAAAAGTGAGAAACGACATCGCAAGCACATCGTCCGAGCCGACGCCCACAAACACCTGCTCCCTTGAAAGACCATGCCGCTTTGCAAGGGCGTCCACAAGAAGCGAGACGTCGGGGTCAGGGTATTTGCGCAGGATATCATAGTCAAAGCTGTGCAGCACGCGTTCCACCCCCGGCGCCGGCGGGTAAGGGCATTCGTTTGTATTTAGCTTTATGACATTTTTATTTTGGGGCTGTTCGCCTGCCACATAGGGCACGACCTTGCGTACATTCTTTTCCCAGCTCATTATCTTATCTCCTGAAAATGTATTTTGGTAAATTTTACTGCTGCCATTAATAATAGCAAACTTTTTTACTTTATGCAATTCAATATTTGTTGACTATCAAAGATTTTCATTTTACTATGGAATTACGGGTTCTTACAGATTATTCCAAAACAACAGACCGGAGGTATTCATGTATCGTTTGAAATTATTTTTAAACAGCTTTCTTGCGCTGTTTGCCGTCATGCGGCTTACGGGTATGGAGACAAGAAATCCCGTCTCCATCATTATTTTCATTATCTTTTTATTTATCTTCTCGGGCTTAAACAGCGACAGCACGGAAAGCCACATTGCGTCCCGCGATCCTTATATCGCCGCTGTCCTTTCGCTGATTTTTTGCACCTTCACGCTTGCTGCCAAGTATGATACCATCTTGGGAACGATGACAAGCACGCTTTTTTGTGCCGTGATACTGCTTTTTACATGGTTCGGGCTGTTTTTGATTTATTTTTATCTTTCGATATGGCTTTTACAGGCGTCAGAATACCTTCATATTACAGGAAATGTCTACTCGTCGGCTTGGCTTGGCATTCTGACCGTTTGTGCATGTCTTATCTGCTGGTCGCTTTATTTTCTGCATGAGTATCCCGGCGTCATGACGCCTGACAGCATCAATCAGTATGCGCAGGTTATCGGCGCTTATGCGCTGAGCAACCACCATTCGATTGTGCATACGGCGCTGATTGGGCTTTTTTACAACATCGGGCTCTCCCTTACGGGGAATATCCATTTCGGGCTTGCCCTCTATACGCTCGCACAGATGCTTTTTATGGCGCTTGTCGCGGGATATGTGGTCAGGACAATGCAGAAGGCAGATATAATAACACCTGTAATTATAATAACCATCTTATTTTACGCGCTCATTCCCTATCACGGGATTTATGCTGTCACGATTTGGAAGGACGTGCCCTTTGCAGGCTGCATGACCTTGTTTTCGGCTGCCCTGCTACGCTTTCTTGTGCGCGGGAATGCGGCAGTCACGTCAGGGCGTGCGCCAAAGCTGCGTATCGGGGAATATTTTACCTTGGTGCTTCCGTATGTGTTTTCGGGCGTCATGCTCTGCCTGCTGCGCACAAACGGCTGGTATGCCTTTTTCATCTCCCTTCCGTTTATCCTGTGGGTTTACCGCAAAAGCTGGCGCAGCATGATACCGATTCATGCGGTCATTTTGCTGCTTGTGCTGTTTGTGAAATATCCCGTCATGCAGGTCTATGACATCAAGCAGGCGGATTTTGTGGAATCCCTGTCCATTCCCCTTCAGCAGCTTGCGCGCGTTGTCGCGCAGAATGAGGGGATGCGTGAAGAGCAGATTGTGTTTGTGGAAAAGCTCATGGACGTGACAAAGGTTGCCGCTGCCTATCAGCCGGACGTTTCCGACAGCATCAAAAATCTAGTCCGGGAAAGCGGCATGGACTATTTAAACGCTCATAAAAGCGAATTTTTCAAAAACTGGTTTCTGATTGGTCTGTCACACCCCAAAACGTATTTTGATGCGTTCGTGGCACAGACGGTCGGTTTTTGGTATCCTGACGTTTCTTATCAGGCAGGGCTTGCGGACGGGATTTACCCCAACGAATTTGGTCTTTCGTGGCAGCCCATTTTAGGCGGGGCTGTGATTGTCAAAATCAGGGAAATCCTGTTTAAGCTGCATGATTTGATTCCGCTTTACGGACTGCTTTGGAGCATGGGCTTTATGCTTTGGACATTGATTTTCACGATTGCGCTGGATATCCGCAATGAGCGCTCTTCCAACGCTTTGGTTGGCTTGCCGATGCTGTTTCTGATGCTGACGCTTATCGCCGCCACGCCGGTTGCAACGGAATTTCGCTATGCGTACGCTTTGTTTTTTGGTATGCCGGTTCTGCTGATTGCTCCGTTTGTCCACGAGAAAGGCTGATGGTCAGTAAACGACTGCCACGTTTTCTATCGTGTTGTCAATCACATCGAAGGCAATGATATTTTCGTCCGTCCTATGATGCGTCATGTAATATCTGCCTTCGATTTCGTTGATATAATAAGGCGTTCCGCCGCTTAGCCCAAAATCCGCGTAAAGCTCCTCATAATCCCCCGTATTTAGCCCGTCAAGGTTTTTTGTCCTGATGATGGTGGCATAATCCTGATTTTCCGTGTTGTCGGTTGATATCGTTATATAATAATAATCCTGTATTTTGTAGAGCTGCACCATTCCCGCAAGCTTGTCCGGCACGTCGTAGCGCGCTGTGATTTCAAGGCGGATTTTGTTGTCCTGTTCCACGATGTCCGCCTTTAAGAGCTTCTGATTGTTATGACCGGATACAAAGTAGATTGTGTCGTCCATAAGCGTGAAGGAACGCACATACACACCGTAAAGCTCGTCTATTTTCAGGATATCTTCTATATATAATGGATAGATGCCTTGTTCATTTGGCGTTTTGGCGCGTTTTACCAAATAAAGCTCTCCTGTGATGGAGCTCCACGCCATGAATACCTGCCTTTTTGCATCATATTGGACAAAGTGCGGCTTCATTCCGATTTCGTCCAGTATTTGTGTGTTTACATAATTTTTGTCTATTTTTTGAAAAGCGAGCAGTCTGTTATTTTCCGTGTCGTCAATGAGAAGCGTTGTGCCGTCAAAAGCGATTGTGTGCGCGTAATGCACCGCGTCTGTAAGGACGTGCCATTCGGTCAGCGGCTGCTCCAATGTATCGCTGTAGATAATCTGGTCGTGGTAACAGTCCGCGATAAAATACGTATCGTCCGCCTTTGTGATGTACGTCGCAACATTCAGGGTGTTGTATGCGTTTTTTTCTGCATTCGGCTGTGGATTTTCCACCAAACCATCATATATGGTGCTGCTTTCTTCCTCCGTGATTGTCTCTGCGTCCTTTGCCGGAGCTGTTTCCTGCTTCGTGCAGGCGGTCAGCAGGATACAGGATAGCAGCGTCATTATCATTGTCATCATTATGCTTCGTTGTTCGTTTTGTTTTAACATGCTATGCGTCTCTCCATTTTTTCGAATATATGGTTTTATTTTATCGATGTTCTTTGTCATATTGCCTAATGTGTCACTTGATTAGTATCATCATAGTACGATTATTGTAAAAAATCAACAAAAAATAATTATTATTTCTTACTATTTGACGTTCTTCTTTTTGAAATATGCACAAAAAAAGTGCATAGAATTGAGATTATGAACAAATTGTAAACAAATTTTGAACATTTTATACTTTTTTTATTGACCTTCCTGCGTTTTTCTGTATAATGGTTAATTGTAAGGCAGAAACATATTACACCACGGGCGTGAACATGCCCGAACAAAAACTTGCTCAATTTGAGCACGCGCATTAAGCGCAAGGAGGAGAATAAATTATGAAAAAGAAACTTTTAACAGCAATCATGACACTTACATTAGGCGCTGCCATGCTTACCGCTTGCGGTTCTGCATCAGATGAGACTGTTGATACAAACGTAAATGAGTCTGTTGTATCAGAGTCAGAGACAACACCTGCTGAGACGACACCTGTTGAGACGACAGTTGAGGCTACAGAGGTTGAGACGACTACTGCTGATGCGGCTGATGCTGAGACGACAGAGGTTGAGACGACTACTGCTGACGCGGCTGATGCTGAGGCTACAGAGGTTGAGACTGCTACTGCTGACGCGGCTAATGTTGAGGCTGAGACGACAGAAGTTGAGACAACTGCTGCTGCAAACTAATTTTTGTAATTTGCGATATAGCACAAAAACCCCTGCCACAAAATGGCAGGGGTTTTTATTTTTTAATCCTTTATCTGTCTTCCCTCGTGATCCATATGGTACCCGTCCCGATAAATCAGTTCCGAGAGCGGCACAAATGTATAACCCGCATCCTTTAATGTGGTTATCAGGGTGTCAAGCGCTTCTGCGGTGTATTTTGCCCCATTGTGGCAGAGAATGATGCTGCCGTTTCCAAGGTGCTCGTTCTGTGTTACCGTATTGATAATGGACTCAACGCCGTAGTCCTTCCAGTCAAGACTGTCAACGTCCCATTGTATCGCATAATACCCACACTTTTTTGCCGTTGATACGACTGCGTTGTCATAGTCGCCATAAGGCGGCCGGAACAGGAACATGTCATAGCCTGTCAGTGCTTTTACCTTATCGTGGACGCTCATCAGTTCGGTTTCCTTTTCGGCATCGGAAAGCTGGCTCATGTTTTTGTGGTTCTGACTGTGATTTCCAAGGTCATGTCCTTCGCCGTAAATCATCTTAACGTCGTCAGGGTAAGTGTCCACCCACCCAAATGGGCATATCGTAACTTCCCTTCCTGCCCGTTTTTCCATAGCTTACGGTAAGACATTCTGCCTCCTTTAAAAAATCAAGGTAAATGTCCAAACGGTTTTCATATACTTTTATCTGTTTGATATGGGCGCACATCAAAGGAACCGCTATTCCCTTCTCCGTTTTATTTTGAAATAATGCCCGCACTTTGTCCAGCCGTTCCAGTAGTTCGCCCTTTTCTTCCTTCTTTTCCTGTACTCTTATTTCCTTTTCATTCAGCAAAGCAATCTGTTTTGCCATGTCATCCATTTTAGCAGTATAATCGGATTTTGTAATCGTCCCATCTAATAAAAAGTCCATAAGCGTATCTTTTCTTCTGCCCAGCTTCTCCTTCTGTGCCTGTATGTCTTCTATGCTTTCCCCTATATTGGCATTACCAGACAGCGCGGCATGAATTTTCAGAATGGCTTTCCGCAATACTTCCTCTCTTGTCTCTTCCGCAATCAGTTGATTTCCTATCCGTTCTATCAAAAACAGGACTTCATCTTCTTTCAGATTTAAAGACGCGCATTTGGAGCGCGCCCCTTCACTGCAATACCAATAAATACCTTGCTTTCTTTTGTTTCTCCAATATTTTGAGTCACATTCGCCACAAATAATCTTTGATGAAAGCAAAGCATTCCCTTTATTAATACCGACATTATGTGTCCTGTCTACCGTTTTTCTACTGTTTATCTGCGCATTTGCCTTTTCCCATAACGCATCTGAAATCATCTGCGGCACAAGCCCTTTTCGATAAATCCATTCGCTCTGCGGATTTTTGATTATCTTTTTTGCCTCAAAGTCAAAATGCTCCTTATTCATAACCGCAATCCCCTTGTAGAGCGGATTTTTTACAATTTCGCGTATGGTATTTTCGGACAACGTTTTGCCGTTTCTGTTTCGAACGCCTTCCTCCCGCAGTAATCTTGCAGCAGCGCGCCCCCCAAAGCCATCTGCAAAAAGCTCATAAATATGCTTTACAAGCTTCGCCTCTTCTTCATCTATCAGGATTTCACCATTCACATTTCGAAAGCCCCATGTGCGGTTTGTGATAATCGGCTTTCCCTTTTCCTGCCTCCTTTTCTTCGCCGCATTGCCTTTCCTGCTCAAATCACGGCTGTACTCCTCTGCCATCATTGCCTTAATTCCAAAAATAAACTTGTCTTTCGGATCAAAGAACGTATTCTCCAAATATAAATACAGCTTTTTCTGATTTTGGACAATTTCATTTAAAAACAGGTACCAGTCCATTGTGTTGCGCTGCAGGCGCGACTGGTCCTTTGCCACGATGATGTCAAATTTATCTCTTTGAATGTCCTCAAGCAGCCTGATGTATTCGTTGCGCTTCCTTGCCTGTGTGCCTGTTATTCCCTTATCAATGTAATCATCCACTAAAATCCAGTTTTTCTGGCTGATTACTTCCTTGTTTTCTTCAATTTGTTTCTGAATTGCATTGAGCTGTTCTTCCTCCTCTGTGCTTACCCTAGCGTAAAATACGGCTCTTGGTTTGATGTCTTCCATACAAATACACTGCTCCTAACGAGATTGATACAAAACCGCACGATACTCTTCCTCTGTAATGATACCGTGCGTCCTCATAATGTCCAACAAATACCGGACTACCACCCGCTCATCCTCGTCCGAAATGTCCTGAAGCACTTCCTTCACACGCAATGCCCCGCTTTGAGAAGAATTACTACTAATATATTGGGACAGGTAACATTTCATTCCTGTTGTTACCTGTCATCATATCCCTCTAACCAGCCTTCGAAAATGCCTTGCACGAGACCATCACATCCAGTACAAAATTTCCGTCTTCCGTATAGCAAAAAATATCCCCGTCAAGGCGTCCTGCCGCTTCCTGCACCGTGACAAGACCAAAGCCGTGCTCCTGCCCCTCCTTATCCGTGGCGGGCAGTTCTCCCCGCGCCACATACAAATCATCACGGCATTTATTCTTTAAGCGTATCAGCAGAGAATTCCTGTTATACCGCATCTGTACGGAAACTTCCCGTTTTTCCTTGTCCAGCCCCTTTAGGGCGTCGCAGGCATTCTCCAGCCCGTTGGAGAGAATTTGGCACAGCTCCATGTAAGGCAGTTCCTCCGTCCCGATGTGTATGTTATATTGGAATTTGGCTTCTATTTTTTTGAACTCCTCGGCATAATGGACAAGCACCGCGTTAATATAGGGATTGGCACAATACTCTCCTGTCAGGGTGTCCATCTTTGTCTCAATGCCCTGCAAGTATTTCATTGCCTCGTCAAGCTTCCCATCCATCAACAAGCCGGAGAGCGTGACCGTGTAGCCTTTCATGTCGTGCTTCATTTTTCTTATGTTCTGCTGGCTGCCAAGCTGCGCCTCCAGTGTGTTCTTGTGTTCCTGCAAAATCCGCTCGCTCTGACGCCTGCGGGAAAGCAGAAGCTGGCGGTACATCGCCACAAAGATTGTGCCATAGGTCATCGGCATCAGCACCAGTATCAGCAAAAATGCCGGAAGCTCCCCCTGCCTTTTTGTCACGACTGTGGGAAAGTTGGCGGTTACGGTAAGCAGGACATAATAGACTGCCGTCATTCCCGCAAAAAGCCACCAGCCGCTGTCTACCGATTCCTGCAATTCCCTGTAGGGCTTTCGCAGATGCTGATACGCCACCCACTCCGTCAGCGGGAACAGTATGAGCCGTCCGATAAACATCAGAACATACTGCTGCCCACCCAGATAAAAATCGCCGATGTTTGTCACGGCAATAATCCACAGCGCCACCGTGTCTGTCATACAGAATGTAAAGAAAAATTTTCCGTTCTTATCCTTTGACATGAACCAAAAAAACAAGAGACTTGGCAGGGTAAGAGTCAAAATAAAAATCTTCCCCATAAACTCCGCCCCATAGTACATAAGCCCTGCCACCGTCAGCAGGGCGAGTGGGCCCATCGTTATCCCTGTGAGGAAAAAGGTCTTCTTTCTCGGATACCGGGAACGGTATAGCAGCATAAAAAGAATCAGAATATGAAACAGCGACCACAGCATGGATAAATCCCTGAGCATCGTCATCCGTCAGTACACCTCCTAAAAATGGTATTTCCAAATATGATTTCATCTTTGTAAGAATTTTACGAATGAAACTATTGTCATTGCTATTCTACCATAAAATGAAGCACGAAAAAAGAGCTTTATCCAAATGGCATACTTTTCACACACTTTTCAATGAAACTGTCAGATATGCCTATATGCTCACCCACCCGCCTGTCATAAAAAACGTCACCTTCACATCATGCTTCTTCAATATCTCCATAATTTTCTGTGTATCCTGATTGCCCCAAGCTGCGTCGAACGTCAGTGCGATTTTAGGCTCCTGCGTCTGCACACAGTAAATTGGCAGTTCCCTCTTGGACGCTGCCCCGCTTGTCGGAAGCAGTGAACCTGACGCCCTGTAATGCACCCCCGTAAGCCCCGCCAACACCAGCACCGCCACCGCCATTGTCACGACCTTTTTGGACAAATTGCGCTCCCTTAAATAATCACTCAATTCATGAAGATACTGTATCAGCACACCACTCGTCTGACGGTCCAATTTATCATCACTTTTCCCCAACATGAAAACCTCTGCACTATTTTTTATAAAATATATTAACACCGCATAAATTCTATGCCTGTCCCCAGCCGCAAACACATCTCAATATTGTCGCACGAAAAAAAATATGCTACACTAAACATACAATAAAAAACAAAATCCACACGGAGGAAACAATGGAAAACACCTATCACGTAAAAACACTTCACAAAAAAATAGATTGGGCCGTCCGCGTCCCCGGCTCCAAGAGCATGACAAACCGCGCACTTTTAATGGCTGCTTTGGCAGACGGGACAACGCGCCTAAGCGGCGTATTATTCAGCGACGATTCCAGAAACTTTTTAGGCTCGCTCAAATCACTCGGGTTTTCCGTAACGGCAGACGAACAAAAAAAAGAAGTCACCGTCACCGGACAAAACGGCGAGATTCCCGTCACAAGCGGCGAAATATACGTCGGCAGCGCAGGCACGGCAGCACGCTTTTTAACCGCAATGCTCGCCCTCGCCAAAGGCACCTTCACCGTCAACGCCTCCGGGCAAATGCAAAAACGCCCCATGAAGCCATTGTTTGACGTCCTTACAGGCATGGGCGCAAAAATCACATACCTCGGTCAGGAGGGCTTTCTTCCGGTAAAAATACAGGGAATCGGCAAAACAGCAGACACCAGCGCCCCCCTCCATATCACGCTTGACATCAGCAAAAGCACGCAGTTTCTAAGCGCACTTATGCTCGTGTCCCCAATGCTTGGGCGGGGACTTCACATCAAAATCACAAGCGAACGAAAAGAAGGCTCTTATATCCGAATCACGCAAAAAATGATGGAACAGTTTGGCGCAAAAACAGCATTTGACGGCGAAAGCTATCTCATGCCACAAGGCATTTCCTACAAGGCAGGCGCCTATCAAATCGAGCCTGACGTCTCCGCAGCCTGCTATTTCTATGCCGCGGCAGCGCTCACAGGCGGACGGGCAGTCGTCGAACATGTCACATGGGACTGTATGCAGGGCGATTTGAAATTCATAAAGCTATTGGAACGGCTTGGCTGTAGTGTGCAGGAAACCTCTTTGGGACTTGAAGTAAGGGGAGCAGAAAATGGAAGCATCAAAGGAATTACCGTAGACATGAAGGATTTCTCCGACCAGACAATGACACTCGCCGCACTAGCCCCCTTTGCCCAGTCGCCCGTGCGCATTGAAAACATCGGGCATATCCGCCTACAGGAATCAGACCGCATTCACGCCATTGCAACAGAGCTTGCAAGACTTGGCATTCAATGCGAAGAGGAAGATGCGGCAATCACTATACACCCCGGCACACCCAAAGCCGGAATCGTACAAACGTACGACGACCACCGTATGGCAATGGCATTTGCGCTGATTGGATTAAGAATTGAAGGAATCGAAATCGCAAATCCGATGTGCTGCAAAAAGACCTTTGAAGAATATTTTGACGTACTGGAACAATTATGCGCGGACTAGAATCCGCGCTTTTTTAAATCCGCCACAAGCTGCACATAAAATTCCCTGACATCAAACTCCTCGATATTTTCCCGGTTCAAATCAATCATGTCTCCGTGCGATATGCCGCGCTTTCCGTTCACGGTAAGAAGCCTGTAATCCTCCCCCCACGCAAAGGAAGCCTCCCCGACAAGCCCGTCATTTGCACCGTCAAAATAATGCGCCAGATGATACGTAAAATTCAGCGGAAACCGCCCTCCCGACGCCTTATTCAGCTTCGTACCAATACTTTGATAATACACCCCCTGCGCATCAAAAACACGCTCATTAAACGCCTTGCAAAACGATGCCGTAAGGTTTGTCACTGCCGCCATAAAATCAGGGCTGGTATCGCCAAGCCGCCTAAGCGCCGCATTGTACGCCCCCGCCACGACCTCCTGCTCGTCCTTTGGAATTTTATCCAGCAGATAATCCGCAAACTCGCAGCCCCTGTGCGGCGTGTTAATCGTCGTCAGCGTCGCCACATGCTTCGCAATTTCCGGATTGGTCAGGGCGCTCCTGCAATCAAGCCCCCCTTTGGAGTGTGCAATGATATTCACCTTTTCACACCCCGTTTCCTTAACAATCTGCAAAATCCTGTCCGAAATCTCCTGCCCGCTCTGCGCAACCGCCGCTGCCGACTGGTGATTGCCATAAAAAATCCGCGCACCATTCTTCTGCAGCGCCTCCGGAATCCGCCCCCAGTAATTCAGATACCGGAAATCCCGGAAAAACACGCCATGCACCATCAAAACCGGATATTTTGTGGCGCAAATCCGCAAATCCTTTCGCTGCTCGTCCAAAAGAACACGGCGGTTTTCAAACGCAATCTCCTTTGACACCGTGCGGATAATCAACCCAAGCGCAATAAGCTGCGCAACGGGAATTAAGCCACAGACGATTCCAATCACACGGATTTTGATGCCAAGCTGCTGCGAACGGATATACACACGGATAATGCCGTTCCAAAAAACGATTGCCTCAAGCAAAATCGCAAACAGCGTATTCACCAAAATCGCCTTCCAATCAGGCGAAGAAAACAGGCTTTGTAGAAAATACACCACGGAACACGCCGTTGATATCAGAAACTCGATTAACAGCGCATTTCCGCGCGCGCATGCCCTTAACCGTTTTGTCCGTGGCAGCACAAATATGGGAGCAATATTGATACCAATATATACTCCCAAAAGCAATGCGATGATTTTGATATCCTGACAAAGCGCATAGCAGTTTGCCGCGGCAAAAAGAAGAAGCCCACAGCAGACATACTGAACCGCCTTTGCAATGTTTCTCATGTTCAGCCTTCCCCCAGCGTAAAACTCATGCGTTATCCAAAAGCGCCGCAAACTCTTCTATCGGCATGGGTTTGTAATACAAAAATCCCTGCGCCTTATTGCACCCGTACTTTAGCAGGTATTCCTGCTGTGCGGCGCTCTCCACGCCTTCCACGATAATATTGATATCAAGGTCGTGCAGCATATCAATCGTATGACTTAAGATGCTCTGGCTCTTTGGATTTTCGATGTCCACAATAAAGCCCCTGTCAATCTTAATCTCGTCCATCGGCTGGTTTTTCAGCATGGTCATGGTAGAATAGCCCGTTCCAAAATCGTCCATGGAAAGCGTAAAGCCCTGTTTTTTCAGATAACGCAGATGCTCGAACATTTTTTCGTTATCCTCCAAAAATCCGCTCTCCGTCAGCTCCAAAACGACCAGCTCGGGCGGCACATCAAACTCCTTGGAAAAATTCGTAATGCAGTCCCGAAATACACTGTCAAACACATGCTGCCTTGAAATATTGATGGAAATCGGCACTACCTTTTCTCCTGTGGCAAGCCGTTTCCCAAGGAACTTAAAAATCTGTCTCCAAATACATATATCAACATCAATAATCAGCCCGTTTTTTTCCAGCACGGGAATAAAATTCATCGGCATGACAATTCCCCGCTCCGGGTGATTCCAGCGCACAAGCGCCTCGCCGCCCACAATTTCACCACTTGCCATGTCAACCTTCGGCTGGATAAACGGCACAAGCTGTTCCTCCTCGAGCGCCTTGATGATGTCATTTTCCACCATTTTATTAATCAGCATCTGCGTTCTCATCTCTTCATCAAAAAACGCATATTTTGCATAAAATTTACCCTTGATGGTATCGAGCGCAAGAATTGCATAGTCGCGCATTGTGCTTACTGCCATCGTCGGCGAATCCGCAATGCAGACGCCAAATGCCGGAAGCACCTTATAAGGTATTTTATATGCCGCAATTTTTTTATCAATATGATTGACAATCTCAATTAATTCGGATTTTTCCTCAAACGGCGTAAAATAGGAAAATATGTCCGCACGAAAATGAGACAAAACGACGTGCTCCTTCCCCTCGGCCTCACCGCGCAGTGCGTCCGCCACGCATGTTAACAATCCGTCTCCCACATTGCGTCCGCAAAACTCATTAATCGTATTAAAATTGGCAAAATCCAACACAATGATGGCAAACTTCAACTCCGGATGTTCAAGCATCTCCTCCTGCGCCTTTACCTGAAACGCCCTGACGTTATACAGGTTTGTCATGTAGGTCAGATTTCCCTCCATATTATTTTCAGCAAGCTTTTTGAGCGAGTAGAGATAAAGCTCAAAATCCTTATCACTCATTGATTCCCGCACAAGCTTTGCCGTATTGACTACCGTAGCTCCCTGATTTTCTCTCATATACATTCTCCTATCTTTCGATAGTTACAAAATTCTCTATACTTGTATATTTTAACATATTTTTCTCTGTTTTCAAAGCTCTTTTAGGAACTTTTCCCAATAATCTGTGTCATCCCCCCTAGCAAAATGAGCTTATTGTCTTCATAAATGGGTGCAAACTGGTTCATATTCAGCGGATTTTCCCCAATTCCGACCTCTATGGTATATCCCGGCAGATTATACTGCTTGATAAACCAGTCCTTGTAGCCTGCATGACCCGACGCATAGGGCGTCTCCTCCACGAGATACCCGCTGACACTCCCAAAATAGTCCGCAATCTGTCCGGAATGCTCCGGCTCATAGTCAAGGTATTTCCAGTAAATGACCTTGCCCTGTGTATGGTACGCAAGAATTAGCTGAAAATCATTTGCCTTTGTAAAATCGTACATTGCGCGGCTCTCCGGCTGTGATACAGGTGCTTCCCCGACATAATCCCTCGGCGCCGGAGAGGTATAGCCCTGCTTAAATTTAATTTCTTTTGCCTGCTCCCAGCCTGCCGGAAACTGTAGATTTAAATCCACACCGTTGATGTTTGCCTTCCAGCCGTTTGGATATGGTATGGACGGATATTTTGACGCAATCTTCTTTGCCTGCTCCAAATATTCCCCCTCGGGCAGCACGCCATTCACAAGGTCTACCCCGTCAGGATTGACCATTGGAACTAAATAAAGACTGTACGTTTCAAACAGCTCCCTGCTGTCCGTTCCATAAAGCGGCTCCCTGTCCGCATATGCCATCGCGTATTCTTCCGCAAATTTTAAAAGCACCGGCGTGGTAATCCACTCATTTGCGTGAAAGCTTGCATTGTAGCTTACCTGCGTTGCGCCCCTGCCAAGCCGGATAAGCGATAGCTCATTATCCATCACGCTTTTCCCGATGGAACCTGTCACAAGGAACGGGTAACGAACCCCAAGTCCCTCAATTATCAGCCGTGTAAATTCCGAAGTATATGCCACCTCCTCCGACACAAGCGAAAACGCATACGGCACATAAAGTCTTGTCCCTGCCTGTAGGTTTGCCGCCTCCACCGACGGATTTGCCGTAACAATCGCCGAAAGGCTTGTATCATAAGCCTCCGCAATACTCCAAAGGCTCTCACCCTGTGTTACGATATGCGTCGTATAGCCCCTAAGATACGGCAGCAGTTTCAGCCAGACCGACGTGTCAACAAAGCACCCCACCCCTTCTTTCAAAAACGCGCCGAGCGCCTTGCAGGTATCACGTGTGAACGCACCGTTTATCGCAACATCATAACCCGCCCTTTTCAGCGCAAGCTGCATATACTGCACCGTCGTACCCGTATCGCCGATATAAATATTTCTCATGGATTTGTTTCGTCCTTTCTTAAAACATATATTGTCTGTCCTTATCTATACAGCATATGTTTTAACAGCACGAATGATGAATAGACCTGTTTGAATGGAATTGAAAATGGATTTATGTCCCTAATAAACACGAAAGCAACCCACCATGTAGCGTTTTCATTTCCGAAATGATATAGTGTTTCCATGAAGGAGGATATACCTATGAAAAAAAACAAACTACCAAAAAAGAGATTTCGTAACCGGATGTATGTCATGACGGCTTGCTTTTTGCTGTGTTTTATAACAGCGTGCGGCAGCGGCAAAAATCAGCCCCAAAATGCAGATACGTCTGTAATTGCTGATTTAGTGGGAGAGCCTTCGGATTATTCCAAGGAGGAGAACTGGCTGAACATTCCTGAAATTACACACGAAGTAGATACTTTCTATCTTTACCCTACCTGCTATATTGACGAGTCCAAGGACGCAAAGCCAATCTGCGACATCGACAATAAGCAAATGCAGGAGAAGGCAAAGCCAATTTATGAAAACCAAGCGACGGTCTATGAAGAATCCACCAATGTGTTTGCGCCATTTTACCGTCAGAGCAATATCTATGAGGTTGTATATCTAAGCAATGAGGAGTTGGAGCAGTATCAGACGCAGGAACAGCGTACAGATGTTTATGCCGCGCTGGATTACTACTTTGAGCATTATAATGAAGGAAGACCGTTTATCATTGCCGGTCATTCCCAAGGCTCCATCATGACAAAAATTGTTTTGGGAGAGTATATGAAAGCCCATCCGGAATATTATGAACGCATGGTTGCGGCATATCCGATTGGTTATTGCATAACGAAGGACTGGCTGAAAGAACACCCCTATCTGAAATTTGCCCAAGGGGCAGACGACACTGGTGTCATTGTTTCATGGAACACGGAAGGAACAGGGAATAAAGGACAGCATAATATCGTTGTGACGCCAAATGCTATCAGTATCAATCCGATTAACTGGAAGCTGGACGATACTTACGCCGGATTTGAGGAAAATTTAGGCAGCCGTATTATGAATGAAGAAACAGGAGCTTATGAGATTGTGAAAGGCGTTGCAGACGCGCAAATCGATATGGAGCGGGGTGTTGTCATCTGCACGACGGAAGATGTCGAATACGCGCCCGCCTATTTATTCGGACCGGAAAGCCTGCACTCGCATGATTATGATTTTTATTATGAGAATTTGCGGGAAAATGTAAAAACGAGAGTGGACGCGTTCTTGAAAACAAGATAGTATAAGTTTTATATACAAAACGGGTGTGGCTTTGGACAAGTCACACCCGCTTTGTATGAAAAACATCTATTTCCCGACAGCAATTTTCCACTGTCTATTTTACCCACTCCTGAAGCTCGTCGTCCGTGCATTTCACATAATGCGTACCGTCCACCAAATGGTTTGTTCCCTTGTTATAATCAATCCCGGAAGTCTTATAATCATAGCTTAGCGCAATCCGCTGCTTCTCCACCACCGGATTTGGCGCAGGAATTGCCGATAACAGGCTCTTTGTATACGGGTGAACCGGATTTTCAAAAATCTCCTCCGTCGTCCCAGTCTCCAGCAAATGCCCCAAATGCAGCACGCCGATACGGTCTGAAATATACTTCACCATCGAGAGGTCGTGCGCGATAAACAGATATGCCGTACCCGTTTCCTGCTGGATATCCTTCATCAGGTTCACCACCTGCGCCTGAATGGAAACGTCAAGCGCCGAAATACATTCATCGGCAATAATCAGCTTCGGATTCATAATCAGCGCCCGCGCAATACCGACACGCTGTCTCTGTCCGCCCGAAAACTGATGCGGATAACGGGTTGCGTGCTCCGGTGCAAGCCCTACCTTTTGCAAAATCCCCTTGATTTTTTCCTCGCGCTCCGCGCTCGTCTTGTACATCTTATGAATGTCTATCCCTTCCCCGATAATATCGCCGATTTTCTTCCTCGGGTTGAGTGACGCCATCGGATCCTGAAAAATCATCTGCATCTGCGTGCGCAGCTTATTGTTATCCGCCCGCGAGAGTTTTCCACTAATATCCGTACCATCAAAAATCATTTTTCCCGCTGTGGGATCGTAAAGCCGGATAATGCTTCTGCCAATCGTTGACTTTCCCGAACCCGACTCCCCGACAAGACCGTACGTCTCACCGGGATAGATTTCAAAGGACACACCCTCCACTGCCTTCACGGTATATTTGCTGCTCACCCTGAAATGCTGTTTTAAGCCTTCTACCTTTAAAAGCGGCTCCCTTTCCTTATTCTGTGCCATATTTTGATGCCTCCTTCTTCATTCTCTCAAGCCTTTGGGCAAGCTCTTTTGGCATCTCCACCTTTGGCGCCCTCGGATCCAAAAGCCATGTCGCCGCGTAGTGGGTATCTGTGACCTGAAACATCGGAGGATCCGCCTTCTCGTCAATCTCCAATGCAAAACGATTGCGCGGTGCGAACGCGTCTCCCGCCTTTTCATGCAAAAGGTTCGGCGGCGAACCGGGAATGGTATATAACCGCTCATCGTCCGTATCAAGATCCGGCATCGCCGACAACAGTCCCCATGTATACGGGTGCTTCGGATCATAGAAAATCTCCTCGATTTTTCCCTTCTCCACAATCTTGCCCGCGTACATGACGTTGACATAATCCGCCACCTTCGCCACAACGCCAAGGTCATGCGTGATATAAATAACCGAAATGCCGCGCTCTTTTTGCACCCTTCGAATCAGCTCGATAATCTTTGCCTGAATTGTCACATCAAGCGCCGTCGTCGGCTCGTCGCAAATCAATAAATCAGGATTGCAGGCAAGCGCTATGGCAATGACCACACGCTGGCGCATTCCGCCCGAAAGCTGATGCGGATAATTTTTCATGCGTTTTTCGGCGTCCTCAATTCCAACCTCCTTTAACAGGGAAACTGCTTTATTCCACGCCTCCTTTTTCGGCGTCTTGAAATGCCAAATCATGCCCTCCATAATCTGCTTACCGATTGTCATGGTCGGGTCTAAGCTTGTCATCGGATCCTGAAAGACCATCGCAATCCGCTTTCCGTTAATGTGGCGTCTAATCCATTTTTTATCCTTTTTCAGAATATCAACCGTCTCCGGGCTGCCGTCCGCATGATGATACGAAAATTCAATCGTGCCGTTTGTGACAGTCGCATTCGCGGCAAGTATTCCCATCGCCGCTTTCATGGTCACGGATTTACCCGAACCCGACTCTCCGACAATTGCCACGGTTTCTCCCTTGTACAAATCAATATTCACGCCCCTGATGGCATGAACCGGACCTGCTGTGGTGCGAAAGGTGATATCAAGGTCACATATATCCAGTATTTTCTTCTCTTCCTCTGCCATTTTAAAAAACATACTCCTTTCTCTGTTATCACAACAATCCTTTACATTTCCTTCATCTTCGGATCAAGCGCCTCACGCAGTCCGTCCGCCACAAGGTTAAAGCTTAACATCAAAAGCGCCATGACCACAATCGGCGGAATAATCTGATACGGGTGCGTCGTGAAGCTGTTAAAGCCCTCCGAAATCAGCGAACCCAGAGAGCACTGCGGAACCGGAATTCCAAGTCCGACAAAGCTTAAAAATGCCTCCGTAAAAATCGCTGTCGGAATGGAAAACATCACCTGCGTGATAATCGGTCCGATGATATTGGGCAGCACTTCCCGAAAGATAATAAAGAAGTTTCCCGCACCCAAGGTTCTTGACGCAAGCACAAACTCCTGTTCTTTGAGCTTGAGCATTTCCGCCCGCGCAATGCGGCTCATGCCCACCCATTCCGTGAGCATCAATGCAAAGATAATCGTCAGCATACCGGGCTGTAATACCAAAAGTAAAAGCGTCACGATAACCAGTCTCGGAATGCCGTTTGCAATCTCAAGGAACCGCTGCATAACCATGTCCACCCGTCCGCCAAAGTAGCCGGATATCAAACCATAGCTCATACCGATGACCATGTCAATGATTGCGGCGGCAACGGCAATAATCAGGGATACCCGCGCACCCGACCATGTACGCGTCCAAATGTCCCTGCCAAAATTATCGCTTCCAAACCAGTATTCCACGTCTGTCAGACCTTTTTCCACATAATAATTAATCTCCTTAGAGCCTGTCGTCGTGCGCATGGTCTCACTGCCGTCAAAAATCCCGAACTTTTCAAGCGCGATAATACGCGGTGCAAAATTTTTCTGACTAAGATCCTGACCGGAATATGTGTATTCATTCATTCCGGGACCGATAATCGCAAACAACGAAATCAACAAAATCAACACCAAGCCAACCACCGCGCTGATTTTTCTGAAATACCGGATAAACACATCTTTCCAAAAGCTCTGCGCGGCAAAGTTTTCATCAATCAAATCTGCCCCGTCATTGTTTTTCAACCTGAAATCAGTCTCAACCGGCACATATGCTGCTATATTTTCCATAATCGTCAGTCTCCTTTCTTCGCAAGCCGGATTCTCGGGTCAATAATGCCATAAAGAATATCAACCACAAGCATAATGCCGATATACATTGCCGAATAGATAAAGCTCAATGAGATGACGACGTTGTAGTCATTGGACTGGATTGCCGTCACAAGAAGACTTCCGACGCCCGGAATGGCAAAAATCTTTTCCACCACAAGGGAGCCCGTCATCAAATCCACAATCAGGGGCGCCAATACCGTAATAATCGGAATGAGCGCGTTTCGAAGCGCATGGCGGAAAATCAGCGCCGCCCCCGAAATCCCCTTGCTCTCCGCAAGCAGCATATAATCGCTTCCTAACACTTCGAGCATTTCACTTCTTGTAAACCGCGCAATCGATGCCATCGTAAACATGGACAGGGAGACGCTTGGCAGGACACTCGATTTGAAAATGTCCTGTTGGGAGAACAGCATCGGAAACCACCCCAGTTTAAATCCGAAATTATACGAAAGCGCCAGTGCAAACACATATGACGGCACCGACACGCCGATAACCGAAATGACCGTTGCAAGGGAATCCCAAATCGTATCATGCTTTAACGCGGCAATCAGTCCCAAAAGTAACCCGACTACCGCCCCTAAGCCTACCGCGCAGCCGCCAATCCGAATCGAGATGGGAAGCCTTGTCTGAATCAACTGGGAAATCGGTGTATTTTTTGAAATATTATAGCTGACACCCAAATCACCCTTCAGCATATTTCCCACATATTTAAAAAACTGTACGACGATTGGCTGGTCGAGTCCATATTTCGTATAAAGCGCCATACGCTGCTCCTCATTCAGCTTTTCATCATTGAACGGTGAACCGGGCATAAGCTGCATTAAGATAAACAGAACCAGCAAAATCGCCAAAAGTGTAAAGAGAGAAGTTAAAATTCTTTTACCTACGTATTTCTTCACAGCTTTGCCTCCTTTTGCTTTTGATTGATAAAGTATTAACGTTGTAAAGGCGGTAAAACCGCACTAGGTAAATCTTACCAGTGCGGTCTCTCACCTTTTGTTTTATGAAACTGATTATTCAGCTTTGACTGCATTCTTGTATACTCTGTTGAGCGCAACCGGGTGGAACTCAACGCCTGTAACCTTAGAAGACATCATTTCCGCATTGCACTGTGTATAGAGCGGGAAAATTACCGCCTCGTCCATCACAAGCTTCTCTGCGTCATAAAGTCTTGCCCAGCGTCCCTCGGCGTCCGTACAAAGGTCGCCCGTTGTACACTCGTCGATGATTGCGTCATACTCTGCATTGCTCCACAGACCATAGTTGTTTGAGTTGTCTGTAATCCACATTCCAAGATAGGTCATCGGGTCTGCGTAATCCGGTCCCCAGCGTGTCAGACCAAGCTCAAAGTTTCCGTTCTGAAGGTCTTCCACTCTCTGCTTCTTCGGCTCAACAACAAGGTTTACCGTAAAGCCCGGAAGTGTCGTCTCCCACTGCTCCTTTAATACCTGCGCAACCTTCTGCGGCGCGTCGTCGGCATCTACTACCATGTCAAGCGTAATCTCGCTGACGCCAAGCTCCTCAAGACCTGCATTCCAGCACTCAAGCGCCTTGTCCGCATCATATGCGCAGACATCGGCATATCTTTCCTGATCCCCTGCATAGTCCGAACCATCGGGACCTGTCGCAAAATCCATCGGCACTGCCGTATAAGTCGGAGCGGAGCCGTCCTTTAATACGTCTGTTGTGATTGACTCACGATTGATTGCATGTGTCAGGGCAAGACGGATATTTAAGTTTGCAAGCTCCTCCACCGCATCAATGTTTGGTGTAACATACCATAAGTATCCTGCTCCGATTGCCATAAACTCCGGATCGTCCTGAACCTGATCCACCTGCTCGCCGTTTACAAGCGTGGTGTCAAGCGCACCTGTCTGATAACTCATCAGCGCCTGCTGCGAATCCTGAATGACCTGATAATTTAATCCTGCAAGCTGCACGCGTCCTGCGTCATAGTAATCATTATTCTTTGTCAGATGGAACGCTGTCGCTGCCGGCTCATAAGAGTCCATGATAAACGCGCCGTTTGAAAGAACGGTTTCCGGACTTGTCGCATACGTATCCCCGCAGGAAGTAAAGAACTCCTCGTTTACCGGATAATAGGTCGGGAAATACATTAAGGACAGGAAATAGCTGACAGGTACATTTAACTCTACCTGAAGTGTCTTATCATCTACTGCCGTAACGCCAAGCTCACTCTTGTCTGCCTCTCCCGCGATAATCTCTGCGGCATTCTTAATCTGTCCGATGTCGCTGAGCATGTATGCATACTCTGACGCAACTGCCGGGTCGACTGCCCTCTGCCATGCGAACACGAAATCCGCCGCCGTAACAGGTGTCCCGTTGCTCCAGTTTGCGTCCTCACGGATATGGAAGGTATATGTAAGACCATCATCAGAAAGCTCATAGCTCTCTGCAAGTGCATTTACTGCCTGTCCGTCCGCGTCCATCTGCATCAGACCGTCCGTAAAGTTTGCGATAACCTCGAATGAAGTACCGTCTGTTGCCTGCTGCGGGTCAAGAGACTCCACAGGTGTCTCAAGCATGACATTCAAATCCGATGTGCCTGCCGTCACTGTTTCTGCCGGCGCAGCGCCGCTATTATCCGCAGACGCATCCTGCGTACCTGCATTGTTTTCTGTAGCTGGCGCATTTGCTGCTGGTGCCGAGGTGTCAGCGCCGCCACCGCATCCTGTCAAACCCACTGTAAGGGTTGCAGCCATTGCGATAGCCAAAAAAGCCTTTGCCTTTTTCATAATAAATTCCTCCTTAAATAATTTCGACGTAAAAGAGCGCGTGCTCATGTTAATGGCGCTCCTTTACGTCTTTTTTAGGCTACCACATTAGTGCGGTAAAGTCAAGAATTTTTTTTCCACGCAAATCAAGGCTTTTAGACCTCCTGATTTAAACGGCTTAAGCGGATAGCCTGATCCGCAGAAATGCAGGCGTCCAAAATCTCGTCAATATCCCCATTCATAATCTTATCAAGCTTATAAAGCGTCAGATTAATCCGGTGGTCTGTCACGCGCCCCTGCGGGAAATTATACGTCCTGATTTTCTCCGAGCGGTCGCCCGTGCCAATCTGGCTTCTGCGAAGCTCCGCTTCCGCGTCGTGGCGCTGCTGCTGTTCCATATCGTAAAGCTTTGACTTTAACAGCGCAAACGCCTTCGCCTTATTCTGAAGCTGCGACTTCTCTGTCTGACTATACACCACAATCCCCGTCGGATAATGCGTCAGGCGCACCGCAGAGTCCGTCGTGTTAACGCATTGCCCGCCGTTTCCCGACGCACGCATGACGTCCACACGAATGTCCTTCTCGTCAATCACAATATCAATGTCCTCGTCTACTTCCGGCATGACCGCCACGCTGATTGTGGACGTATGGATACGCCCGCCGCTCTCGGTCTCCGGCACACGCTGCACGCGGTGCACGCCGCTCTCATACTTCATGCGCGAGTACGCGCCCTGTCCCGTAATGACAAACTGCACCTCTTTCATGCCGCCAATGCCGATTTCGTCCACATTCAGCAGCTCGATTTTCCAGCGCCTTCCCTCCGCGTAATGAACATACATTCGATATATCTCCGCCGCAAACAGCGCCGCCTCGTCTCCGCCTGCGCCTGCCCTGATTTCCACGATAACGTTCTTGTCATCGTTCGGATCCTTTGGCAAAAGCAGCACCTTAAGCTCTGTTTCCAGCTCCTCAATGCGCTTTTTCGCGTCATTTAACTCTTCCTTTAGCATTTCCCGCATTTCGTCGTCATTCTCGGACTCTAACAGCGAAAGTGAGTCCGCCACCGTCTCATTGCACTTCTTATATTCCCGATACGCCTCCACAATCGGCGTCAAATCGCTCTGTTCCTTCATCAGCGCCCGAAACCGCGCCTGATTTTCCGCTACCGTCGGCTCGTTTAACTCATTTAAAATCTCCTCAAACCGATGGAGCAAATCCTCCAATTTATCAAACATCTTTCTTTCCCTCCATACCGCTGACATGGAAATCTGTCAGCCAAAGCTTGCCCGAACCACACGGTCCAATCCCGCGTAGTCCTTTATCACCTCTATATTCGAAAAACCATTTTCCTGCAAAACAGCACATACCGCCTTCGCCTGCTCACAGCCAATCTCCAGCAAAAGCAGCCCGTACCGCCGTAAATAAAGCGGCGCCTCCTTGATAATCCTGCGGTAAAAATGCAGTCCGTCCTCTTTTCCGTCAAGCGCCATGACTGGCTCAAAGTCCCGCACCTCCGGCATAAGCTTCGGGATTTCACCACTTGGAATATACGGCGGATTGGATATAATCAGGTCAAACAGCTTATCCCGCGTCCGCTCTGACACAAAATCCGCAAGCGGCGCATACAAATCACCGCACAAAAACGTCGCGTCCAGTCCAAGCCGTTCGGCATTTTCCCGTGCCACCAAAAGCGCATTCCCGGAAAGGTCAATCCCGACGCCCTCACACTCGTTGCTGTATTTTAACAGGCTTAACAAAATGCACCCCGAACCGGTACACAAATCCAAAATCCGCATTCCGTCGCCCAAAGAGCGCATAGCCTCCTCGACAAGGATTTCCGTGTCCTGCCGCGGAATAAGCGTATGCTCGTTTACCCGAAACACAAGCCCCATGAACTCCTGTTCGCCCGTAATATGCTGCAACGGGACATGCTGCCTGCGCTTCTCTATCGTGAGCTTGTAAAATTCCTCCTCCATCGGGCTGCGCACACTGTCCCCGTGCACCAAAAGCGTGTTGCGGTCCGTGCGGCACACATATTCCAGCAAAAGCCTTGCATTGAGCTTCGCCTCCGCAACCTGTGCCTCCTCAAGCAGGCTTACGCCATAATCATACAATTCCCTGTAGGTCATAACCCCTCCGCTATGGCTGTTCGTCCGTGGTCTCAAGGTTTTCGTCCGTATAGCCAAACTCTTCCTTTAAATAGGTCTTCCAGTCAAACACCGCCTCAACCGACGCGATTGCAACCCGGATCATGTCCTCGTCCGGCTCCCTTGTGGTCAGCTTCTGAAGCCACAGTCCCGGTCTTGAAATAATCTGCACGACAATGTTGTCGCTTCTTCCCGCAAGGCGGATAATCTCATACGAAATTCCCGCAATCACGGGCACCAGCAAAAGCCGGATAACGATTTTCAACGCCAAATTGTCAACGCGGATAAAAAAGAATACAATCACGCTGACAAGCACCACGAACAGCAGAAAGCTCGTGCCGCAGCGTTTATGCTGCCGCGAGCTGCGCGTAACATTCTTGACATTGAGCGGTCTGCCGCGCTCAATACAGTTAATGCATTTGTGCTCCGCGCCGTGATACCGATAAAGCCGCTTAATATCCTCCATCAGCGAAATCGCCGCAATATACCCTACAAAAATCAATATCCTGATAAGCCCCTCAAAAATCGCAATCAGGCTTGCATTCCGAACCACCCTGCCAAGCAGGTCGGAAAGCAGGAACGGAACCACCATAAACAGCGCCACGGCAATAATCACGGAAAGCGCCACCGTAATTCCCATCATAATATCATCTGACTTTTTCCCGATTGCTTCTTTTTCGGGCTGTCCGTCCGTCTCCCCGTCCTCCTCATAAAACGACGCGGAGTGCATGGTCACCTTCATGCCAAGCACAAGGGAATCGATAAACGAAAAAATCCCCCGGATAAACGGAACCTTCGTAAAAGACTTATCCCCGCAAAATCCCCGGTATTCCTGCGTCTCCACATCAATCTGACCGTCCGGCGTGCGCACCGCAACGGCATACTTCTCGCCATTTTTCATCATAACACCCTCTAGGACTGCCTGACCGCCAATCCCGGAGTAGTGGGTTTTTTTGTTTTTAGCCATCATTACCCCCATTTACATATGAAAAATAGGTTGAGATAATGTGCTTACCTCAACCTCTTCTTTTATTCAACGCTTCCTATTTGCTTTCTACGCCGTACTTCTTATTAAATCTCTCAATACGTCCGCGCGCCGCCGCCGACTTCTGCTGTCCTGTATAGAACGGGTGGCACTTTGAACAAATTTCCACGTGGATTTCAGGCTTTGTCGAACCTGTCACGAACGTGTTGCCACAGTTGCAGGTAACAGTTGCCTGATAGTAGTTTGGATGGATTCCCTCTCTCATCTTTTTCACCTCTCTATAAATGCATTTCTTAAAATTTTCATTCCATGTCATAAACAAGCTTATTCAGTATAGCATAGGTTTTTACGATACGCAAGCGTTTTTTACAATTTCATGGCAATTTTATAACAATTTCATGAACTTAAACCATTTGCAACCCATTATGTCAAACCAGCCGCCTTTCCTAAATAAAGCGCATCTTCTTTACCGTTGCGACAAACTCCGCATTGTCCCTTGTCCGCGCAAAAATGTCAAGGATTTTGTCAACCGCTTCCTCCGGCTTCAAACCGTTTAACGCCTTGCGCATGATGTTGATTGCCTCAAGCTCCTCCGCGTCCAAAAGCAAATCCTCACGCCTTGTTCCCGATTTCGGAATATCAATCGCGGGGAATACACGCTTCTCGGAAAGCTTGCGGTCAAGCACCATTTCCATATTGCCTGTGCCCTTAAACTCCTCGTACACCACATCATCCATCTTGGAGCCCGTCTCCACAAGCGCCGTCGCAAGAATGGTAAGGCTTCCGCCCTCGCGCATGTTTCTCGCCGCACCGAAAAAGCGCTTCGGCATATGCAGCGCCGCCGGATCAAGACCGCCCGAAAGCGTACGTCCACTGGGCGGAACCGTAAGGTTGTAGGCACGCGTCAGTCGCGTAATGCTGTCCAGCAGAATGCACACGTCCTTCTTGTGCTCCACAAGACGCTTCGCACGCTCAATGACCATTTCCGAAACACGCTTGTGGTGCTCCGGCAGCTCGTCAAACGTGGAATAAATTACCTCAACGTTTGGTCCTTCAATCGCCTCCTTGATGTCTGTTACCTCCTCAGGACGCTCATCTATCAGCAGGATAATCATATGCATATCGGGTGCATTTGCCAAAATGGACTTTGCAACCTCCTTAAGCAGCGTCGTCTTACCTGCCTTTGGCGGTGAAACAATCATGCCACGCTGCCCCTTTCCCACAGGGCTCATCAAATCCATAATGCGCATTGCCACGCTCGCCTTCTTTGTCTCAAGCCGAATGCGCTCGTTGGGGAAAATCGGCGTCATATCCTCAAAATTGCGTCTTCTTAGCGCAATTTCAGGCGGATAGCCGTTTATTTTTTTCAGGTATAACAGGGCGCTGAACTTTTCATTCATCGTCTTAATGCGGGTATTTCCTTCGATAATGTCACCCGTGCGCAGATTAAAACGGCGAATCTGGCTTGGCGCCACATACACATCATTTTCGCCCGGAAGGAAATTATCGCTTCTGATAAAGCCAAAGCCGTCTGCCATGACCTCCAAAATGCCGCGCGCCGTAATCCCGCTGTCAAGCTCCGCCGGATACCCCTCCTGCTTTTCATTGTCCGTCTGCTGCGGTCTGTCACGACGAACCTCTCGGCGTTCCGCGCCTTCCCGACGCTCATTGGAAGGACGCTCGCTGATTCCCTTGAGCACGGGCTTTGGTTCTACATCTCTTCCGTCCGCCTTGTCCTTTTCATCCGCCTCAAGCATGTGCTCAATTAATTCCGCCTTTTTCAGCGTGCTTATCCCCTTTAAGCCACGCGCCTTTGCAATTTCCTTGAGCTCTGAAAGCGCAAGTGATTCATATTTTTCTCTCATGAATGCCTCCTAAAAAATATTGTTCAATGGGAAATAACTATTCTGAAATGCTTCTATATACATAAATACATGAAGATACAGCAACTAGAATTTATACTGCGCACCAGTTAAACTTACAGTACAACCCGACTTGCAGACCGTCAGCCAGTCACTTCCTATGGAAGCATTACTGTAAATTCTGGCGGTCTGCAGTATAATTCAACCACATTATAACGCATTTCGGGAAAAATAGGAAGGAAAATTTAACACAAAATGAAATTTATATGATAATCATATCATTTAAACCACAATCGTATATTCTGCATAAAATTCCGCCCCGCCATCAAGCGCATTACCCCACTCGCGCTCCGATAAATCTCCCGTAAACGACTCCCTGTCACATCTGCCATACCACGGCTCAATGCAGATAAACGGCGCGTTCTTTTTTGCCGGAGACCAAATCCCAAACAGCGGCGCGTCGAAGCACACCGTCAAATATGGCTGTCCCTCCTGATTGCACAGCGACACCTTATGCGCCTGATTGTTCTCAATAATCAGCGCGTCCTCGTCAAACAAATCTGCCGTAATGTCCATCTTTCCGTGGTCTAAGGTAAATTCCTTCGTGCGCTGCGAAAGGGTGCCGCCGTCCCCTATTATCCCCGATACGACCTTATCCTGCGTATCAAACATCAGTTTATAGTCCGTCTGAACCCCTTTGCCGTCAATCGGGCAAAGAAACGCCGGGTGTCCGCCGAGCGTATGGCATTATATGAATTGAACAATGAACAAATCAGTATCTGCGTGGACTCGCACGGCGCGGAGCTGAAATCCCTGAAAAAAAGGGCGACAGGTGTGGAATATCTTTGGGAATACTCCTTTCACGCGCCAATCGGTTTTCCAAAAACTGGCTGTCCACTGCACTCCCTATTATATCACGCCTTCCTGCCATTGTCACCCGCCTGCGCCATGCCGCGCAGCTCTTTTACAATCATTGTAATGACCACTGTAGTCAATACAAACGTGAGCGCGTCCGCAACAGGCTGCGCAAGCTGAAGCCCCGTCACGCCAAAAAGCTTCGGCAAAATCAGAATGGACGGGACGAAAAACAAGCCCTGCTTGCTGATGGCGGTAAGCGTTGCCCGAAAGCTGTAGCCAATCGACTGCGCAAGCATGTTTCCCATGATGACATACGATTGGAACGGGAGCAGACAGCACTGCATTTTCAACGCCCTTGCGCCAATGCGGATAACCTCCGCATCGTCCTTTCGAAACAGGCGCATAATCGGCGTGGAAATCGCAAACATGATGATACCCATTGTCAGCAGAAAGACAAGCGCCACGCGGCGGCAGAAAAAGTATGCCTCCAACACGCGCTCATAGCGTCCCGCCCCGAAATTAAACCCGCAGACCGGCTGGAACCCCTGTCCAAAGCCAATCAGCGCGGAATTGATGAACATCATAATGCGCGTGACAATCGACATTGCCGCCACCGCCGCGTCGCCAAAGCCCGACGCCGCCACGTTTAAGAGCACGGATGCCACGCTCGCAAGCCCCTGCCTACCAAGCGTCGGCATACCTGCGGCAAGAATTTCCTTGTAAACCCATGCCCGGAATACAAAGTGTTTTGGTAACGGCTTCAAGACGTTTTTGGAACGGACTACCAGCGTCAGCAAAATCAGGAAGCTGATAAACTGGCTGAAAATCGTTGCGATTGCCGCCCCCGAAATGCCCAAATCAAAGCCGAAAATTAAAACCGGATCCAAAATCACGTTCAGAATGCCGCCCGTTGTAATGCCAATCATGGAAAGCGCGGCGTTTCCCTGTGAGCGCAGGTGATTGTTAAACACGAACGAAACCGTCATGTAAGGCGCCGCAATCAGGATATACCTGCCATAATCCTTTGCAAAAGGGGCAATGGTCGGTGTCGCCCCAAGCACCCGTACCAGCCAGTCGATGTTCCAAATCCCGAAAACCGCCAAGGCAAGCCCCAGTGCAAATGCCGTATAGACTGCCACCGAACATGCTTTCTGTGCCCTGTCCTGCTCTTTTGCGCCAAGCATTCTTGACATATAGTTGCCGCTTCCCATGCCAAGCGTGAAGCCAATCGCCTGAATCATTGCCATCAGGGAAAAGTTCACGCCGACCGCCCCCGAAGCGCTGGTGCTTAACTGACTTACGAAAAAGGTGTCCGCCATGTTGTAGATGGACGTAATCAGCATACTGATGATGGTCGGCACTGCCAGTCTTGGAATAAGCCGGTTGACTGGTGTTTCCGTCATCATTTTGTATTTTTCTTCATAACTCATTGTTTTCATCTTATGTCCCTCCATTTATGCATTCTATCTTTTCTAATCAAATTTTTGATTACAATTTCCTTATTTCAATTTTCTTATTGCGAAGTTCCTAAAATTATTATACATTAATATAGGAAGAAATTCATACAGAACTTGACATCATTTCAAAAAATTTTTAAAGAATAGGAGATTTTACATATGACTTTACAGGAACAGGCGCTCGCACTGCACAAGGAATGGAACGGAAAACTCGAAACAGTCTCAAAAACCCCCGTAAAATCAAGGGAAGCGCTCTCGCTTGCCTACACGCCCGGCGTTGCCGAGCCTTGCAAGGTAATTGCCGAAAACAAGGACGCCGCCTATCAGTACACCATGAAAGCAAACACCGTCGCAGTCGTCTCGGACGGCAGCGCAGTGCTCGGGCTTGGCAATATCGGACCTTATGCGGCAATGCCCGTCATGGAAGGGAAGGCCGTCCTGTTCAAGGAATTTGGCGGCGTGAACGCGGTTCCCATCTGCCTTGACACACAGGATACCGAGGAAATCATCAAGGCAGTCACTTGGCTTGCGCCCGCCTACGGCGGCATTAACCTTGAGGACATCAGCGCACCGCGCTGCTTTGAGATTGAGGAGCGCCTAAAGGAAATCCTTGACATTCCCGTATTCCACGACGACCAGCACGGGACGGCGATTGTCGTGCTCGCGGGCATTATCAACGCGCTCAAGGTTGTAAAGAAACAGAAGGAAAACTGCAAGGTTGTCGTAAACGGCGCGGGCAGCGCAGGCGTCGCCATCACAAAGCTTCTGCTCACTTACGGCTTTACCAACGTGATTATGTGCGACAAGGTCGGCATTGTCTCCACCTCGACACAGGGACTCAACTGGATGCAGGAGAAAATGGCGAAGCTCACAAATCCTAATAATGAAACCGGAACGCTTGCCGACGCGTTAAAGGGCGCGGACATTTTTGTGGGCGTTTCCGCACCAAATATCGTGACACCGGAAATGGTTCAGTCCATGGCACCCGACAGCATTTTGTTCGCGATGGCAAACCCGACGCCGGAAATCATGCCGGACGTGGCAAAAGCCGCAGGCGCAAGGGTAGTCGGCACCGGAAGAAGCGATTTCCCCAATCAGGTCAACAACGTCGTCGCGTTCCCGGGAATTTTCAAGGGTGCGCTCGAGGGACGTGCCACGCAGATTACGGAGGAAATGAAACTTGCCGCCGCAGACGCGATTGCAGGTCTTGTGCCTGACGAGGAGCTAAGCGAGGACAATATCATGCCGGAGGCGTTCAACCCGAAGGTTGCAGAGCTTGTCGCGCAGGCAGTAAAATCCCATATCGTACGATGAAAGGCAGGAATTTTCATGACACAAGATCCATTGACGCTTTATAAGCTGATTGTCCTGTATATGCTTGACAAGGTATCGTTCAAGCTGACCAACGCGCAGATTAGCGACTTTATCCTCGAAAAGGAATACACAAGCTACATGACGCTCCAGCAGGTTATCTCGGACCTGCTCGACACGGAGCTTATCAAGGCAGACACCTCCATGAACCGCACATATTACTCGATTACGCAGGAGGGGCAGAGCACCTTATCCTACTTTGGCAACCGTATCAGCGACGCAATCCGCGGCGAGATTGACACCTTCCTCTCGGAAAAGCATTTGGAGCTGAAAAACGAGGCGTCCATCACGGCAAACTACTACAAATCCGTTTCGGGTGAATATGAGGCGGAGCTTACCGCAAAGGAAAAGGACATAGTGCTTGTCAATATCAGGCTCTCCGTCCCCACGCAGGATATGGCGGAAGCCGTCTGTGACGGGTGGTACCATAAAAATGAAAAGATTTACAAATATTTAATGCAGGAGCTTTTCTAAGCCTCCTGCATTTTCATGCCTTTTCGCCATTTTCCCGCGCTTCCTTTTTAATGCGCTTCATGTGCTCCCTGATTTTCGCCTCATACCCGTTCCACGAGGGCTCATAAAAGGTCTCGCCTGTCAGCTCATACGGCAGATACTGCTGCTCCACATAATGGTTGGGATAGTCGTGCGCATATTTGTAGCCCGTGCCGCGCCCAAGCTTTTTTGCACCCTTATAGTGCGCGTCCTGCAAATGGGGCGGAATGGGCAGGTTGCCGCTTTTTTGCACCTCCTCGCCTGCCGCGAAAATCGCATTACACGCCGCATTGCTCTTTGGCGCACATGCCACATACGTCGCCGCCTGCGACAAAACAATCTGCGCTTCCGGCATACCAATGCGCTCCACCGCAAGCGACGCGCTCACCGCCACGCTAAGCGCCTGCGGGTCCGCGTTTCCCACGTCCTCCGACGCGCAAATCATAATGCGGCGCGCGATAAACTTCACGTCCTCGCCCGCATGCAGCATTTTCGCAAGATAATAAACCGCCGCGTCCGGGTCAGAGCCTCTCATGCTCTTGATAAACGCCGAAATGGTATCATAATGGCTGTCGCCGTTTTTATCGTACAGCACGCGCCGCCGCTGAATGCATTCCTGCGCCACGCCGATATTGATATGGATTTTCCCGTCCGCGCTGCGCTCGGTCGTCATCACGCCAAGCTCCACCGCGTTCAGTGCATGTCTTGCGTCCCCTCCCGAGACATCGGCAAGAAAACAAAGCGCCTCCTCGTCAATCTCTGCGTCAAAGCTCCCCATTCCCTTTTCCTTGTCGTAAACCGCACGCTTAATCAGCGTTTTAATGTCCTCAATGACAAGGGGCTTTAGCTCAAAAATAATGGAGCGCGAAATCAGTGCGGAATTGACCTCGAAGTACGGGTTTTCCGTTGTCGCGCCGATTAAAATTATCGTGCCGTCCTCGACAAACGGCAGAAGGTAATCCTGCTGTCCCTTATTAAAGCGGTGTATCTCGTCGATAAACAAAATCGTGCGCCTTGCATACATCGCAAGCGTCTCCTTTGCCCGGTTTACAACCTCCTCCATGTCCTTTTTCCCTGCGCTGGTTGCGTTAATCTGCACAAAATCGGCGCTTGTGGTGTTTGCAATCACCTGCGCAAGCGTCGTTTTTCCCGTCCCGGGCGGCCCATAAAAAAGGAGTGAGCGAAGTTTATCCGCCTTGATTGCACGGTACAAAAGCTTATCCTTCCCGATAATATGCGACTGACCTACCACCTCATCAAGCGTGGCAGGTCTGAGTCGGGAGGCAAGCGGAGAATCCTTCTCCCTTGCCGTATTGCTCATATATTCAAACAAGTCCATATGTGGTCTCCAATATTATTTCAAAGTTTTTCCTCAAAGCGCTCCCGCGGCATTGGTCTGTCAAAGTAAAAGCCCTGTGCCATAAAACATCCGTACTCCTTTAAAAGCCGGATTTGCTCAATCGTCTCCACGCCCTCACAGATTGTCACCATTCCCATCTCCTGTGCAATGGCAATAACATACTTAAGCATAGCGCGATTTTTACCCGAAAGCTCATCCCCCTCGTCATGCAGAAAGCTCTTGTCAATCTTAATCACGTTCCACGGAATTTCACGGATGAGATTAAACGAGGAATACCCCACGCCAAAATCGTCCACTGACGTACTAATCCCGTGCTCCCGCAGACCATTGACCATATCCTTTAAATCGTTAAAGCTAACGTCCGTCGTTGTCTCCGTAAGCTCGATTTCGATATACTCATGCGGAACATTATGCCGGTCTATTGTATCGAGAATGTTCTGCAGCAAATGACTGTTTCCCAAATGACAGCGTGAAAGATTGACCGACACCTTCACGACGCGCCTGCCCTCGTCCAGCCAGCGCCGGATGTCGGCGCACACATGGTCCAGCATATAAAAATCAAGATCACAGATATCCTTGCTTTGCTCCAACACAGGAATAAATTTATCAGGCGCAACAACTTTGCCCCCATGATACCAGCGGCAAAGCGCCTCCGCGCCTTTAAGCTTATAATCCTTCATAAAGACCTTCGGCTGATAATACACCTTAAATTCCTCATTGCGGATTGCATCCGGAAACATGGTTTCAATCTGTTTACGCTCATTCGACAGCTCCAAAAGCGCCTCATCGTAAAATACCCGATCCGTTGTTTTGCTGTGCTTTGCCACGTTCATTGCCACATTCGCCCGATCCATCAAATCCGACGGATAGCGGACTGTCTTATCTGCCATATAATAGCCTGCCACAGCAGACACAAACGCACTTTCACCCTCGTCCTGCGTGTCAATCTCAAACCCCTTCATATGCTGAATAATCACATCAAGCTTTTCCTTGCGAAACAATATGATAAAATTGTCGCCGCCAATCCTGCATACCAACTCGGTTTCTTCCAAAAGCTCCTCCAAACGCGTGATGTATTCCACCATAATCTGGGTGCCTTTATCCCTTCCGAACCGTTGATTAACCACCGAAAAATGCTTTAGATTAAAATAACATACACCGTATTGATCCACCACGCCTTCCTCAAGCAGCGTACCTACGTGCTTCATAAAAAAGTTGAGATTGTACATACCAAGCTGCGTATCGTGGAATGTAAACTGATCCGCAATCTGCGCAAGCCGAACGCGTGCATTATAGGCAAACAGGCAGGTCTGTAACACTTTTACTTTTTCAAGCTCCTCCTCTTCCCACTCCACACCATCGTCTGTTTTGTAAAAACTGTAAACAACCACATTTCCCCGATCCGTAATCTCGCGCTTGATAAAAACTGCGCTATCATCCGGCTTAGCGCCTTCGTATAGGAGAATCGTCCTGCCGTTTTTTCGCTTTTCCAAGCTAATGGCATCATAGCAGCGCATGTCAATCTTTGCTATGCGCAACACCTTACAGACTGCGTCGAGCGCATTCGCAATTTCCGGAGAGTCCAGCTCACAGACACTTGCTATCCGCAAATGAAATTGATCCATTGCGTCTGCATATTTTTTCGTATCAAACTCCATAAATCATCCCTCATCACTTCATTTCCAACTGAGGTACAATAACCCTTGTGACCGTCACACCGTCCTTTGCAGCCTCAAAGACAATTCTGCCGGAAAGCTGTTCCACAAGCATCCGCAGGATAAAAAGCGATTTTTCGTCTTCTTCCGTACAGATTAGCAGGTTCATGTTCGCATGCTGCATGTATTTATTGAGCGCCGTAATACTGCTCTGCTGCAGTTCACTTTTATTGGTCCGCACTTCCATCCCAATCATGTCCGCATAATCAACTTTTTCTGACCACGCATTGATTTCAATAATACCGTCTTTCGTAAAACTGTTTCCGATGGTAATAATCATCGACATCAACTGCTTAAGCCGCCCCATATCACCGAAGAAGCAAACAGACATTTCATCGGATGTGTTAATACGTACTCTGTTTCTTCGATTTTTAATGGCATTGCGTTGTTTTTTAATGGCATCGTTGATAATCTGCCTAAGATTGTACGACGTTTCCTTTAAGGAAAGGTCGTTATCCGTCATTTTGACATACTCTACCGTGTTTCCAAATGCTGCCAAAATCTCGTTGCCGTTTTTTATCAGCATTTCCATTGCGCCTGCCATCGCCTTTGGATCATTGTTGGCAAGTGAAAGCTTTGCACTCTCAATCCACAAGGATAAGGTATTTTCCATATTTGTATAAATATCAACCATGCGATTGGTCTGACTTCTCGATATTTTCTCAAGCTTTGTACTGTTTTGCAACGCAATATAGTTTTGATACGCCATGTCCGAGAGCACCGTTGCAAGCTCCGTCAGAAATTTCGCAGCCCGCATGATATGTTCTTCTTTCACAATATGAATTTCCCGCGATGCCGCAAGATATGTCTCCTCGTCAATTCCAAGCTCCCGTGCCACTTTACGCTCGTGCGCCTCATCCAGCGGCTGCGTCCGCACCTGCCCGCCGATAACGCACCCAATCATATGTTCTTCCACCATAATCGGCGCCGCAAAATCCGTCAGCCCCGTATGGCAGGTATAAACAGTAGGCGTTCCGTTTTCATATGTATGAATCGCACCCATCCGGTCGCATTCCGCGCACCTTTTCCTGCCCTTTTCACACTTGCGGATAAGTTGGATGCACAAATGCGTAAATCCACTGTTTTTCGTGACTGGTACGCCTTTTTCATCCGTTATAAGCGCCGCCATTCCCGTAAATTCGGAAAAAGCGTCCTGCATGCGCTGCAATATTCTAACATCAATCAGCTCTGAAAGCTTAATGCCTCTCATGCGTTCACCCCCGTCTGCCTAGCCCCTGTTCTGAGCCGCCACAAGACTTTCTCCGCCGTACATTTTCCGAAGCTTCGGCTTCTCAATCTTACCTGTCGGATTGCGCGGGATTTCCGCAAAAATAATCTTTCTTGGGCGTTTATATTTGGGAAGCTTCATGCAAAAATCGTTAATCTCCTGCTCTGTCGCCGCCATTCCTTCTTTAATCTCAATCACTGCCGCCGTAATCTCACCAAGCCGCTTGTCAGGGATGCCGATGACCGCCACATCCTTAATCTTGTCATTTGTGCGCAGAAAATCTTCAATCTGCACTGGATAAATATTTTCACCGCCGCTGATAACAACATCCTTTTTGCGGTCAACAAGGAAAATGAAGCCATCCTCGTCCTCCTGCGCCATATCGCCCGTAAAAAGCCAGCCATCCCTTAACACTTCGGCCGTCGCCTTCTCGTCATTGTAATAGCAGGTCATCACGCCCGGACCTTTGACCGCAAGCTCACCGACCTCACCGCGCTTCACAATATTGCCGGCTTCATCCACGATTTTGACCTCCCAGCCATAGCCCGCCTTTCCGATTGCTCCTACCTTATGAATATTTTCCACACCCAAATGCACACAGCCGGGACCGATTGACTCGCTCAGTCCATAGTTCGTGTCATACTGGTGATGTGGAAAGACCTTTTTCCATCTCTGAATTAAGCTCTGCGGAACAGGCTGCGCACCGATATGCATCAGCCTCCACTGCGAAAGCTCATAATCCTCCAGCTTCACATCGCCCCTGTCGATGGCATCCAAAATATCCTGCGCCCACGGCACCAAAAGCCACACAATCGTGCACTTTTCCTTTGAAACCGCGTCCAGTATGAACTCCGGCTTCGTGCCCTTTAACAGAACCGCCTTCGCGCCCTCCAAAAAGCTCCCGAACCAGTGCATTTTCGCGCCCGTGTGGTAAAGGGGCGGAATGCACAGAAAAACGTCCTGATTCGTCTGTCCGTGGTGGTTCTGCTCTACCTTGCACGAATGCATGAGGCTCTCGTGATTATGCAGGATTGCTTTGGGAAAGCCCGTCGTTCCAGACGAAAAATAAATCGCCGCATTATCCATATCAGTCAACGCAATCAAAGGCGTCTGGCTAGAACAGTTTGCCGTAAGGCTTGTGTAGTCCTCCGCAAAGCTCGGGCAGTTGTCTCCTACGTAAAACAAAAGCCTGTTTTGGCTGACTGTGTCCGCAATCTCCTCCACACGTCCGATAAACTCCGGTCCGAACACAAGCACATCTGCCTCGGCTAAATTCAGACAGTATTCAATCTCATCGGAAGCATAGCGAAAATTGAGCGGTACGGCAAGTGCCCCCGTCTTTAAGATGCCAAAGTAAATCGGCAGCCACTCAAGACAATTCATCAGAAGGATTGCCACCTTATCATCCTTTTTAATCCCCCGCTCAAGCAATAGGTTTGCAAAGCGGTTCGCCTTTTCGTTGAACACGCTCCATGTAATTTCCCTGCGGTAGTGCGTCACGGGATTTGGTTCTATCAAGTCATATTCTTTCCATGTGACACGCCTTGTTTCCTTGATTTCCGGATTAATCTCCACAAGACAGATGTCGTTTCCATATAATTTACAGTTTCTCTCTAAAATGTCAGTGATTGGCATTGTTGTAACTCCTCGCTTTTGTTTTTTTGTTTCATGAAAATTACCAATTTTCGTGAATTGCGTACCTTTTTATTCTATCATTATTGTATTGAAATATCTACCTTTTTTACAAAATATTTGTATAATTTTTACAAAACATGTTCCCGTTCCATTTTCGATTTTGCACGGTTACAGTGCCTCAATGACAACCGCATGGGCAATTCCCGGAACGTTCTGCCCCTCGTTAAAAGAAGTTTTGTTGAGCAGCGCGCCTGTCGGGACAAACAGCACCCGGTTCCACTCTCTTTTCGCAAGCCTTGGCAGGATATGCGCGGACAACACCACCGCCGAGCACCCGCAGCCGCTTCCGCCCGCGTGCACGTCCTGCTTATCGGCGTCGTAAATAATCATTCCGCAGTCATAATGGTTGTCCGAAATGTCAATGTCCTCCTGCGAGAGCAGGTTAAACAGCGCCTGCTGCCCCACGCTTCCCAAATCTCCGGTAAAAATCGCGTCGTAATCGTCCGGCGTCCTTCCAAAGTCCTTTAAGTGCGTGGAAATTGTCCATGCCGCCGCCGGAGCCATCGCGCAGCCCATGTTAAACGAGTCCTTAATCCCGAAATCTTCTATTTTTCCAACTGTAACTCCCGTTATTCCGACTTTGCCGCCATGCTCCGCCTCCAGCACATTTTTAATCTGCCTCTCACTGACAGACTTTCCATTCGCGTTGACTCCCTGTAACAAAAACGCAGCGCTTCCGGTCACTGTCCATGACGCATATAACGGACGCTGGCTTCCGTATTCCAGTGGAAAGCGGAACTCCTTCTGCGCGCTTGCAAAATGGCTTGATGTCAGCGCGATTACCCTGTCCGCATAGCCCGCCGCAATGTTCATGCTGCCAAGAATTAACGACTCGCCGCATGTCGAGCACGCGCCGTACAGTCCGAACAGCGGAATGTGATAGTCCTTAATGCCAAAGGAGCTTGCGATATTCTGTCCCAGCAAATCCCCGGCAAACAAGTAGCGTATGTCGTCTGCCTGCGCGCATGTTTTTTGCAGCGTGAGCGCGACTGCCTGCTTTTGGAGCTGGCTTTCCGCCTTCTCCCAAGAGTCCTCTCCAAACATGTCGTTTTTGTCGTCACTGACCTTGTCAAAGCTGCCCGCAAGCGGTCCCTCGTTTTCCATCTGCCCTACAATGTTTCCGCTGCCCATAATCAGCACCGGCTGCGCGTATGCCACGCTCGAGGTGCCAAGAGGGGTGTTTTTTGATGTGTTGTTTTCCATGCCAATCCTCCATTCCAAAACAATCCTTGTCTTTGTATGTTCTACTTAATTCTTATCTTTTCTCATATGGTTCATTCCTATACAGTGGATTTTGGGCATGAGATTTTGCGCATGGGATTTTGTGCAGTCAGGCAGCAAAAAAGAGACCTTGATAAGTCTCTTTTCGTTTTTATTTCTTCATTTCTATTTCTTAATTTCTATTTCGCATATTTTTTGCTCTGCGCCTGTATCAGCTCCAAGTCCTCAAAATAGTCTATTTTCATTGCATTTTTTACTTCTGAAAGCGTCTCGGCGGCAACCTGTCTTGCCGTCTCTGAGCCTTTTTTCAGGATATTGTATATCTCCGGAATATCTTTTTCATATTCGGCACGCCGCTTGCGAATTGGCTCAAGCTCCTCCTGCATAACGTTGTTCAGAAACTTTTTAACCTTCACGTCGCCAAGCCCGCCTCTTTGATAATGTGCCTTCATCTCGTCCAAGTTTGCGTAATCAGGACAGTAACGTGCAAAATGTTCGTCTTTTGCAAACGCATCGAGATAAGTAAACACCGTATTTCCCTCCAAATGTCCGGGGTCACTTACCTGCAGATGCAACGGGTCGGTATACATGCTCATAATCTTCGTGCGCACCTCGTCTGCACTATCCGCAAGATAAATGCAATTGCCAAGTGATTTGCTCATCTTTGCCTTTCCGTCCGTTCCGGGAAGCCGCTTGCACGCCTCCGCCTCGGGGACAAGCGCCTTTGGCTCTACCAGCACGGGATTTTCGGGCGCATAGATGGAGTTGAACTTGTGTACGATTTCCTTTGTCTGTTCAATCATGGGAAGCTGATCCTCACCCACTGGCACGACGTTTGCCTTACAGAACGTGATATCTGCTGCCTGACTGATTGGATATGTGAAAAAGCCTACGGGTATGCTTGCCTCAAAATTGCGAAGCTGGATTTCGTTTTTTACGGTCGGATTTCTTTGCAGTCTTGCCACGGTTACCAAGTTCATGTAATAAAACGTAAGTTCTGTTAATTCAGAAATCTGCGACTGGATAAATAGTGTGGATTTTGCAGGATCGAGTCCTGCCGAAAGGTAGTCGAGCGCTACTTCGATTACGTTCTGGCGCACTTTTTCGGGGTTTTCAAAGTTGTCCGTCAGTGCCTGTGCGTCTGCTATCATGATATATATTTTGTCAAATTCCCCTGAATTCTGAAGCTCCACGCGGCGGCGAAGCGAGCCTGCGTAGTGCCCGATGTGAAGTCTTCCGGTTGGTCTGTCGCCTGTTAGTATGATTTTACTCATTTTGTTTTCCCCTTTTGGATATTTGTATATTGGAATGTTGTTTTAGTCTTCTGTTATACTAGCATTAATTTTAGGGGGCGTCAATATTTTTGTCTGCTTTGGACGCATTGAACGTTCTTTTGGATATTATTTAAAGTACCCTTTTGCTAAACCCTTTTGTTTCTCTATATGTGCGTCTTTCTATGGAACTATTCCGTTTCACATCTTTTGCGCCCGTTCAATCATGCAGCTGTGCGGCTTGTTCGGGTTGTCTTTATCGTAGCCGATACCGACAAGCAGGATTTCGCCTTGATAGCCCGCAAGTGCCTGTGTGTATTGCCGGTCTTTGATTTGTTGGATTGCCGTGTCGGCGGGTTTGCCATACTTTAGTTCAATGATAAGCGCAGGCTTGTTTGTATGGGGCAGTGGCAGGAAAACGATGTCGGCAAAGCCTTTTCCTGTGGGAAATTCCCTGATGAGTCTGTAGTCCTTTCTTGCACTGTAGTATGCAAGTCCGACTGCACAACTTAAGGAATTTTCATCGTTATACGTAAGGATTGACGCGACTTCCGTATGTGCCTTGTCGAGCGCATCGGCAACTTTCTGTGCCTCGCCATTTAAGGTGTCTGAAAGCAGTTTTTCTGACGCCTTTAAGATACGCATGATCTCTGTCCAGCCGCCGACACTCATGGCGTTTTCAAATTCCCGAATGATTTCCTTGTTTGGGATAAATGTCTCCTCGTGTTCTGCGTCATAGGCAAGGTATCCTAAATGTATTAACAATGTCAACACATCGTCCTTTGTGTGAAAATTGCGCATATCATTTTGGAAGCTGCGTGTGTTTACTTTAATACGCTCCCCGCCAAGCATTTGTATAATGTCCGCACGCAGTCCGTCAAAATCCATGTCCATGTAGGTTTTCAGTGCATCATAGGTCTCCGTGGAAGTCCAGTAGCTTGAGAAAACACGGTTTTTCATGACTGCTACGACGGATCTTGGATTATAAATATGCACAAACCGCCGAAGTCTGTATCCGTCATACCAATTGCTGACCTGCGCAAAATCCATGTCGTACTGCCTGCATAGTTCCTTTACTTCATCTTCCGTAAATCCGGTGAACTCTTCAAGATCAAACTGATCCGTCATGGAATATTCCCAAAACATATTGAGTGCGGAATGAACGCCATATTTTTTTACGGGCAAAATCCCTGTCATGTAGGCAAGTGCGACATAGGGCTGATCCTTCAACAGATTACGCAGGAAATCAAGATATTGTTTCTGTAGTTCCTCAGACTCCTGCCGCTCTCGCATGACGCAGTCCCACTCGTCTATGAGGAAGATAAACTTTTTCTTTGTTTTTACGTAAATCCTTCTCAACACGGCAGCAAGTCCGATATTCTGCTGCATGAACAATTCCCCATATTCCTCTTGGAGTTCCCCTAATACCTCTTGCTCTAAATATTGCGTTACTTCCCGATTGACTGATTCAATCAAAAACTGCTGCATATTTAGGAAAATGACGTCGTATTGATTTAAATGCTCGTGAAAGCTGTCCGTCTTCTCAATTCGGAACCCTTTGAATAGCTCTTTTGAATTACAATCGCAGCAATAATATGCGGCAAGCATTTCCAATGCCATAGACTTTCCGAAACGGCGCGGTCTGCTCACGCAAAGATATTTTTGCTTTGTATTAATTACCCCATTGGTACACGCAATCAGCCCTGTCTTATCCACATAAATTTGGGAGTGTATGCTTTCCCGAAAGCCATCATCACTGGGATTTAAATAAATGCCCATTCCTTATTTCTCCTTGTTTATTTTTTCTATCACACAGCTGTGCGGCTTGTTCGGGTTGTCTTTATCGTAGCCGATACCGACAAGCAGGA
>CANOMQ010000023.1 GCA_947567595.1 uncultured Lachnospiraceae bacterium | reverse complement strand
TCAACCTTCTTTCTTGGAATTCCCTATACTTGAATTATACAGGAAGCTCCTTTATTGTTCCTTTTTCCTGTAAAATGCGCTGTTTGCCGTCAGTCCCGCAATCAGTTCTTTCTGCATGACCTTTTTGCACGTCGGTTCATATGTCATAATGTGACTAATCACATTTTTTGCACGTGTATCTTTGTCCGCATCAATCGCATGGTCGTAGCGGATAAACATTTGACTGAGCTTTTCTTTAATCAGGCTGTCACTGTCCGCATTGAGAAACTGGTTCGCCATTGAGAATGGCTTTTTTGCCGACTTTGAGAGGGACAGGAAATAACCGATAAGCTGCCCTACCGCATAGTAATACTCGCTGTCCGAAAATGTCCAATCCTCCTTTGCCATATCAATATGTGCCTGAAAATCTTCCTGAATCGTTCCCATAAGTTCCTCCTTTTCCTTATTTCCATTAAAATAATCTTCCAGCGAAAGCAATAAATTTAACTGCACTCCTGCACGCATCAGATAACCGTGTGCAATTTTATTTTTTATCAGCTTCAGTCCCATTTCCTGTATCACTTGTCTGATATGATACTGTGGCGCTTTATATATCCATGTAAAGATTCTGTTGCGATACGTAAGCAAACAGTATTTCAATCCTCCGTCCATTTGCGGCAAATCCATAGGATCCGTAAAATAGTTAAAGCTTAGGAATTTATCAAAAAACACTTCGTCTATCACTGCTGCCAACTGCACCGTTTCAGTGCACGCACCGTACAACGGCTCATCGTTCATTCCCTTTAGAATTTCCTTAAAATAAAATGTTTTCGACAAATTCCGACTGAGTGCAATCACTACGTCACTGTCCACGATTTCAACTTCTTTGCCCTTTTTAATCCTCAGATACAAACCGTCTTTTATGTTTGGAATATCCCTGCTTTTATCCGGTATTGCAATAATGTCTTCGTTTTCAAAATTAACATACACGTTCACATTTCCTTTGCAGGCATGTCCCCACAGATAGTCGAAAAACCTGCTTTGCAGCATGACCTGTTCCATATTCAGCAGATACGGCGCCGGTGTTTTTCGGTTTTTGTTTTCCAAAAACGGCTTTTTTGCATTCAGTCCCATATTATTGCTCGGCATTCCAAAAATCGTGCCGCCAGCCGTTACGTTGTAGTCATTATTGTTATAAATGTTAGGAATGACGTATCGTTTATTTTCTTTTTCATACAGTTCTTTTGTCTTCTTTTCGTCGTTATATACAAAAAACAATTTCAGATAGTCCTTTCCCGAATAGTCAATCGTCAGCAGTTCGGGATTTTTGAGCCATGCTTTTATCCATTCCTCTATTTTTTTAATCGCCTCACGATCAGGTTCGCCAAGCTCTGCCGCCGCCTGCCTGTATAGCTTTCTTGCTGCCGGCTTTGTATATTTAATCTCGGGAGCATATAACGTTTTATAATAGCCTTCGGCAACATCAACTGTCAGTTTCTTTTCAGCGATACTGTCCATTTTCACGAAAAATGCATACATTTGATTGGAATGTATCACCTTTTTTGCGTCAATCGGCTTGTTCATTTCAATTAGCTTGCTGTTATAATCCAAATACCGGATATATGGATACCGACTGTCCGTTTTGCCTTGCAGTTCCCCGCTCTTTTTATCAAATTTGATTTCCAGCGGTGCGTCACACCGGAAATCCTTGTCCACATAAACCAAAATATATGTTCCATCTTTTGGAATGTAATTATCGACCAAAAGCTTTGTTTTGCGCTCCAGCTCCGTACAGGTTTCGTCTGTTTCCTGTGCCCGCTGACGATCCGCCTGCGCATTTAGCATCTTGTCAAATACTGCTATCGCATCGTATAACACAGTATCCCTCCATTCTTATAACCATTTTCCTTGTAAACCTTTTATAACATCATTTCGTTCTCTAAACAAACCGATACCCTAAGAACCCAAGCCCGCGGGCGCCCATCGTTCCCATTCCGTTTGCCAAAGCAAAATACATCACCTTCTGCGCATTTTCATCGTCTGATACCTGCATTGACAGCTTATCGCCCAACAGCGTTATCCCCTTGTAGGAAACGCCTACCGCGCACTTGCTTTTGAGTTCCAGCTGATGATAAAGCATGGTGTTTTCTGCTATTCTATCGCCGGTATATTCTTCGTACTGGTGACACAGGCTCGACGTAAGTTCTCTCTCAAAATCCTCAAAAGACATGCAGTCGCGCCAGTAACCTTTATCATTTTTTAATACAACCGGAGTTAGGGAATATACGATCGCAATCGGTTTCTGCGGGATCTGCTTCACGGTTCTTGTAAGACCTTTGATTGCGTCCGTCCTGTAATCGGCAAGCCCGTCCATTAGATAAGACAGCAGTTCTTTGTCTGCCGTGCGGATACGGAATTGGTAGATTTGGTCGTGTTTATAGACTTTCATGCCTTTTTCGATTTTGATTGGGAGGTCGAAGTTATAGCCCTTAAGCGATTTTCGATGATGAAATTCATCGAACTGTTCATTCTGTGCCAAATAGCCGTCGATGAATTTGTTTAACTCACCATAAATCAACGGAACCGGTATGTCTCGTAGTATGTAAATACGGCATATCATTTCATATATATTCATAATTGCCTCCTCTTTTGCTTTGTTTGGTACTTATTTTCGCTTTATTATTTATGATTTTACACCTTGAGCAAAAAATCAAGGCGAAATTTTATAAAAAATAATTAATTACTTGAATAATTTCTATATTGTAAAAAAATAAAGAATGAACTCATTATTATTTCAATACATCTCATGCTTCTATTAATTAATACATTCATTCTTTATTTTAATAATCCTATTGTACACTGTTTCCGCTTTCTTCGCAAATGATACTTTTCTAATGCCAAGCTGCTGCCGCCTTCACTTATCCCTATAATGAGAACCAAATACGTTTTAGTGTCTTTTTATCCTATTTTGTCCAATATTCAAAATCTTCCCACGCGGCATCTGACCACGACTTAATCATCAACGTCCACCTCATGTACCGTACCGCCCGTAGCCTCCATTTGCGCTACTGACTCTCTAAGTCTAGTCATATTTTCCTGCGAATAAAACGGGTCGACAGATACTTCAAATGGTATCCGTTTCTCTCGTCCCAGTTTTTTTAGATAAATATTAATAGCCGTAGATAAAGACATTCCAATATCCGCACAAGCCTGTTCTGCCTTCTTCTTTACATCGTCCTCTATGCGCAAGCTGATTTGAGCCATCACATCACCTCTCCCTTTATAACATTATTAGTATACTCTATATTAAAGCATTTGTAAAGCATTTTGCTATGCAAACGTGAGTTCTAACCATATTCTCATTTCCTACTATATCTTGTCGCAAAATGTTGACTTTGGAAAAACAAAAGACTATAATGTGAAAAGCATATGAGATATACGATGCATAAAATATTACGAGTGAGGGGAAACGTTGAAAATTAAAATTTTCAACGTTGCAGGTTTGTGCCTTATAGCACAAACTCGCGCACGGAGAAAGGAGCAGTGTGATAAAATGGAATCGTATTTCATGTTTAAAAATTTGGCAATTATCATCATTGCCGCCAAAGCCTGCGGTATTTTGGCGAGAAAGCTAAAGGCGCCGCAGGTAGTGGGCGAGATTATCGCGGGACTTCTGATTGGACCGAGCATTTTGGGTTGGGTGGAGCAGTCGGATTTCCTGGTGCAGCTTGCTGAAATCGGCGTGGTTCTGCTGATGTTTTCGGCAGGATTGGAAACGGATTTAAAGGACTTATTAAAAACGGGACCGATTGCCGCGTTGATTGCGTGTGCGGGCGTATTTATCCCGCTGGTGTGCGGCGCGCTGCTTTACATGGCGTTTTACGGCTTCGCACCGTGGGGCTCGGAAGAGTTTTATAAGGCGGTTTTTGTCGGCACGATTTTGACTGCGACTTCCGTGAGCATTACGGTCGAGTCGCTTAGGGAAATGGGGAAGCTAAAGGGAAAAGTCGGCACGACGATTTTGAGTGCGGCGATTATTGACGATGTGATTGGTATTATTGTACTGACCTTTGTGATTGGATTTAAAAGCCCGGATTCGAAACCGATGGCAGTGCTGACCAACACGGTTTTGTTTTTCGTGTTTGCGATTGTGGTCGGTTTTCTCTGTTATAAAGTGTTTCAGTTTGTGGACAGCAAATATCCGCATACAAGGCGTATTCCGATTGCGGGACTGGCGCTGTGTCTTGCGATGGCATACATTGCGGAGAAATATTTTGGTATCGCGGATATTACAGGCGCCTATGTGGCGGGCATTATTCTTTGCTCGATTCGGGACTCAGGGTATATTGCGGAAAAAATGGATACCAGTTCATACATTCTGTTTGGTCCGGTGTTCTTTGCAAGTATCGGTCTGAAAACAAATGTGGACAGCGTGAATATGAGTATCCTGCTCTTTTCACTTGCGTTTGTTGCCGTCGGACTGATTTCAAAGATTATCGGCTGTGGGCTGATGGCACGGCTTTGCAGGTTTAACGGATTGGATTCGCTAAAGATTGGCGTGGGTATGATGACGCGCGGCGAGGTTGCGCTGATTGTGGCACAGAAAGGACTTTCAGCAGGACTGCTGACGCCGGTGTATTTTACATCTGTTATCTTTTTGATTATCGTTTCGTCGATTCTGACGCCGATTATTTTGAAAATTTTATATTCCAAGGATACAGTTTCCCCGGCATAAAACCGGGGAATTTTTTGCCTATTCATTCATCTGCGTGCCAATTTCACATTGAACGCCATACGTCACGTCCGCGTTAATGCGGTATACGGTTACTGCCGTAACGCACTGCATCTTTCTCTATGACAGGTTTTGTGTCAAGCCGCTCTACCGCCGCAAAGGACGCGGGCGGTTTCGGCGTGAGACTTAGAACTTCTTCGCGAAGCAGCCCTTGCTGCTGAGTGAAAACTGCCAAAGGCAGTTTGAAGTTCTTCTCACGCTATCTTTGTATCGTGTTGTTATCGTACTCCTGCCGTATGGTGTACACTGCGTCTGCGGTTATTTTATATACGGTCTGTGTGCGTGTTCCTTCTATTAAAAATGCCGTAATTGCAAAATCATGAAGCCCTGTCGGTTTTCCCGCGTTATCCTCATGCTCCTGAACCGTTCGGGAAATGACTTGAACGATTGTCTTGTTTTCATACAAATCCGCCCACATCATAAACGGCAATCCCTCTACCGTTTCGATTGCATCTTCAACCGCTTGGATTGCGTCCCTAGAGGCATCTGTTCCCGTATCCTTGCCGGAAAAGCTAATATATTCCCGCATCGCAAGATTGCTCGGTGTCCAAACGGATTTCTCATACTGCTCCAAGGCATCATCATTGTTCAAATCACACCGGTATTCGTGCTTCTCAAGCGGCAGTTTTTCCTCCGCGCTGCCGATAATGTCGGCGTTTCGGTCCATTTTTTCTTTGTACACACGAACATTTTCCAACGTTTCCTCCGCGAGCGTCCTGTACTTTTTTGACACGCATTCGGTAATTTTATAATCATACGATTTGGGCGTAAGCATCAAATTCCATATCGCCGCCTGCACACCGTCAACATAGCATGTAAGGCTGATGCCGCTGTATTCCTTTGTGTCGTAGTCGTAAAGCCTGCGGCATAAATAATTTTTTTCGTCATAGCGGATAAAGGAAAAGGTCTCTTTTACGGAATAATAGGTACACGTCTTTTCAAAAGCGCCGTCCTCCTGCCCCTGATAAAAAACGTATTCCGTAAAGCCGCCGGTTCCGCCATAATAAATCTCCGCCACAATATCCGAAATGCCGTCGTTGTCCCCGTCAACCAAAAGCATTGTGTAATCCCCCTCCGCTTCCGCACATTCGACATCATAGCGCAGGGAGAGATTATCCTTGGCAATGGCGAGGACTTTTTCCTTTGTTAATTCTTTGCCAATCCCAAGGGTATCCACAAGCACGTTTTCTTTACTTTCCAGTATGGCTTCTGAAACGCTGTCCAAAAGCCCCTGCGGAATGGCTTCCTCCTTGTAGTCTACCTTATGAAGCCTTCCCGCGTTTTTTGTCGAAAGGGCTCCCTCGTAGAATTTGCGGTAGCACGCCTGTACCGCATCGCTGTTTTGCTCCCACTCCGCAATGGGGACAATTTCATCGTACAAAACAGTTTTGTCTTCATTATGATATGCATAGGCGCAAATCCGCACCGCCTCCTCCCGCACCTGCGCGGTGCATTCGCGCTTTTTTGTCAGGGTCGCCCCTTCCCACTGCCAAAGCGTTTCCATATTGTCATATCGGTTCCAGTCAGTCGCACCGTCGGCGTTTACCACATAATCCGTATCGTACGACCAAATGGTTTTTGTTTCGGGATAGCGCTCGAAGTCCCAAGAAAAGGTTGGAAATTCTTCGGGCATCTGCGCTGCCTCAAATGTTTTTTTGTCTGTGTTCCAAAGCCATATTTCTGTCGGTTCTCCACTACGGAACAAAATCGCGTCCATGTTCCCGTCAAAATTGTAGTCCTCAAATTGGATTTCCGTGGGATATTTCACAAAAACGTATTCCACAAACGGAGCCTTAAAGCTGCCGTCCCAATAAAGGGAAAGTCTGTCCATTTCGCCTTTATAGGTGGTCAGCGCCGCCAACAGGGTACCGTCCTGCTCTGTTTTCCATTTCCTGATTTCAATGTAATCCGTATTCCTGTCTCTGGTATCAAGCATCTGTATGCTGCTATCCCAATGAACCCGACCGTCCCTAAGCAGCGCGTCAAAGCTGTAATCGCTCTCCGACGAAACCTCCTCAACGATGCAAACATCGCTGCCGCACACCAGTACGTAGCCGTTTTGGTAAGGCTTGCTGTAGGTGAACAGGTAGTGCAGATTGTCGCCCGTTTTGTCACAAAAACGCAGGGTAACATCGGGCAGAACGTCAAGCAGTAAGCTTGCAAGCTGCCATTTGTTTTCGTATGACGCATTATAATACGAAAGCCAAAGACGCGGCGGCAACGGTCCTTTTGTGCCGTAGCAGCCGTCCATGTCCCTGATCTGTTCCGCGCCGATTAGGTCAATGACGCATGCGGATTTGCCGTCCGTTTTGGGAGCGGGCTGGCGCGCGGCTTTTGCGTCGAGGAGTGTGATGCAAAGGGCGCCGTAGCGCAGGGTATTGTCGGTTTGTTTTAATTCCGCGTCAACGGGCATTATATATGGTTCTTTCATTTTGGCAGTCGGCGTGGTGATGTATGGCGCGCTGTCGTTCGGGATTGCCATACGTTCTCCCGCCTCGTCCAACGCCGTCATAGGGGCTGCGTTTTCTTCTGTTATAACTGCATTCGGCGCGCTTTCCCGTGACGCCGTCCGCCATACGATACACGCAGTCAGAACTAGCGTAACAATTATTATAATGAATAATTTGTTTTTCCTTCTTTTCATGTTCTCCCCCTCTTCGTTATCCCGTTCCTCCCGTTTGCATTCTTCTACATTTTATCGAAATCATGCATCAAAGCTGCATCAAGGAATAAAGCAAAATGCATCTTATGAGAGGCGGTTCCATATTGGAGCATTGCGTAATCGCCGCCTCGACAGCATCATGCTGACATATTTCATTTGGACACCTGTGTAAGGCAAACGTTGGCGCACTCCGCGAACCGCCTTATAAAAAACGCAAGCTCGACGCTTGCGTTCCATTACTTTGCAATATAAATTCTTTTCATCAATTATCGATAATCCTCATTCAAAAACATTGCCTTAACAGCAACCACTTCCTCATACTCCTCCTCATCAACCTCCACACTGGAGTTTAGCGCCCTTAAATCCTGTTTTACGACATCCAGTGCGCCGGATACCGTGCTGCTGCGCCCTTCCTCAATCACACGGCACATGCGCTCCAAAACAACAGGATGCGCGTAACAGGCGGGAAGCGGAAAGTCCGGCTGGCTTTCAAGGTAGCGGCGCATGGCGTCCTGTGCGTTTTGGGCGCGCTTCATGACTGCCGTTTTATTGTTGCGTGCAGTCGGCAGAACGCTCAAGCCTGCAAACGTAAAAATCGCAGCAAAGCCAAACAACAGAAAATACATCGCAAAGCCCCTGTGACTGACAATAGAAAAAATACCATAAAGCAGCGAAACAAGCCCCAACAGCGTAATGGCAAGCGCCACCCAGCGGTAACTAGGACTGCTGCAAACAAACACACGTTTCTTCCGCGCCGATAAACTAAGCTCAAGGCTAAGCTCTGGCTTTTGTTCCAAATATGCCTTTGCATCATGAAGGACTTCGAGACTTTCCTTTGCCTGTACAGACAGTGTCACCTGTTTTCGCGCAGTACGCTCGCGCTCCTTTTTTTTCAGGCGCTTTTCTACCGCAGCGCTTACATATTTGATATCAGAACGTTCCTGCTTGAGATATGCGATTAGCTGGTCTACATGTTCTTCGTATTTAAACGTACATTGCTTTTCCTTGCCATTATCATATTCCACAACCAAATAGGGAATCGTGGCAAAAATGCCTTTATGCGAAAAACCGCCCTGACTCATGGCAATGCGCTTAAATACACGCGTGATTGCAGAATAGGGAATATAGAACCTGCGGTCAATATAAAAGCTATTCAGGTACAATGCCTTTTTCCCGACACCGCACGGGCCAAAATGCCTGCAGTTTTTTTTGTCAGCAGACAGCTCCTGTAATTCTAATTTCTTTTGACTGAGTTGTATGGGTTTGAAAATCATAAGCTATTGAACTCCTTAAAAATGAAAACTGCCAGTCGCCTGTTGAAAGGAGCGGCTGGCAGATAATATTATGCCTTTGCTGCTTGTTTTTTGGTCGCACGTATAAAGATAAACAATAATAGCACTGCGAACAAAATGCCGATTGGATACGCGACAATCGTGTTATATGCCACCAGTGTCTTTTTGCCGTCAACCATCTCGAACTTGTTCAAAAACTGTCCCAAACACTCCGTTCCCAACAGGAAATAAGTGCTGGAAACGGCGCTCATGAACGTTGCGGGCACGGCGGTGATCCAGTAATTTTTCTTTTGCAAAAACAGATACATACTTGCCGTCCACAAAACAATCATTGCCAACGTCTGATTGCTCCAGCTAAAATAACGCCAAATGATATTATAATCGATTTTGCCAAGTGCATTACCAATTCCTAAAACAGCGCCGACTCCCAAAACAGGAATACAGAGCTTGAGGCGGTTCGCATATGATTTCTGATCCAGCTTAAACCAGTCCGCCAGCGTAAGACGCGCGGAACGAAACGCCGTATCGCCGGAAGTAATCGGGCAGGCGATAACACCAAGCATGGCTAAAATCAAACCGACAGAGCCCATCGTCTTTTTACAGATGTCATAAACGGTTGCCGGACAGCCGCCGCCCATTGCCATCAAATCAGCTCCTTCGTAAATCGCACAGCCAGCCGCCGCCCAAATCAAGGCGATGATACCCTCGCTGACCATTGCACCGTAGAATACCATATGTCCCTGACGCTCGGACTTCATACATCTAGCCATAAGCGGCGACTGCGTTGCATGGAAGCCGGAGATTGCGCCGCAGGCAACCGTGATGAACATAAAGCTCCAAACTGGTGTTTGAATTGCGGCAGGGTGCATATTGCGGAAATTACTCCAAATTTCAGGAATGACATAATCAGGATTGGTAAAGATACCAAATGCAACACCGACTGCCATAAAAATCAGGCAAATTCCAAAAATAGGATAAATCTTTCCGATAACCTTGTCCACGGAAATAAATGTAGCGATAAAATAATAAATCAAAATCACAATAAGCCACAGCATCTTGCTTGACAAAATGTTGGTAAATCCGGCATTGCTGAATAAAAGCTGTACCAGTCCTGCAGGCCCTACGGCAAACACGGTACCAACCATAATCAACAGGATTACGCTGAACACACGCATGACGTTTTTCATGCCGCCCCCAAGATAAATACCCGTAATCTCGGAAATGGAAGCGCCCTCGTTCCGCTCGGAAAGCATACCGGAAAAATAGTCGTGTACGCCGCCGGCAAAAATCGTTCCGAACGTGATCCACAAAAATACGTTCGGCCCCCACAACGCGCCTGTCAGAGCGCCGAATATCGGGCCAAGACCTGCGATGTTGAGCAACTGCACAAGAAACAGCTTCCACTGCGGCAGTACGACGTAGTCAATCCCGTCGTTAATGCGCACGGCAGGCGTTTCACGGTCGTCCGGTCCGAAGGTATTATCAACAACTTTTCCATAAATAAAATAGCCGCCGATTAAGAGTGCCAGACACAAAAGAAAACTTAACATATTGAACCCCTCCTTCATAATTGACAGTCTTCCATTGTCATTTTGTTTTCAACTTTTATTATAGTCTGTATTGGGTAAATTGCAATATGAAAATGGGATTTTTTGTCATATTTTGATGAAAATGTACAAAAAATCCCATTTTATGGATTAGCCAAAAATCTCTTTTGCCGTAAAGAGCGCGTTCAGCAGGCTTGTGGTGGTGATGAGTTCCCGTTCCTGCAAGGATAAGCCCGCGCGCGGATAGATTTCCCCGAATGCGAACTCGACGATGTATCCATTTACCGGAAAGCACTCTGCGGTATTATGAAAAAAAGGGATTGCTGAAAGTGGAACGTGATGCGCATTTGAGGCGCGTGTACGCGGAAGGCGACATTGAATGGATAAAATTTATCCGCCGCCTGAAAGAAACGGGAATGCCGCTCCAAGAGATACGGCATTATTCGCAGCTACGGTATTTGGGTGCCGAAACCATGCCGGAGCGCCTTGCAATACTGCAGCGGCACAAAGGATATGTTTTAGAACAGTGTCAGAAATGGGAAGAATATCTGCACAATTTGGAAAATAAGATTGCGTTTTATCAGAACGCCATAGACAATGATAAACTTTAATTTTTATTGTTTTGACTCGCAGTCTTTCAGGTAAAAACTCAGCGCCATAACGGTAACCGCAACCTTAAACTTGATTTCGTCCGAAACCTTTTTCGGTGGGTTTGACAAAATTTTGTCAATATCCTTTTTCTCCACGCCTGCCATTTTTGCGATTGTTTTTTTAGACAGACCATGAAAAAAAATGAGCGCTTTCAAAAACTCGCATAATTTTAAGTATTGATCCTCCACAACGCTTGAATGCAAAAAGGAAATTTTGTTAAAAAGCCGAAAACGGTACGTTGCGTCTTCCGGTAAGAAATCGACATTTCCCTCCGCCAGAGTTTTTATCTGCGCAACATGTTCATCGGATAACGCTCCGCTTTCAAGCCCTAACTCCACCCCTCTATATTACTGCCTGTTTCATAACTCAACGGTGCAATGTGCGGATAGTCTTCTTCTGTTTTCTTGTGTTTTTTCGCCCATGCTCTTTGCGGAACGTACAAAAGCGCCTCAAATTCCATTGTCCAAATTTCTTTCTTTTTTCCGGCTTTGGCTTTTTCATAGTATGCGGGACCATTTATCAAGGCAACGCATCTTGAATACAGAAAGGAATCGTCACTCATGTATGGTTCTTCTTTTTCGCATTGGTCTGCAAGCTTTTCCGTATCAAGCTGGTATAACAGTTCGGACATTAAATCATCAAATTCAAAAATTGCGGTATCGTCCTGTTTTGACAAATATTGAACAACAGGTGCCAGCACCTTGTCATCATCACCCTCTTTTGACCAGTCGCATTGTTCCATTGTGTTCCAAAAAAAATCATATTTACTCATTGCAAGCCTCCTTTGTCAATCCGCTTTTACAGTTTCTCAAACATCATCATTTCAAGCATCACACAATTCCTTCCACCGCGCACAGTCAATCGACGGCTCCGTAACAAGGCACTGCGGATTCGGCGCAAGCACGTGCCGCACAACTTCAAAAATCCGTTTCGCATCACACAGCAGACACGCAGCGTCCCCAAACGCGACCTCCCGTGCCGCCTGACAGTCAAGAAATGCCTGATGCAGCTTTACAAAATCCTCCGAAATATGTGGCTGCTGCGGATTATAATGCTTTCGCATATAGACCGTTTTCCTGCTGCCATCAGGCATGACAACCGCAAGCTTCATAGGCATGTCCGCCAGTCTGTTCGGCACATTCAGAACCTCTTCCACGCTATGGATAAACGTATTGCGCGCATGTCCCACGCCAATCAACAAGATTTTGCCGCCGCACTCCCTCAGCCTGTCATAGCACCCACCCGGCGTGCAGGGTGTATTGCAGTTTTCCTCTCCTGCCAAATAGCCTGCCGCATTCTCCCCGATGCCTGCAAGGCTGTGCGTCGGGTGCAGCGACCGCACAACGCCGTTTCTTTTTAAAAACAGATTTGTCAGCAGCCCCACGCAGGAAGGTTCTTTTGCCGGATTGTAGACCGGATTTTGTTCGTTTATCGTGCCCCATGTATGTGTCGGAAACAGCAAAAGCCCGTTCTTAAAATATGCTGTCAGCGCATCTAACACGGTATCGGCACCACCCTCCACAGTGCCGATGGCTTTCATGGAAGAATGAATTAAAATGGTTTCTGTACCATGCAATCCCATATTGGCAAGCTGTTTTGTCAGTTCGTTTACAGTATACATAATAACTCCTAATTTACATAAATTTATCTTATCCTCACAAACCAAACTGCCCTTTTCGTTATGCCTCCTGATGAAGGAAATACTAGAACACCAGCATTAATAGGGGCATCACAGACACCGATTTGTTATTTATATCAAACGCAATCTTATCTCAATTATATCAAGACAGGGTAAATCTTCAAATACTTTTTCAGGAATTTTCAATCCTTTAAAAATTTCAATCTTTATAGAAATAATTTCTCGATTATTTTCATAATTTATAATTAATAAAATAATAATATCATTATTAACAAATATATCATTTTACTGTTTTTATACATTGATTATTTTAACACAATGATATATAATGAGAATATTCCTATACGGAATGCAAAATTTACTTTTTGTTGATACTACTAAACGAACCTGATTTTATAATAGAAAGGATATTTACCTTGAATAAATATTTAAATGCCAAAGAATATGACATATTTTCAACAATACTTCATTCAGAAGAACCATTGAATGTCGCTCAGATTATCGAGCGCCACCCGAATATGACAGCAAACATTGTTCAGCCTTCGATTCGGAAACTAATGAAATTAAAATTAGTGGAGGTTGCAGATATTACGTTGGAGGGTAACATTTTTTCCCGACGGTTTAAGCCGACTGCATCTGCGTCCGATATAATACAGAAAATGTTTGTAGATGATTATCTCCATTTTAGCAAGTTGGTGTCCAGTCAGTCTCTATTCAGTGCTATGGTACAAGCCGATAGCAATCCGGATAAGGCTTTACAGGATATTCAGGAAATGGAGCAGTTACTTCAGGAATATAAGGGGAAAAAGAACGCTAAAAAAGAATAATTTACTACAGATATAAGGGACGAAATGATATGTTGAACTTTTCATTTTCGACTGTACTTATGGCGCTTTTGGCTAGCAGTATCCTTGTTGGTTTGATTGCTATTGTTTTTCTTCGTAATAATACACTGGCTTGCGCAGGTTACAAATTGTTGGGTGTTATCGTTGGATTAGTGGTCATTCGGCTTGTGTTCCCGTTTGAGCTGCCATTTACTACAAATGTTCCTCTTCCTCCGATAATGTCTAAAATAGTAGCCTTCATCCGAAAGCCTCAAATACCGATTTTGAATGTTGCACTTTCTATTTGGAATGTTTTTGAAATTATATGGATTATTGGTGTCATATTCAATGCTGTCCGGTACATAATGCAATACCGTCGTGCCTATGACCATATCATAAAGTATGGTCATGACCAAACAAAAGACATAAGATACAAAACAATTTTAGATGCTATCTGTATGCAGCACAACCGGAACAATAATTTCCGCATAGTAGAGTTGCCAAGCATGAATATTCCTGTTATTTATGGTCTGAAAAATCCATACATCATTCTGCCAAATGGCTTATCCGTTTCGGAAGAGCAGATGTATTATATTCTTTATCATGAGGCAATGCACTATTTTCAGCATGACTTTCTGATAAAAAGTATTATACGGTTCTTTTCCATTGTGTATTGGTGGAATCCTGCATTTAACATATTGTATAATCAGGCAAATACATTGTTGGAAATGCATATTGATGAGATTATCACACATAGCGACGAGGATATTACGGACACATATGCGGAATGCTTACTGTATATGAAAAAGAACTCTTTAAAGCAGACTTCACAGCCAATGTTTGATTTTCTTAAAAAGGAGTCGTGTTTCTTAGTGCAGTCGCAGGATAAGGATTTTAAGAGACGGTTGGTTATACTGTTGCAGGATTTTGCAGTGTCGAAAAAGATTTGTATGGGTATTACGCTGATAGTTCTTATAACAGCCGTTTATATGACGTCCTATTTGTTTATTTTAGAAGCTGATTATCGTCGCCCGCAATTTGTTGAGGAAGCAATACTTATTCCTAATGAAGACACAACATATCTTATTCAAGATGATGCTTCCCATTATGAAGTATATATTAATGGCATATATACTGAAACAATTGACTCGTTAGAAGGTTATCCCAATGGGATAAAAATATATAATAAAAAAGGAGAACTAATTCATGAAAATTAAAAGGATTATTTCAATCGCGGCGTTTGCACTAACTTTATCTGTGTGTTCTCTGCAGCCCACATTTACCGCAGCCGCTTCGAATCAGATCTGTGCTGTGGAACAATATGGTAACACAGTCACCCCTAAATCTGATATAAAAAGATGGTTATATAAGACCGAAAACGGGAAATTATATAAGCGACTTTACAATGCTTCCACTGATACTTGGGAAACTGACTGGATATATGTTTGTGAATACCCCGGAGAATTATAAACCATTAAATTAAATATTTATCAAAATTTATCAAAAATACCGTAGGAAAATTGCTTCCTGCGGTATTTAAAATATCCCTTTTTCAAACCACCCACGCCGGAACATAACAATTCATCCTATCAATCGGAATCACATCCGAAGCAAGACAAATTACCGCTCCATTTCCAGCGAATGCCTTTTGACCATTTTGCTCATCTGCAAACTTTTTCAGCACCGCAAAATTCTTTGTAGCATTCTTTGGCTGTGCCGCCTTCTTTATCTCCACGGGATACAATGTACCGTTTTGATAGAGCAACAGGTCAATTTCCTTGTTATTACTGTCACGGTAAAAATACAACGGCGGATTTTTCCCCACATTGGTATAGCTTTTATAAATCTCCGTCACCACCCATGTTTCAAAAAATGCCCCGTTCATCGCCCCGCATTCCAAGGCTTTTGGTGCGTTCCACCCTGTAAGATATGCGCAGAGCCCGGTATCCATAAAATACATTCTGGATGTCTTGATAATACGGTGAAGTGCATTGTTGGAAAATGGCTGTATGAGCAAAACAAGCCCTGACGTCACCAACAATGACAACCATTGTTTGGCAGTAGGCGCAGAGATGCCCACCTCATCGGCAAGCTCCGCAAAATTCACATTCGACGCAGTCCTTGCCGCAACCGCACGGACAAAATTCAAAAACAGCAGCTCATCCGAGACCCTTGTAAGAGCCTTGATATCCCTTGTAATATAAGTTTCGATATAAGACTCATAATATTGTTCAAGGTCAACCTCCGTATTTTCATATAGCCTCGGCATAGAACCCATATAAATCCTATGAAATATTTCCGTCGCATCCATTGCCTTACTCGACTCCCTACGCTTGATAAGCTGCTCCATATCAACAACAAATTCCTTATGGAAGGTCTGCTGTATCTCCGCATTTGACAGACCGTTTAAACGCACAATCCCAACTCTCCCGGCAAGCGACTCGGTTATATTTTCCATCATCTGAAATGTCTGCGAACCTGTCAGCCAGAAATCCCCGTTATTCTTATGCTTATCCACATACATTTTGATATAAATAAACAGCTCCGGCGCATATTGAACCTCATCAATCAATACAGGCGGCTTATATCGCTGCAAAAAAAGCTCCGGATCCTCTTTTGCCAAGCCACGCACTGTCGGATTATCCAGGGATACAATCGTCCTGTTTTTTTCCGCCAGCTTTGTAAGCAGTGTTGCAAAGTATATCACATATCAAAAGGTTATGCAAATCTAAAATACTATTTTATATTTCCCGCCATGTTCTGCGCAACCGTCTTGTATGCCAGAATCTTGTACACGTCTGACCAAACTCCTTTGTTTCCATTGTGTCCTTCATCAAAACCGTGCTCAGTGCAAGCGGAAGGTTCATTCCCCCGATTACGGCTGTTCTTTCCAGCAAGCCCTGCTCCGCAATGACATTTGTCACTTTTTTATAGATTTCGTCCTTGATACTGTATCGTTACTACATAAACTGTTTTGCATGGTTCATCAATGCGGAAAATGACGATATAATTATCAATCAATAACTGATGGTAGCCTTTCTCCGCATATCTGCCCTCGGTTCGCTCTTGATGGGACTGTGGAAATGTGTCTAGGCTTAAAATAGACTTCTTAATTCTGTCAAGCTGTCCTTTGGCATTTTCAGGAGCCAGTTTCTCATTTGCGATATATTCGTAAATGTGGTCTAATTCACGGATTGCACTAGGGTTGACTTTTACCTTGTATTTATCCAAAATGTTTTTTCTCCAATTCTGCAAAAACGCTTTCTACGTCAACTGCTTCTGCTCCGTCTGCAATTTCCTGCTCGGATTCGAAGATTGCTTGGTCGATACGGTTTATTCTTGCAAATTTATCGTATAATTCACTACTCATCACAACCAAATCGCTATATCCGTTCTTGGTAATAAAAATAGGCTCCTGTGCCTTGTGTGCGATATTCGAAATCTCGGTTGTATTGCGTAAATCCTTAATCGGAATAATCAGTGGCATAATGATTCACCCCCTTCTTTGACACAATTATAGCATAATTATGTCCGAACGACAATAAAAAATGCAGCATGATGAAGCTTTCTTTCTCCCGTCACTCGTCATTTTTTTCTCTTTTAGCATTTGGTTCAGCTTCCTATTCCAAATAATCAACTCCATGCGGATATTTGAGCTGCTCCCTGTCCAAAATCATCTTGTTGACAAACATCAGCTTCGGGGCGCATTCATCGGGCAGGGAATACTGCGTATCGTCATACTGCCCGTATGCGGACGCGGACGTATAAAAACGGTCGGGAAAAGACGCCACGTCGGGGGGCTACTTTTCAAACACGTCGATTGCGTCCTCCAAAATCCGGTACGAATAGCCGTTTTACACCTCCCAATAGCTGTCGGAAAAGACGCCGATGGTGATTGTTTTCTTGTGAAACGGCGGCAGCCTTCGATACCCATTAGAAGCAGCTAACCCCGCAAATACCAGCAGTAACAGGCAAAGCGCTGCCAATACGGCATTCTTATGTTTTTCTATCCAGTCCATCATTCCTCTTCCTCAAGCACTTTGTTGACAACACCTGTCTGCACCGCCCATTGCCGGTCATTACATCGGTTTCTTCCCTCCTCGGGGCAAAAGCCTGCGTGCGCCGCCTGTCCGTTTATGGTAACACAAAACGAAAGAATGCTCGGAGCCGCATAGGCGGCGTCTCCGATTCTTCCGCTCAAGTCCAAAACATACGCTTGTTTTGATTTTATTTTATCATAGTCAAATGCCTTGGCACCCTTACAGTATAGTTCTTCGCCCACCGTAAACAGCAGCTCCACATCGCGGTGCGCGATATGGTTTTCCCGCAGATATTTTATCGCATGGTAAATCTCCGAAACGCCTGCCAAATCGTCCGCACCTAGAACTGTTGTTCCGTCACTTCTAACGGTTCCGTCCGCCGCAAAAATTGCCTTTTTGCCGTGCACGGGCGAAACCGTATCCATGTGCGCCGCCAGTAAAACCGGGGGCTTTTTGCCGCCGCCCCTGACATAGCCATAAGGGTTTCCTGTGTCAGAGCCAGTTGCGGCTGCGCTGTCGTCCTCAGAAAGCGTCACGCTGACTTTTGCAAACATTGCCTTAAGCTGCTGCGCCATCGTGCGCTCATGAAGGGACGGTGCGTCAATGCAGACCAGTGCCGCAAAGGTTTGCTTCATTTCCTCGTAGGATACCATTTGTTTCTCACACTCCCTATTACATTCTAAATAACATATTCTACGTCCGTATGCAGCTTAGGTGTCCGTGTGCATAAAAAACCGGAGATTTTTCAATAGGAATCAATCATGCCCTGCAAAACCTCCGGTTGTCCGGTCAGTCTTTTATGCGATATTTTTCCGGTTTTTCAATCTGTACTACCTTGCCGTCCTGTACGATAATGGTAACGCTGCCAAACCGGGTATTGCGTATCATTTCGTCCACGGTCTCTAAATGTGTCTTTTGATAATCAGAACCGCCTTGCGCCTGTTTCATATGCATTCACCTGCCTTAGTATCCGCGCTTTTTCTTAATCCGCAAACAGCGGCGTTGACAAATAACGGTCGCCCGAATCCGGCAGTAACGCTACGATTGTTTTGCCCTTGTTCTCCGGTCTTTGCGCAAGAATTGACGCTGCCTTCAGCGCTGCGCCCGAAGAAATGCCGACCAAAATGCCCTCGCTTACTGCGAACGCTTTTCCTTCTGCAAACGCGTCCTCGTTTTCAATGGTGATGATTTCGTCATACACCTGCGTATTCAATACCTTTGGCACAAAGCCCGCGCCGATACCCTGAATTTTGTGAGCGCCCGCAGTTCCCTTTGAGAGAACGGGGCTGGTTGCCGGTTCCACTGCCACGATTTTAATGTTCGGATTTTTTTCCTTTAAATATTCGCCAACGCCTGTTACAGTTCCGCCTGTGCCGACGCCTGCAACGAAGATGTCAACTGTTCCGTCGGTCTGCTCCCAAATTTCCGGGCCTGTTGTCGCTTTGTGCACCGCAGGATTTGCGGGGTTATCAAACTGCCCCAAAATGACCGCGCCCTCAATTTCATTCTTCAATTCTTCTGCTTTCGCAATCGCGCCCTTCATACCCTTTGCACCCTCCGTCAACACAAGCTCGGCGCCGTATGCCTTTAAGAGGTTTCTGCGTTCTACACTCATGGTTTCGGGAAGTGTTAAAATCGTGCGGTATCCTTTTGCCGCCGCAACTGCTGCAAGTCCGATTCCTGTGTTGCCGCTTGTCGGCTCGATGATTGTCGCGCCTTCTTTTAAAATGCCCTTTTGTTCCGCGTCCTCAATCATTGCCTTTGCTACACGGTCTTTGACGGAGCCTGCGGGGTTTAGGTATTCCAGCTTTGCGAGAATTGCTACCTCTGTAATACCTGCCTTCTTTGCGTATCCGTTCAGCTTCAAAATCGGAGTTCCTCCGATTAATTCCAGTGCGCTTTCTTTTACTTTGCTCATGTTTGTTTCCTCCCTGCTAATCATTTTTTATAATTTGTTATTGTTTCCTATTTCCTCCTGCGCCCCTGTGCAATCGAGTAGGGGAATGTCCCTCTCCACTACTCGCGCGCCGGACGCGGGCAGCTTTAGCTGCATATTTCCTTTCCGCGTCCGTGTGCATAAGAAAAGGCGGCTGTCCAATGCATATGACAACCGCCGCAAAAACATACTGACTATCCGGTGTGCGCTATGCATATGAAAAGAAAACCATATTCCATACGGTCTGACAGCAGCACATCATTTTGTTTGCGTTTGTTCTTGCTGTTTTAACATGATTTCCGTTCATAGCATTTGCTCCTTTCCGATAAGGGGAGTTTTCAATCCCTAGTTATCTGATATGTTTTATAGGTTTTGCTTTATGTCCTTGATTATACGCGCCGTCATTCCTTTTGTCAAGTGTTTTTTTGAATAAATTTCATTCTTTTTATCGCGACTCTTTTTACCGCAGCCGGAATTTCGCTACCAAATCCTTCAACGAAGCAGCCTGCGCAGACAGCTCCTCGCTTGCCGCCGCACTGGACTCCGCTGTGCTCACATTCTTCTGAACCACAACCGCAATCTGGTCAATCCCGTGGCTGATTTCCTCAGAAATGACAGCCTGCTGCGCGGTGTAGTCGGCAATGCCGCCGATTAATGTATTCATTTCCTCAGCAAGTCCTGCCGCGGACAGCATGGATTGCGCGGTTTCGTCGGCAGCGCCAACGCCCTCGTCCATCGCGCTGATTGTCTCGCCAAGCAACTCCGTAGTCTCCTTTGCCGCCTCGGCGGATTTTCCTGCCAGTGTCCGCACCTCCTCTGCGACCACCGCAAAGCCCTTTCCTTCCTCGCCTGCCCGCGCAGCCTCCACTGCCGCGTTCAGCGCAAGGATATTGGTCTGAAACGCAATATCGTCTATGGTCTTTACAATTTTATGAATGGCATTGGAACGCTCGCTGATTTTTTGGATAACCTGCGTCATGTTCTGCATTTTTGCATTGCTGTCCAAAAGCCCTTCCCGAACCTCCTGTGAAAGACTGCTCGCCTTCTGTGCACCCAGTGCGATGTTCTGTACGCCCTGTGTCGATTTTTCGATATATCCCGCCAATGACTCAATCTCCGCATCCTGCTCCGTCGAGCCCTGCGACAGACTCACCGCACCGTCGGAAATCTGCGCCGCACCGCCTGCGACATCTCTTGAAGCAGCGTTCATCTGCCCAATGGTCATGTTGAGTTCGGTTGCAATCTCGTTGAGTGATTCCTTAATTTTTGCAAATTCGCCCGTATACTCATTTTTCAACTGAAATGCCAAATTTCCTTTTGCAATCTCCAGCAAGGTCTCGGACACTTCATCAATATAGGCAATGTAATCACGCAGCCTGAGCGTTACTTGGTTAAAATTGTGCGCAAGCACGCCCAGCTCGTCCCTTGATTTGTAGCGGATTTCCTGATTTAAATCGCCCTGCGCAATGCGGGTTGCCACTTGGCTTAGCTCCTTGACCGGTCTGCTCACTCAGCTTTTTCCCGACAACCGCAGCGTCCTTATGTCCGATAATCGTGTCCGTGCGTGTGTCAACCAAAAAAATGCCGCCTGTGTCCTCGATTTGGATATTGCTGACGATGTGCGAAATGGAGTCCAAATAGACATCTGCCGCCGCAACGCCGCGCACTGCACCGTTTGCGCCCTTGAGCACGCCGGACGCGCCTACGACGTAGGACTGGCTGTCCTCATCAAAATAGACGTCTCCCATAATAAAATCTTCGGAGTCCAGTCCGTCCAAATACCAGCTTTTTACCAGCGCATTGAACTCCGGTCCCGGCACGAATGACGCGTGATAGAGTGAGCCGCGAAAATCAAGCCATATCAGGTATGTTCCCTCCGGCTCTATCATCGTCACGCCCGCAAGGTTTTGCGCTACGTACTGTCTTGCAAACGCAAGGTTTTCCTTGACGTAGGCGCACATTGCCTGATACCACTCCTCGCCGTCCCGATATGCCGCCTCGCACGACACCAGCCCCATTACGCTTAACTGGCTTGTCCCTGCCGCGCCTAGTTCATGTCGAAATCTGCGCCGCAGTGCATTGTCGGGGATAAAAATATTGGAAATCTGCATTCCCGCGATGTTAAAGGTCTTGCTGGGAGAAGTGCAGGTTATGCTGATTGCCTCATATTCCTTTTTGATACCTGCAAAGACCGTGTGCGTGCCCGACCATATAAAATCGTGATGGATTTCGTCGCTTACAACAAGGACATTATGTTTCACGCAAATGTCGCCAAACGTTGTCAGCTCCTCTTTTGTCCATACGCGCCCGACCGGATTGTGTGGGTTACATAAGAAGCATAGTTTGATTTGCTCGTCCACGATTTTTTGTTCAAAATCCGCAAAGTCCATGTGGTAGCGGTTGTCCTCGCCGAGATAGAGGTTACTGCTCACAACCCTTCTGCCATTGTCCGTAATCACTTCCGAAAATGGATAATAGACCGGAGACTGGATTAACACGCCATCGCCTTGTTGCGTGTACGCCTTGACTGCCATTGCAAGCGCAAAGACAATGCCGGGCGTCTTGACAAGCCACGCCTCCTGCGGCTCCCAGTTGTGGTGGCGCTTGAGCCAGCCGCGCACGGCTTCAAAATAGTGCGCACCGCAGTCACTGTAGCCGAACACACCGTGCCGTGCCCGTGCAACCAATGCGTCCTCAATATAAGAGGAGGCTTTAAAATCCATGTCCGCCACCCAGAACGGCAGTACATCCTCTGGCAGTCCGTACTGCTTTGCAAAATCATATTTCAGACAGTCCGTGTTCCTTCTGTCAATCACGCTGTCAAAATCAAGGTTTCTTTCCGCCATTGTTCATTCCCCGCTTTCTATGCTGCGAAACATTTGCTTTTTCTCCGTTTTCTGTGTGTATTTGATTTATTTTTACATGTTTTTATGCGTCTTTTCTCTGTTCAATGTCCTCCACGGGCGGTTTGAGTCCAGCGATTTCGATGTGGTGCTTTTTTGCATAATCCCATAATGCGGCGTGGATTGCCTCCTCCGCGAGAAGGGAGCAGTGCACCTTGACTGGCGGCAGTCCGTCCAATGCCTCCATGACTGCCTTGTTTGTGACGGTGAGCGCGTCCTGCACGGTTTTGCCTTTTACAAGCTCCGTCGCCATGCTGCTTGTCGCCACCGCCGCCCCGCAGCCAAACGTCTTAAATTTTGCGTCCTGTATCACGCCCTGTTCGTCAATGTCCAAATAAATCCGCATAATGTCGCCGCATTTTGCGTTTCCGACAGTTCCGATGCCGCTCGCGTTTTCAAGCTCGCCGACGTTTCTTGGGTTATTGAAATGGTCCATTACTTTTTCACTATACATGGCTGTTCTACCTTCCATTCTTCATAAAATCCTCATATAAGGGTGACATAACGCGCAAACGGTCTACGATTTTTTTCAGCTCGTCCACGACGAAGTCGAGTTCTTCCTGCGTTGTTTCGTCCGATAGGGTTAGTCTGAGCGAACCGTGCGCGATTTCGTGCGGCAGTCCGATTGCAAGCAGTACGTGCGACGGTTCCAGTGCACCCGATGTGCACGCCGAACCGCTCGAGGCGCAAATGCCAAGCTGGTCGAGCAAAATCAGCAGTGATTCGCCCTCGATAAAGCGGAAGCAGAAATTCGCGTTGTTCGAAAGGCGGTCTGTCGGGTGTCCGTTTAGACGGCAGTATGGTATTTCTGATAAAATACGCGTTATCAGATGGTCTCTGAGCGCTGTTTCCCTCGCAGCCTTTTCCTCCATATGCGCCGCCGCAAGCTCTGCGGCTTTCCCAAATCCCGCAATGCCTGCCACATTGAGCGTTCCGGCGCGTCGGTTACGCTCCTGTGCGCCGCCGTGTAAAAGCGGAGGGAGCTTGATGCCTTTTCTGACGTAGAGAAACCCCACGCCTTTTGGTCCGTTGAGCTTGTGCGCGCTTGCGGACAGCAGGTCGATGTGCATTGCCTCCACGTCGAGCGCAAGGTGCCCGTATGCCTGCACCGCGTCGGTGTGGAACAGCACACCGTGCTCGTGCGCGATGGCGCCGATTTGGGCAATCGGTTCGATGGTGCCGATTTCGTTATTGGCTGTCATGACGGATATGAGGACGGTGTCGGGGCGGATTGCGGATTGGAGCGCGTCTAGGGAGATTGCTCCGGTTTCGTCCACGTCTAGGTATGTGACCTCGCAGCCTTGTTTTTCCAAATACTGGCAGGTGTGCAGGACGGCGTGGTGCTCAATTTTGGTCGTGATGATGTGCCTGCCTTTTTCGCGGTATGCCTCGGCGACGGCTTTGATTGCCCAGTTGTCGGACTCGGTGCCGCCGCTTGTGAAATAGAGTTCCTCCGGGGCGGCATTGATGAGGGCGGCGGTTTGGGTTCTTGCCGTGTCCACCGCTTTTTTTGCCTCGCCTGCGAAGGTGTAGATTGCGGAGGGGTTGGCGTAGGTTTGGGTGAAGTGGGGGAGCATTGCGTTTAGGACTTCCTCGTTTATTTTTGTGGTTGCGGCATTGTCTAGGTATATTTGTCTGTTCATGGTAATCCTCCATTTTTGGGTTGGGAGTTCTTTCTATTTAATTCCTAGTTTTTATATATGTTTTATATGAAATATAGTATAAACGAAGATTGGAGTTCTGTCAATGGGGTATTTTTCGGGGATGGAAAATTAGGGCAGCAAAAAAGCCACCTATTATGAGGTGGCAATCTGCGTATTGTTATTATTCCGCTCTTTCCAGTGTCAGCAGTTTTAATTTTTTGTCAATTCCGCCCGCGTATCCTGTCAGGCTGCCGTTTGTGCCGACCACCCTGTGGCAGGGGATTAGAATAGAAATTTTGTTGTGCCCCACTGCGCCGCCGACTGCCTGCGCGGACATATGCGGTAGTCCTTTTTGTGCGGCGATTGTTTTTGCGATTTCCTTGTAGGTGGTGGTTTTTCCGTAGGGGATTGTTTGCAGGATTTCCCATACTGTGAGCTGAAAAGGGGTGCCTGTCATGTGAATTGGGGGCATTGACAAGGGGAGCTGTCCTGCGAAGTACTGGTCGAGCCATTGCTTTGTCTGTGTGAGGATTGGAGTGGTTTGTTTTACAGGATTGGGGGCAAGTCCGTTGGCGTAATACTTCTGCCCTTCGAACCATAAGCCTATTAATCCACGTTCGTCGGCGGCGAGCAGAATGTCACCGAGCGGGGAGTGGTATTGGGTTATGTAGTGCATTTTGTTTTCCATTGTAATCCCTCCATGCCTCATCAAACCAAATCTTCTTCATCATCTACCTCAATCATATCATGTTCAACACCTTTTCCATCATTCAGCGCCTGCACGCCTCTGCGCAAATGTGACATATTACTTTCCGACACGCCCCCGCCGCCACGGTTCCGACAGTTCTATTCATCAACAATTTCCCAATATCCATTTCTAGGCGAACCGTGACGTATCAATATCCCCTGCTCTTTTAAGCTCTTTATATTTTTCTCAACAGCCCGTGTGGAAATAACTAACACTTGTGACATTGCCTTTGCCGATACGCTGTTATTTTGCCGTATCAGTTCCAATAATTTTTTCTGCGTTTCGCTCCGCCCGGCAACAGTTCTTTCTACACTTTCTCCGAACTTTTCCCGAACTTTCTCCGAACCTTCTCCGAACTTTTCCCGAACCTTCTCCGAACTTTCTCCAAGCTTTTTTAAATGCTCCTTCGATAGATTGTTTCGATAAAGATTGACTCGGAACATATCATCAAAAATCAAAATTTCAGGGCTTGCAAGCCCATAACTTGCCGCTGCTTCCTTTATCCTTCGTATCCCGGTTCCCCATGCCTCCACAAAGCCCATCTGATTAAAAACATTTGCAAGTACTTCATATCCGATGCAGGTCAGTTCGTCCCATGAAACACGGGCGCCCTCCATTTCCAACTCTTTTATTTTTTCAGCACTTGCCGGTCTGGAAGTGCCGCCAAGTCGAATAAACGTTCCCTTCTCTTTTCCCTTAGATTTTAGATAATATGGTCTGTTTGGTTCCGGAGTAACAGTTACTACAATAACAGTGCGCTTTTCAATTGTTTGCAATTCTATGTTCGGCACAATCTGAGGCTCGCAGGAATCTGCAACAGCATTCGCAATGCTGTCCATCATCTGAAATGCAAATTCATTATCCACGCCGACAACCTTACGCGTCTTATCATATACCCCTATAACCAGTTGACCACCTTGCGTATTTGCAAATGCGACAATTGTTTTTATATAATTTGCAGAGTCTTTTGGCAGTCTCACCTTAAACTCAACATTTTTTGATTCTCCACGCACTATTTCCTCAATTGTCATTTCTGTCTCCTCCAATCATAGTATAGCCCCAAACACATCCTTCCTTATATCATTCATATAAACAGCCATATTTACAATTATCATATCATAATGCCCATTTCCCCACAAGAAAATATCTGATTGTTGAATACTTCCCTACTCGCCGCGCCGGACGCGGGCAGCTTTAGCTGCATATTTCCTTTCCGCGTCCGTGTACATAGAAGAAGCCTGCAAGTTCCGCTCCCCCGCAGACCTTACAGGCTCCCCAAACTCATACCGCCAGCTTAATCCTCATACGCCAAATACGCACCCTTCATCGGGCTCACCGCGTGTTCGCTGAACAGCCGCAGCGCGCCTCTCTGATACCGTATCTCGCGCGGTTTCCAGTTCTCCCTACGTTTTGCCAAAATTTTATCAATCTCCTCCGGCGACTTGCGCTCGCCCTGAATGCCGATAATGTTCAGCTTGCGCGCCTCCACGTCAATCTCAATCAAATCGCCTTCCTCGACAAGCGCAATCGGTCCGCCGTCTGCCGCCTCCGGGCTGCAATGCCCAATCACCGGGCCGGTGGACGCGCCCGAGAACCGCCCGTCCGTAATCAGCGCAATGCTCCTGCCAAGCTCCTTGTCGCTGCTGATTGCCTCCGACGTGTAGAACATCTCCGGCATTCCGCTGCCCTTTGGACCTTCATAGCGGATAAACACCGCGTCGCCCTTCTCAACCTTGTGCTTTAACACCGCATCCAAACACTCCTCCTCGCTGTCAAACGGTCTTGCACGCAATACCGCACGAAACATCTCTTTCGGGCACGCCGTATGCTTGATGACCGCACCCTCCGGCGCAAGGTTTCCACGCAAAATCGCAATGCTTCCGTCGTTTCCAATCGCCTTGTCACGCGGGCGGATAATGTCCTCCTTTGTGAGCGCGCAGCCATAACGCTTGTTAAACTCCTGCAGCCATTTGTCACACCGCTCATAAAAACCGTTTCGTTTCAATTCCTCCAAATTTTCACCAAGCGTTTTTCCCGTAACCGTCATCACGTCCAAATGCAGCACGTCTTTGATTTCCTCCATAATCGCCGGAACACCGCCCGCATAGTAGAAGCACTCCGCCGGCCAGCGCCCCGCCGGACGCACATCTAAAAGATACTTCGCGCCACGGTGCAGACGGTCAAACGTGTCGCCCGTAACCTCAATTCCGAACTCATGTGCGATTGCCGGAATGTGCAGCAGACAGTTCGTGCTTCCCGAAACTGCCGCATGAACCAAAATCGCGTTTTCAAAGCTGTCCATCGTCACAATGTCGCTCGGGCGCATATTGTCCGACTGCGCCAGCTCCACCGCGCGTCTGCCTGCCTCCCTTGCAAATGTTTTCAAATCCGGGCTTGTCGCAGGCATGAGCGCACTGCCGGGCAGCGCAAGACCAAGCGCCTCCGCCATAATCTGCATGGTGGACGCCGTTCCGATAAACGAACACGCGCCGCAGCTCGGACAGGCGTTGTGCTTTGCCCAGTTGAGCTTTTCCTCGTCAATCTCGCCGCGATGAAACTTCGCGCTGTACATTCCAAGCTGTTCCAGTGTCAGCATGTCGGGGCCCGCGTTCATCGTACCGCCCGACACGACAATCGCCGGAATGTTCACGCGCGCCAGTCCCATCAGATTTGCGGGAAGTCCCTTGTCGCAGCTTGAAAGATACACACCCGCGTCAAACGGCGTTGCGTTTGCGTGGATTTCAATCATGTTGGCAATCATTTCCCGGCTGACAAGGCTGAAATTAATGCCGTCCGTTCCTTGGCTTTCCCCGTCGCAAATATCCGTGCAGAAGTACCGCGCGCCAAAACCGCCTGCCTCGGCAATGCCCTTCTTCACCTCTTCCACCAGCACATTCAAATGCCCGCTCCCCGGGTGGCTGTCGCCGTAGGTGCTCTCGATAATCACCTGCGGCTTTGCCAAATCCTCCGGCGTCCAGCCCGTGCCAATCCGCAGCGGGTCCAGTTCCGGCGCAACCTTACGCATTTCCTGACTTCTCAAATTGCTCATATGCAAATCCTTCCTTTCCATATATCATATCGTATCAAATAATCCCTACGTTAATCAAGCAAAGAACGAAATAATTAATGCCACGATAAATCCCGTTCCGCCGACAAGCGTTTCCATAATCGTCCACGTTTTCAAGGTCGTTTTTTCGTCCATGCCGACAAGCGATTTCACAAGCCAAAAGCCTGAGTCGTTAAAGTGTGAGCAGACTGTCGCGCCGCCCGCAACCGCCGCCGTCGTGCAGGCAAGATACAAGGGCGAAAGCTCCGCAATGCCCGGAATTGCCGCGATAATGCCTGCTGCCATCGTCATTGCCACCGTCGAAGAGCCCACACAGATACGCACCAGCGCCGCCACGATAAAGGCAAGCACCACAATCGGCAGTGACATTGAAGAAACCGCGCTTCCAATCACGTCGCCAAGCCCCGAATACTGCAATACGTAGCGCAGCACACCGCCGCAAGCCGTTACAAGCAGGATTAAGCCCGTCGGCTCAAGCGATTTCGTCATCACCTTTTCCAGCTCCGCCGTACTGTAGCCATGACCAATTCCCAAAATCAGCATTGCCGCCACCGTCGCAATCAGAAGTGCCACAAACGGCTCGCCCAAAAATCCGAAAACCGGCTGCAATCCGCTCAAGGCAGGCACAACGCCCGTCACCGAATCCAAGATAATCAGCACAAGCGGTATCAGGATAATGCCGACAATCGCCCAAAAGTTCGGCAGCTTTGACTCGTCAAAATCCGCTTGATTTGCCACATGCTCCGGCACCGGAATTTGATACTTTTTACCGCAGACTGCGCCCCAAATCGGTCCCGCAACAATCATCGCGCATGTTCCGCAGAAAATGCCGACCAAAATCACCCAGCCCAAATCAACGTTGAGCATGGTTGCCACAAGGATTGGTCCCGGCGTAGGCGGAATAAACGCGTGTCCTACGGCAAGCCCTGCAAGCAACGGAATTGCGTAAAACAGGGAAGAGCGTTTTGTCCGTTTTGCAAGTGAAAAGGCAAGCGGGATTAAAATAATCAGACCTGCGTCGAAGAACACGGGCATTGCGATGACCAAGCCCGTAATGCCGAGCGCCCACGCCGCCTTTTTGTCGCCAAACCATTTTACCATCGTGACCGCGAGCGTCTGCGCGCCGCCCGATATTTCCAAAATCGCGCCGAACATTGAACCTAAGCCGACCAGCAGCGCAATGCCCTTTAGCGTGTTGCCGATACCGTCGTTGACCGCCGTCACGATGTCTGCCGCCGGCATTCCCGCAATCAGTCCAATCGAAATTGCTCCGATTAAAATCGAAATCATCGCTTGGATTTTAAACTTAATAATCAGAACAAGCAAAATCACCAAGCCGATAATCGCCGCAATGACAAGTCTTGTCGGATTTAATGCAACTGTTTCTGAACTCATAGATTTACCCTCTCTTTCTTATGTGAAGCTATAGATTTTCTTAGGTGAAACCCGTTTCACCACAAAAAATCTCTTCACATTATTTTCCTTCAATAGCCGCCCAATTATACACGTCACAAACATCTGATGTATGTATCAAATTCACCTCGCTTTCTATTTTATTCATATGACGTATTATGTTTTGTATCTAAAATACTATCTTATTTGTGGATTTGTGTCAATACATCTGATGTTTTTCTTTCTTTTTCGGAAATACGTACAAAAAAAGAAGGGGATTTGCTGTTTTATCCTCCTTCTTTTGTGCATTTCCACCATGTGCCTTTGTTTTTTTCGCGTTCCTTTTACTTCTTTTCCGCGCTTTTTCTCTCATGCTCCTTATTTTTGCGGATTAACGTCTGACGATTATATGTCAGGTGCATCATCATTGCACATCGCGCCCCCACCGGGTCCCTGTCCGTAATCGCCTCGACAATCGCACGGTGCGTCTCAATTGTTTCCTGCATGAGCGTGCGGTGCGTCAGGTTTGCAAACGTCAGAACCGCCCTGTTAATCAGTGGGATAAGCGTCTCCACAACACGGTTTTTACTGCATTTCGCAATGCAGGTATGAAATTCGATGTCCTTTGGAATGTGGTTTTTTCCGCCAAGATACATCTGCTCCGTCTCGTCACAAAGTTTTTTAAGCTGCACAAGCTCCTCCTGCGTCGCGTTCTCCGCCGCAAGCGCCGCGATGTCCGGCTCCAGCATAAGCCGCACGTCAAACAACTCCAGCGCCAGCTTGTATTTATCCTGCAGTTTGGACAGTCCGAGCGGGTCCTCGTCCGACGTTGCCGTGCTGACGACATATGTGCCCGAGCCGCGCTTGACCTCCAGTATCCCCTTCGATACCAGCGCCTTGACCGCCTCACGGATTGTGCTTCGTCCGACGCCGAATTTCTCCGCAAGCTCAAATTCGTTCGGTATCCGCTGCCCGACCTCGACCGGCTCCTGCAAAATATAATTCATCAGCTCGTCCTCAATCTGCTCGCCGAGCAGTTTTTTATCCAGTTTTTCAAACTGATACATCGCCGTTTGTTCCTCCTGTTTCTAACGTTCTATCTTCTATATCTATATGTCCCAAATTGTCATCTGCCGTTCTTTGAAGGACTTTACAAACCGCTCGGTAATCTTGTCCTCGGCAGTAATTTGCCCGCACAAAACCGGGGAATTTTCATCATACGTCTGACAGCTTTGCGTGACGCTTCGGGGACTGTGGTTTGCGTAGCAGTATCGGCAGGCGTTTTGGCAGGTGTTGTAGGTGCCTATGTCAATGCTCTCGATACAGCCGCATTCCTTTCGTTGATTTTTGTCCTTGTCCGCGCGGATTGTGCAGCCTGTAATCTGCGCAATCAATTCTTTATCAATACAGCAGTTGTGCACGATACCGCATGCGGACAAGTCCACCGCCTCCGCACAGCTTGCCATCTGCATACCGTTGTCGCGCGCGATTTGGGCAATGGTTGTAGCAAACGCGGTTTGGGCGGGTGGTGCTAAATCATAAACTTGTAATTTTTGCATGGCTCTTTGGTTTTTTGTGTAAATGTCAACGAAGCTTATCACGCATTTTTGGGTGTATCCACGCAGTTTTTCTGCGATTTGGGCGAACGCGTTTATGTGGTATTCAGGTGTGTATTGGTTTGTGAATAAAATCGGGTCATAGCGCCAAATCACCCGTTCTGCGCTGATTTTTTTGGATAATTCCTGAAAGGTCGGGATTATCTCACGGTGCTTGTCGGGCACATTTTGCTCAATATCCGTACCGTAGCATGTCAGTGTGAACCAGAAGTAATAGGCATAACCGGAAAGGGCATCTAACTTGGTCAGCATTGGTCTTGGGTTTTTTGTCCAAAACACGATACAGTCCACAACGTCGGGGGAGAGAGGAATTTTGCTGACCTGACGCGGGTTCATCGGGTTGCGGGCATATACGCAGCCTTGTTTTATTCTATTCAGGAACCAGTCGGAATAGTAGTTTGGAATGTCCGTCCTGCGGCTTGCACTTAGTATCATTTCGCCGCCGTCTCCCGGAACATGACGCAGCAGTCCTTTTTTTCTTCTGATAAGCGTTCCTCTTGCAAAATAAATTTGTGGCGCAGATACTCATTCCCAATCTGCCGTTTGATTGCCGCATACGCAAGCTTAAAATCCGGCTGTTTTGCGTCCTTTAGTGTCAGATTTATCACCGGATAACTCCCCATGTGCGCAAGGTATTCCTCCCCCGCCTCCATGATTTTCATGTTTTCAAACAGATACGCATTATCTTTTTTTTCACCATTATCTGTTCGCATATCTTCAAAAAAATATTGGAGCATACTCATATTCAGCGTCTTGCCAAAACGGCGCGGGCGCGTGAATAAATTGACACTTCCTTTTTTACCCAGCAATTCTTTTATGAACCATGTTTTGTCAATAAAATAATAGCCTCTTGTTATTAAATGTTCAAAATTATCAACACCAACCGGCAACGGCTTATAATCCATAAAAACGCCCTCTCTTTTCTTATCCCCAAAATCCCAAACCGTAAAAACACCACTTGCCTCACTAATTAATTTTAGTATATCCGAAGTCCCAACCGCTTGTAAAGAAAAAAGGATATGTTTTCATACATTGACAGAGAATTGTTACGCTACTTTCTTTTCATAATTCCCCCACCCCCTTCATAGAATGTACAAAGCGTCAAAAAAGGAGAACCTTTTCCAAATCATGAAGGATTATATTGAGGAACGAGCCATCAATATTGCTATGTATATTATTGATAATAACACGACTGTGAGGCAGACTGCAAAAGCGTTCGGCGTTTCGAAATCAACGGTACATAAGGACGTCACCTCGCGTCTGATGCAGGTCAACCCCACGCTTGCAAAGCAGGCGCGCGCCGTGCTTGATGTCAATAAATCGGAGCGGCATATCAGAGGCGGACTTGCTACCCGCGAGAAGTATCTGCATCGGGCATAGGACAGGGACAGGGGCTCTACAAGTAGGCATGACGGCTGATAAATGTTATGCCTACTTGTTTTTTTGTGGTTTTGCTTTATGATTCCCAAACAAAAAGCATATTTACAATGGCAATGTCTTCCCCGCTATGGTAAGATTAAAATGATAAAAACAGGGAATGATAAGGCGGAACATTCATTGATGAAACCAGAAAGGATGCCAAAAAACGTGGAAAACAACCATATTTATATCGCAATCGACCTGAAATCCTTCTACGCCTCCGTCGAGTGCATCGAAAGGCAGCTCGATCCGATGAACACAAACCTCGTGGTCGCGGACGCCTCAAGGACGGAAAAGACCATCTGCCTTGCGGTCTCCCCGTCCCTAAAGTCATACGGCATACCGGGACGGGCAAGGCTGTTTGAGGTGGTCGAGAAGGTCAGGGAGGTCAATGCCCAGCGGAAAAGGAAAATACCCAGCCACCAGTTTGCGGGGGAATCCTGCCTTGACAGCGAGCTGCGGGAGCGCCCCGAATTGTCACTGTCCTATATCATTGCACCGCCCCGCATGGCATACTATATTGAATACAGCACGAAAATTTATGAAATTTACCTCCAGTATATCGCCCCCGAGGACATCCATGTCTATTCCATCGACGAAGTGTTCATGGACGTGACCGCGTACCTGAAAACCTATGCCCTCTCCGCAAGGGAGCTTGCCGCGAAAATCATTCAGGACATCCTTGCCCGGACAGGCATCACTGCCACCGCAGGCGTCGGGACGAACCTGTATCTGTGCAAGGTCGCAATGGACATTGTGGCAAAGCACGTCGAGCCTGACCAAAACGGCGTGCGGATTGCGGAGCTTGACGAAATGAAATACAGGAAGCTTTTGTGGGACCATAAGCCCATCACGGACTTCTGGCGGGTCGGGCGCGGATATGCCAAAAAGCTTGCGGAACACGGAATGTACACGATGGGCGACGTGGCAAGGTGTTCCATTGGAAATGACCAGAACTACTATAACGAAGACCTTCTTTACAAGCTGTTCGGTGTCAATGCGGAGCTTCTGATTGACCACGCATGGGGATGGGAGCCGACCACGATTGACCTGATTAAACAGTACAAGCCTGAGACAAACAGCCTCTGTTCCGGTCAGGTGCTCCAGTATCCTTATGACCATGAAAAGGCAAGGGTCATTGTTAAGGAAATGACAGACCAGCTCGTGCTTGGCATGGTCGAAAAACGGCTTGTCACGAACCAGCTCGTGCTTACCATCGGATATGACACCGAAAACCTGTCCAATCCGGAAACCGCCAGCCGGTACAGGGGCGAGGTCACCACCGACCGTTACGGGCGGAAAATCCCAAAGCACTCCCATGGGACAACCAATCTTGAGGAGCCTTCTTCCTCCACAAAGCTGATTATGGATGCAGTTATGGCGCTCTATGACCGTATCATTGACAAAAACCTGCTGGTACGGCGGATTACCGTGACGGTAAACCACCTGACTGATGAGAACGCCGTCCGTGCAGAAAAACAGGGGGATTTTGTGCAAATGGATCTGTTTACCGATTACGGGGCGCTGGAAAAGCAGAAAAGGGAGGATGAGGAAAGGCTGAAAAAGGAACGCGCACTGCAGGAAGCCGTCTTATCCGTGAAACGCAAATTCGGGAAGAATGCTATACTGAAAGGAATCAGTCTTGAGGAAGGCGCGACGGGAACGGAGCGGAATAAACAAATCGGAGGACACAGGGCATGATGGGAAATTATGATGATATTATTAACCTGCCACACCACGAATCCACAAGGCATCCAAAAATGCCTGCCTTGGACAGGGCGGCGCAGTTCATGCCCTTTTCCGCACTGACCGGGCATGACGCGGCTGTCATGGAAACGCAGCGGCTGACGGATGACAGGACGGAGCTGGACGAAAGCAGGAAGGAGGAGCTGGATGCACGGTTACAGTTCATTCGGGAGCATCTTTTACAGGAGCCGCAGGCATGCATCACTTATTTTGTTCCCGACGCAAAAAAAGGCGGCGGCGCATACCTCACCGTGACAGGGGCGGTCAGGAAAATGGAGGAAACCAGACATGAGGTCATCATGGAAAACGGAACCGTTATCCCGATGGAGGATATCCGTGAAATTGAAAGCCCGCTTTTTGACAACGTTGAATATTAACAGCCAATGCCCGCCATACGCCACTCATGGGCATAATAATTGTACCGCAGGCGGAACGTCCGCTGCGTGCCGTACAGCGCTGCCGTGCAGATGAAATTCGCCCCGAGCGAGCCGTGTTCCTGATCGGTGGAGATGATTTTGTCGATGTTGATTGTGACAAGCTCCCCGTTCCTGTCACGGAAGCGGAACCGTATTGGTGTTATTTTTCCATTCGTATCCGTGCATGAAATCATCTGTACCGGGGTATCTATGCAAAGGATTGTTTCCATTACCGTTCCCTCCATATATATTAAAAACACAAATTCTTAATATATTATTTCAGGTTCTGTCAAAAATATAACGTATACAATCCTGATAAACGTTAATATTATCCCGAAACCACCTGACAGCGTTTCTTATAACATGCAATCCCATATCTGTAGATGGTTTTCATGCCGTCATCAGCCAGCGCCTCTTCATAATATGCGCAGCCCTGAGAATGCCTTTCATTATCTTAACAGCCTGTCCGCTGCCTTCCCATCCGCATCAGGGTACAGTTTCTTCGGGATTGCAAGCTTCGGTTTCATGCGGTTCACAAGCTTCGCCGTCACTCTAAATTATATTTTCCTACAAAAGTCTGCATAATAGATTCTAATGTATCATTTTGTCTTTTGCCTGCTGACTCCTCAAAAGAAAGGAGGCTTGAACCAAAATATATACTTTCTTTGTAAAACATTCCTTCATATTTAAGAACAGCACATTGAAATAAAAAATATTCAAATGATGGGCTCATATAATTTGTTTCATCATAATCTGTTTCATCCCATTCTCCGTGATACACCTCTCCTTGTTGACCAAGAAGAATCATATACCGCATTCCCAAGTAATCCGTTAAAAAATCTAAATTAAAGGGATTAATATCTTCAGGAAAATCTTTATCCATGCCGGAATATTTTTTAATAATCTTAAATTTTCTTCACTTGTCGGCTTTAACCTGTTTATCCATCCCGGGTCAACTGCACTAATCATTTCATCTTCTCAAACTTGGACAAATCCTGACCTTTTAACGCTTTCTCAAGCAGTGTCGGCAAAAGCTGCGGATTGCACGCAAAGCATGGAATGCCAAGCCCTGCAAGTTTTTGTGCCATCTGCGCATCATAGTAGGGTTTCCCGCCGTCAGCAATCGCAAGCAGACTGATTACCGTCACACCGGATTCCTTCATATCCGCAATACGTCTTAGCATCCCTGCCCTGTTTCCGCCTTCCTCCAAATCCGATATCAGGAAAAACAAGGTCTTTGCCGGATTCTCAATAAATTGTTCACAGTAGGCAATGGATTTATTGATATCCGTACCTCCGCCTAACTGAAAACCAAACAACAGGTCTACCGGGTCATCGCTCTTTTCCGTCAGGTCTACAATGTTGGTATCAAATGCCACAATCCGCGTCTTGACGCTTGACATGCTTGCAAGGATGCAACTGATAATTGACGAATAAATAACAGATTCCCCCATCGAACCGCTTTGGTCAATATCTAATATGATACTCCACTTATTTGCCGCTGTTGTGCTTGTACGGTCAAAAAAGAAGAAATGTTCCGGCACAATTGTCCCAAGTTCCGGATCATAGTGCTTTAAATTGCGGCTTATCGTCATTTTGTAATCTATCGCCGATGCTGACGGAATTGGTGAATGCTTTCTCTTGTTGACCGCAGCAGTTACAGCACGTCGAATATCCTGTTCCAAAAGATGGTTGATTTCCTCCACAATCTTTTTGATAAATTCGCGGACACTTTCCTTGGAGCGCTTTGGAATCTGGTCTTTCAGCATCAGGATTGTGGATGCAAGACCAATATTTGGCTCCATATGTTCCAAAAGTTCTGGCTCAAACAATAACTGTTTTAACCCACAGCGCGTCACCGCATCATTTTGGATAACAGTCACAAGCTCCTTGTCAAAAAGGGTTCTCACATCACCAAGCCAACGGGTAATCTGAGGATTAGACGGCCCTTTACCGGCGCCTCGCGCGGCTTGTTTTCCGTTTCCAAATCCGCCAAGCTCCGTCCGGTTATATATGGAAGCCAGTGCCTGATCCATCAAATCCTGTTCCTGCGTTAGCGACAAATCTGTCATTCCCGAAAAGCGATTCTCACTCTCCTGTCCTAAAATCAGGCGCCATCTGCTGATTTGTTCTTTTATTTCCATGCAAATCCCCCATCCTTATAAAAATAATGTATCACATATCAAAATCAAAATCCTCAAGACCTTCAATTATCTGCTGTGAACTCTCATCAAGTGCGGCATTTACCACTTCACTGACTTCCTGTCCGTTCAATCCGAGTATCTCTCCAAGGTTTTCTGCAATCTCGTCCTTTTCCGCAGCAGTAAAGTCTGCAAATGCACGCCGCAGATAAACAAGCGCCCTCTTAAATTCCTCATCATCCAGTGTCATAAGGTACGCATTCAGGCTCTCCCATAGTGACAGTCTTGCAATCAGGGCATACCTGTTTTTCATGGCAAGACCTTCAAACCATCCGGCGCCCAAATCCGCCGGAACACCTTTGGAAAGACGTCTTGACACTTCTGTCCGTAACTGTTGTGTACTCAGATTGCCGCGCTCTAAAAGAATCGCCGCCGCAAAGCCCGATAATTTTGTGTTCAAGTCATCCCTTCTTGCGATATTTTCAAGGGTTTTTATCCATTCCTCATGATTTAGGAAGTCATGAGCCAGTTCCGCGCTGTTTAACTGCTCTATCGCTGTGACAATTCCCTTACTTGCAGCATCATCGCACACACAGGCTCCCTCAAGAATCAGACATGCCCTATAAAAAAGCTGCTGTAATATCGGCTCTAACGATTTGGCGTCAATCCGCCTGATGTTTCCATACTGTACCACGACGGAAAGCCTTTGCGCCGTCTGTGCCAAATCTTCAACAGAGGCTGCATCCACAGCCATCTTTTGCAGCGCCGCGGTCGCATAACCGACGGCTTTTTCCATTCCACAGCAGCATGCATCCTCTATGACAAGCGCAATATCCCCCATCTTTGCTGCATCCTTCACCCGTTCTTTCATGGCAAAGGAAGCTGCACCGTCAACGGTATCTCCCTTAAGAGCCGACTCCACAAGCTCGATTTCCGCCTCCGGTGTCCAACGCACAATCCAGTGCTCCGACCATGTCGCATTATCCTGATTTACTGTCTGATACTGGGCAAAGCTTACCCCTAGCACTCGCAGCCTGTGCAGAAAAAACGAACGGTATAAATCCAGAAACGCTGATTTTTCCGATTTTACACGCCTGTTTTCGCGTAGGTCAAGCTGTAAATCCTGCGCGGTGATATCGCGGTATTTTTCCAGTTTTAAATCATTCAGATTTCTATAAAAATCCTCCTGAATACTTGTTCGGCTCACCCCGTCAGGAAGCGCACCGATTGCTGTTCCAATCTCTGTGTCCGCTGTTGCCAGGATAATATTTGACACATTTCCCTCACCGATACAGGTCAGGGCCGCGTCCCGCAAATCCCTCAGCGATGCAACGGTTCCGCCCCGAAGCTGTGCCAGTGCCCCCGCAAGCCGGACCGCCTCTATCACAGATGCCGACGAAACAGGGTTCCCTTTATCACGCTGGTATGCCGCAAGCTTGATGAGATAGCTGTATGCGGCATACATCGGCTCTCCCCTGTTTAATCCTTCCCACAAAAGCGCATAATAAGCAGGCGCCTTGTTGCCGGCACCGTACCCCGCTCTTGTGGAAAGTCGATAGTAGGAGTATGGCATCAGTGTATGATTCGCTTCCGCTCTTGGAATCCGGGTCAAATCCTCATCCTGCTCCTGCCAGTTTTTCAATCCCTCCACATGGTATGAACCTGTCACCACAACAATGGTCTCCGGTTCGACACCGGAATCCACGGCATTTTTGATCTGCTGGCGCATATATGCCTCGCGCAGTATTGTTTCCGGCCAGTCCTTTTCCGTTCCCTCCGTAAGACTTCTGACATTGGCGCCGAAGCTGTTTGCACCCAGATGATAGGCATCCATGCTGCCTGCCTGTTCCAGAACACGCTCCCAGAACGTATCATGCCCGTCCTCACCACTTTTTTTGTCAAGCTGTTCATAGACACTGACTCTGTCTTCTTCCCCATCGGTATCCGGCATGTCACAATCACGTTCCGCCAAAAAAGCTGTCGAAGGCATGTCAATAAAACGACATTCCACCTGTTTTTCATGGCACCACTGAATTGCCTGATATTCCGGTGAATACTCTGCAAAAGGATACAGTATGGTTCGCACAGGTGTCTCTTTTGTATATGCAAGCACCGCAATTGGCGGCTTTGTCTCCTCCCGTACCATATCGGAAAGCATATCGTTAAAATCGCTTGGTCCCTCAACCAGTACGAGTGCGGGATTCTTTTCGTCAAGAAAACTTCGCAGATAATATGCTCCGGCAGGCGATAAGTGCCTTATTCCGAAAAAATTTGGCTGATTCATCATACGAAACCTCCATGTTTTACACAAGTTCTTTGCATGCCTTATACAGTCCAAGCCATTCGGAGCCCCGCTTTTTCATGACATTTTCCAGATACTCTTTCCATGCAACCGCGTCTTTGTCCTCATCCTTGATGACAGCACCCTGTAAGGCAGCCGCCAAATCCTCGTTTGCAACCGTACCGTTTCCAAAACTCCCAGCCAGCGCCATACTGTTGCACAAAAGCGAAATTGCCTCCGCAGTAGAAAGGACACCGGAAGTCCCTTTTACCTTCTGCGCGCGGTCGAGTGTCTCCCCGCAGCGAAGTTCCCGAAAAATCGTACATACTTTTTCGACCACATCATCGGCAGGCTGCTTGGCATTGAGGTCAAGATTTTCTGACAATTGTGTCACTCTTGTTCTGACAATCTCCATCTCGGAATCCAAATCCGCCGGTGCCGGAAGCACTACGATATTAAAGCGTCGCTTCAGCGCGGCAGACATTTCATTGACGCCTTTGTCCCTTGTATTTGCAGTCGCAATCACTGAAAATCCCTTTTTCGCCGCAACTTCAACTGCAAGTTCCGGAACAGAGATTCGCTTTTCTGACAAAATGGAAATCAATGCGTCCTGTACCTCCGAAGCACAGCGCGAAATCTCCTCGATACGTGCAATCGTTCCCGTCTCCATCGCGTTAAATACAGGACTTTTCAGCATTGCCTCATGCGACGGCCCCTGTGCAATCAGCATCGCATAGTTCCACGAATATTTAATCTGTTCCTCCGTCGTTCCCGCCGTTCCCTGTATTACCTTTGTGGAATCACCATTAATGGCTGCTGTCAGATGCTCGGAAAGCCAGCTTTTTGCCGTTCCCGGCTCGCCGATAAGCAATAATGCCCTGTCGGTCACAAGCGTTGATATCGCAATTTCCACAAGACGCTCATGGCCTATGTATTTGGGCGTTATCTCTGTCTTTCCAACCGTTCCTCCGCAAATATATGTCTTTACAGACTGTGGCGACATTCTCCATCCGGTTGGAACCGGATTTTTTTCAGCCGCAATCAACGCATCAATTTCTTTTTGAAACAGTTTTTCAGCAGGTAATCTTAATATTTCTTCACTCATTTCATCATTTCTCCTAACAAAAATATTTTTGTACTTTTACTTCCCGTTCCAGTCAGCCATGCTTCTCTCCAAGTCCTCAATTTTTAGCCTTTGCGCTTTTAATTTACCGCTCTTAACCATATCACAGATTGTCCTCATCTCTTCCATAACTGCCCCTTTATCCCCCGGCAGCAGGGTAAGCCAGCTGTACAAAGACCATGATAAGATATCCGGTTTCTCTTTTACACGTTTAACACCCAAATCCTTGCAAACTGTCCAGCCACATGCTTTCATGTATTCCATATAAGCGCGGTTATCTGCGATGGCTAGTGCCTTTTTGTAAAAATATTCTCCCATCTCTTGGCACATATCCTTATCATCCAATACGACCCATTGTGCCAGAATATCATCAACTCTCTCTGATGCATGTTTTTTCAGCCATTCCATGATTTTTGCCGCATAGGAAAGCTTTATTGGCCTTTTTATAATCCTGCAATCCGGATAATAAATATCTGCATTTGTTCCCCAAAATTCATAACCATGCTCTTTTTCATCCCATCTGACATAGGCTGCGGCTTCCATTACTGCTTTCATACGTTCTTGCGAAAACTTTGGCACAAGCAGTATCTTTTCCGTGACTTGTTCCTCAAGCCATTTGATACAGTCCTCATCATTTGAAAATTTTACAGTTATGGCAGCCGCAAGGAATTTTATATTTGTTTCCTTCGCATTTTTATTCTGATACAGTTCCATAGCAAGCGCCTGTAAATCCATATCAGGATTTGCTATCAGTGAATGATGGAGCACTTTTCCCAAAGCCGTTTCGATATCCGCCCCTTTTGTGTCGTATGTATATCTGCCCGGATTCAGCACACCGCGTTGAAAGACATCATATTCATAATCATTCTTTGGTTTCTTCCACGTTTTTTTCAACAATTGGTTTATTTTTTCTTTTTTCGAAAGCAGCCTGCGGTAGCATTCGCAGATATCTGCCCCTCCCTTTCCGAAAATTGTTCTGACAAGACTTTGCAAAGTGTCTGATATTTTTATTATTTCTTCGTCTGCGGCACTGTCAATCATATCAATTTTTTCAGTCACCATGTTACAGGCGTTTGCCACCAACTCCGATGACCAATCCACAGTTGTATTTTTCAGGTATTTCAGGACTGTTTCCGTTTTTTTCTCTGCCAGCGTCTTAAAATATTCATACACGTTCTCATCTTTTATATCCGCAAGCAGTTCAAAGACCTTATCTTTATTTTTTCCTTTTTCTGTTTTTGACAGTTCCAAAAGCAGCGGCACATTTTTCGGCTCATGGCGGAGTGCATTGATCAATTCCAGACGCACGTCCTTCTGCGCCGTATCAAGCATCTTAATATAAAAGTCATTTGCCTTGGCGCCGGCAAGTGCATCTATAACCTTTATGCGGCGTACCATCTCCTTTTTTCCAGCCGGATCGAAATCTTTATATAAAAGCGGAAGAATTGTTTTATCATGGTCTTCCATCATCCATTCTTCCACCTTATCTGCAAGTTCTGCATAGGAGGTGCCCAGTGCCTGCACCAATGCATATTTTACGCGGTAATCCCGGAAAAGTTCAGGGTGGTTCTCATGTGTATCACATACATATCCATAATGCCCGCCGCCTGATGTTGTCAAAGCTTCCAGCAATTCCTTCAATGTGGAGTAAGGCGCATTGACAATGAAACTGCCCGCACTTTCTTCTGCATAAATGTTTCCTGCTGTCGCAACTTCTCCCTTTACATCAACTGCTCCAAGTGTACAGATGACAGCATCTGCCAGCGTGATTGCGTCAAGCAGCGCAGACTGCTGATTTTGACAATCCGGCGATAAAAGTTTTTCTGTCAGTTCCCCCACCTTTGCAAAAACAGGCGAAGCGGATTCCAGCGGCTTAAATGCTTCAAAAGCACGTCTCAGCCTGAAATCCTCTGATAAAAGATTTGTTCCTGCAATGCACGCCGCGCGAAGCCGGTCCCGTAATTCATAAATTGATTCTGTGTTCATATAGCAATCCTCCCCCTATCAATATAACAAACGTACCACTGCATCATGTGTGATAATGCTAAGTGGCTGTACCAAAAGTCTACGGCTGTTTTTATCATAATAAAAGGCTCCCAAAAGCACCTGATTCTCCAGCAGCGCGCTGTCTGGCAGCATGGAGAGGCGTACGGTCGTATCCTCCATGTCCGGCATATTTCCCATAAGAATTGTATCATTATTTTTATCTACCAGCACGAAACCTTCCTCTGATTTTCCAATCTTGTTAAATGCAATCAGTTTTATCAGCATGGGCTGGGTCATTGCATTTTTGAGGAAATTCTTGACAGGCTTTGCTTCTTGTTTGACAGAAGTTATGGCATATTGAAAAATGGCGTCGTAATCTTCTTTTTCATATTCACGTATCTGGGCACCATCCCATCTGACTCTCACATTTCCGTCTCCCGGATAGAATACTGCACTTGGCACTTTTGCAACGCCAAAGATACTGTCCTCCTGTTTGACATATTTTAATGATTTGAGCGGGCGGTAATTATAATTCATGAAGATTTCCCCATTGTCCAAATCAGCCCAGCAGCCTGTGTCTATATACTCTTTTCTCGCCTCGTCATACGTCACCCAAAATGACAACTGCATCAGGTTTGCATTCTGTTTACGCTTACCCAGATCTTCAAGTTCTGACAGCTTCCAGATACCGCCAAGTTCCTCGTACAACACGGTATCATCCAGCGTTACATCTTCCTTTTCAAGCTTTTCATGAATATACTGGCGTGATTTCCGGATTAATGTCCACAGCTTTTCAAGGACACTGATTGCCGCATCATAGTGGGATTCGTCATTATCCTTCTGGAATGCGGTTATCTCTATTAAAAGCTGGTTACAGAGTCTTTGCGGTCCCGGAAGGTAATAATCACCCATCTGTTTTGCAAGCTGCTGGTAGGTTTTGAGCGAGGCTCCGCCAATTGTTCCCAACCCTGCCGACATCAGGTCATTGACGACCTTTTCTACTAAATCCAGCCCTTCCAACTGTGACTTTAATTTCTTTACTTTTGCATTTTTTGCTGATTTTGCTGCGGATGCCTTTTTCTTTTCCGCCTTTGCCCGTTCCTCCTCGGTCATCTCGCTTTCCTGTTTTTCAGCCTCATTTGCTTTATGATCCCTCGCCTGCTTTTTTTCGCGCTTTTTCCGGATATCTTCCGGAATCTCACAGATGCTAAATTCCTTTTTCGCAAGCATTTCATACATCAGTCCCAGACTGTGCTTACACGGAAACTGTCTGCTGGGACAGGAACAGCGAAACACCGGATTGGCTTCATCTATGTAATCTGCCGATGTAATATAATTGTTTTTGCCGCTTCCGGTACACTCTCCTATGTATAGCGTATCATCCTTTGACCGTTCAAGCTTGACAAATCCGCCTTTTTGGGATATTTTTTTGCCATTGGAGGCTGCCGCCGCATTGGGTGACAATGCCAAAATCTGCTGCTCTGTTACTTCTCTCATTTTTATACTCCTTTCGTTTTTTTCGCCAGTTTGGTTATACGTTACAAAAAATTGTAAAGTCATAAATTCATAAAAAGAGCCTAACTCTGCTATATTATATATAGCAGAAACGGACTCTTTCAATAATAATAGACAATAATCAGTTGCACCCGGCTTTTTAGCATACCTTCGCTGCTTTTATTATACATCAGGCATTCTCTTTTGAAAACTGAATTTTTTGTGCGGTTTTAGAACATCTTGTAATGAATCCACTTCCCATTCACAAACCTCACCGTAAACACAACTGCCCGGACAATCCAGTCAGCAAACATTCCAATCCAAGTAAACAACCGCTTTTTCCATAACGGATACGTCAACTGTTCCAAATACCAGTCGTAAAAGGCGCTCTCCGCCCAAAATGCAAAACACCGTTATTGCAAGCGAAATGACAGACACTGTATTGATTTTTCTCATATAGCTTCATACGTACCCTCTCCAAAAAGTCAGGCGTTTCCATCTCTGTATCATGTTATATATCGGTTCCTTATTCTTAGACATTTAAAATTTCATTGAAACCATACATCATTTTATGCTTGACGCAAGTCCGATTTCAGACTATAATATAACAAGTACGAAATCAGACTCGTTTTTATCCATATACCAACCATATTTAATATAGAAAGGACACCGAAACATGACACTACACCTCTCCCAAAAGCAAAACGAATACAACCGCCTGAACAAGGCAATCTCCGAAGTCTACCACGAAATCGGCGTCCAGCTTGGCATATCCGACAGTGTATTTGACATTTTTTACGCAATCATCGCCCTCGGCGACGGCTGCTGCCAAAAGGACATCTGCGATTACGCGTTTACCAGCAAGCAGACCATTCATTCCGCGATACACAAGCTCGAAAAAGACGGATACCTTTACTTAAAATCCGGCAAGGGACGCGAGCAGCACATTTTCTTAACGCCAAAGGGCGAACGCTTTGCAGAAGAAAAAATCGCCCCCATTGTCGCCGCGGAAAACAAGGTCTGCTCCCAAATGCAGGAAAGCGAGCTGGATACCCTGCTTTTGCTGACGCAGAAATACTTGGACTGCCTGCGTGTACAAACAAAAGAATTATATCGAAGTAAAACAACAGACATCAATAAGGAAAAGGAACATCACTATGAAAACAAATATAAAAGCAAAAACGAAAATCCAATTATCTGACCACTTTACCTACCCCCGCTTGCTGCGGTTCGTCTTTCCGTCCATTGTCATGATGATTTTCACCTCCATCTATGGCGTCGTGGACGGGCTGTTTGTGTCCAATTATGTCGGGAAAACCCCGTTCGCCGCGGTCAACCTGATTATGCCGTTCTTAATGATTATGGGCGCAATCGGATTTATGTTCGGCACGGGCGGCAGTGCCGTGGTCTCGCAGGCGCTTGGCGAGGGCAAGCCGGATAAGGCAAACGAATACTTTTCGATGATGGTCTATACGGTCATCGGGTGCGGCATTGTCCTGACAGTCATCGGGCTAATCATTCTGCGTCCCGTTTCCGCCGCGTTCGGAGCCAAAGGCGAAATGCTTGACTACTGTGTGATTTACGGGCGCATTATCCTCTGCGCGCAGACCGCCTTTATGCTGCAAAACGTCTTCCAAAGCTTTTTGGTCACGGCGGAGCGTCCGAAGCTTGGTCTTGCCGTGACGGTTGCCGCAGGCGTCACCAACATGGCGCTTGATTTTGTTTTTATCGCGGTATTCCATTGGGGCGTTGTCGGCGCTGCCGCTGCCACGGCGGCAAGTCAGGTAATCGGCGGGCTTGTGCCTTTGGTTTATTTTTTCCGCCCAAACACAAGTCTCCTTAAGCTGGTAAAAACAAAAATCAACATGGACATTATGAAAAAGACGTGCATCAACGGCTCCTCGGAGCTGATGACCAATCTCTCGCTGTCCTTGGTCAATATCCTGTATAACTTCCAGCTCATGCGCTATATCGGTGAGGACGGCATAGCGGCGTATGGCGTGATAATGTATGTGAGCTTTATTTTTATCGCCATTTTTATCGGCTATTCCATCGGCAGCGCCCCGGTGGTCGGCTACCATTATGGCGCGGGAAACCATACAGAGTTAAAAGGATTATTCCAAAAAAGCCTTTGTCTTATTTCGCTTTGGAATGTCCTGCTGACCGTGATTGCCATTGTGACGGCACAGCCGCTTGCGCGCATTTTCGTCGGATATGACGCGGAGCTTACGGCACTCACAAGGCGGGGGCTTTGCCTGTTTTCACTGTCGTTTTTGGTTTCAGGGATTAATATTTTTGGTCCCGCCTTTTTTACGGCGCTTGGAAACGGTGTAGTGTCTGCCGCGATTTCGTTTCTGCGGACGCTGCTGTTTCAGGTTGCGGCGGTTCTTATCCTGCCGCTTGTCCTCGGGCTGGACGGGATTTGGCTTGCGCTTACGGCGGCGGAGCTTCTTGCGCTGTTTGTCACAATCTTCTTTTTTGTGAAGCATGGGAAATATTACCATTATTTGTGATGTCCTTTTTGTTTGGCTAAAATATTTTTGTTTTTTTGCATCTTTTTATTGACATTGAATATGATAAGGAGTAGTATTATTATAAATAGTACGTAGTAATCAATACTACATGTAAAGTTTATAAAAACCAAACTTATCAAACAGAAAGAAGAATGGAGGAGCTTATGATGCAATTAACAATCCGTGAACCCGGCAGTGCCCTGACACATTTTATCGCCTGCCTTATGGCGGCAGTCGCCGCATCACCGCTTATCATGAAGGCGTCAACCGGTATGGCTACCGCAGCCGTGGCGATTTTTGCGGTCAGCATGATTTTACTATATGGCGCGAGTGCCTTATATCACAGCGTCAATGTCACAGGAAAAGTCCTGAGCGTATTCCGCAAGATTGACCATATGATGATTTTTGTATTGATTGCAGGCTCCTACACACCCGTCTGCCTGATTGTGCTTGGCGGAAGCTTGGGATACTCCCTGCTTGCCCTTGTGTGGGGCGTTGCCATTGCCGGAATGCTTGTCAATATGGTTTGGATTACCTGTCCGAAATGGTTTTCTTCGGCAATCTACATTGCAATGGGCTGGATTTGCCTTTTGGTATTCGGGCCGCTTTGGAGCACGCTTCCCCACACTGCGTTTGGCTGGCTTCTTGCGGGCGGCATCATCTACACCATCGGCGGCGTGATTTATGCCCTGAAGCTTCCAATTTTTAATACGCTTCATAAAAATTTCGGCTCGCATGAAATCTTCCACCTTTTCGTGATGGGCGGAAGTATCTGCCACTTTATCTTTATGTATTGTTATGTTGCTTAAACAATTCTTTAGAAAGTGCCTTTTGCTTAATTTTGATTGACAAAAGGCACTTTTTTTGTTTCATCTGTATATAAAATTCTGCTATCTTCTTTACTTTTCCAACAAAAATTGATAATATTAGAGTGGTACTTTTTTTATTATTCCTATATGAACGGAGGTTCACCATTGATAGACACGAAATTTGACATCGCCTATGCGGCGGGGCGATTTGATCTGACACTCAATATTCTTGACGGAAATCCACAGCTTTTTAACCTGATGGGAACGGAAAGCTATTTCTCTTTATACAAAATGCTGCCCGAGGATGATCAAAAAAAGCTTGCCGCCGCTACCGCCAAATGCCTTGAAACGCCCGGGCTTTCCTGCGACGAGTGCGTTCATATCACGGTAGACGGTAAGCTGTGCTGCTATATCCTCACAGTCTCACTCTCGCGCGAGGGTGATGCCTACGACATCAAGCTTTTGAATGTCAGCAATTCGGAAAACCGTGTAAATGAGCTTAATCGGCGGATTATGACTGCAAGGGATTACATCGCTCTGACGGGTACGGCAGTTTTTGCATATTATCCTGACACAAAGCAGTTTCATCTGTACTATATAAACCAGCAGCAGAACGTCACAATTTTTGACCAGAATTTCCATGAATGGTGCACGCAGATGCTTGAGGAAAACCGCATTGCGCAGGACGATTTGGAGACCTTCAACGCCTTCTGTTTCTCGCTTTGCAACGCAAAATCCAGCCAGTCTTACACCTTCCACGGCTGCATTATTTCCGATGCAAACATGCTTGAGCGCTACCGTGTGAGCTTTAAGCCAAAAACCTATGAGAACGGGGATTCCATTGTAATCGGAACTTGGTCGATTATTCATGAGTCCACAGGCGACGCAGACACCACCATTTTGGAGGACTCCTACGTTGACAGTCTCACCGGTCTTTTGAATAAAAAGGCGATTATGAAATATGCGGAGGACGCCCTGAAAGGCAAAAACCGGGAGCGCGTTGCACTGGCAATTATCGATATTGATGATTTTAAGAGCGTAAATGATAATTTCGGACATATGTTCGGAGACAAGGTTATCAAGGCGGTCGCTCAGGTGATTAAAAACGCAGTCGGGACAAACGGTGTCGCCGGACGTATCGGCGGCGATGAGTTTTTTATCGTTTTTGAAAAATTCAGTGACGAGCTTGAATTTCGCAATGTCCTGCGCTGTATCAAGACAAACGTGGCTATCCAGTATCAGGAGCAGATGGAGCGTAAGCTAAGCTGTTCCATCGGTCTTGCGCGCTATGGTATCGGGCCGTTTTCCACGACGTACCATGATTTATTCAAAATCGCGGACCGTTCCCTTTATCTTGCAAAGGTCAAAGGGAAAAACAGGTACATTATTTATAAGCCAGAGCTTCATGGTGATTTTAATGTGCAGAATGATGAGGATATTATCAATGTGTCCAATACCTTCTATTCGGAGACAGACATCAATGCCCTGCACAATATGCTCACGGACTTAATTGTATACGGTGTCGATTCGATTCAGGAAGTTCTTGACTTTTTTGCGCATGTACTGACGATTAACAGGGTGTCGGTATTTTTGAGCGACAGCGGCGCTCCCGCTTACACGAACACACTTGCGCCGGATGTACCGATGGCGGATCCGTCCGTGCTCAAAAATTTAAAATACCTTTACCTGTTTACCAACAACCTGCTTGCGGTAAGCAGTCTCCAGTCGCTGGAGTTTTCGACGCCGGAGGTACATAAAATCCTTTCCGAGACGGGCGTTGCGTGCTTTATGCAGTTTATCCTGCGTGACCGGGAGGGCGAGGCTGTGGGACTGATTTCCGCGGACGTGTTTGACCGCAGCTCGGCATTTCCCAAAATTGCAATGACGCTGTTTGCCGATATGTGCCGCGTTATGAATGCCGTTTTTATCCGGGATAACCTGATATAAATATAGAATTGGAAACAAAAAAGTGACACGCGTGTCACTTTTTTTATATTTTCCGCTACTGCTCCATCTGCTTGCTCAAAAACCCTGCCGCAGACAATGCCAGCTTCATTTCCACTTCATTCATTTTGTCCTCTTCATTTGCGGACAGCAGTACCACCGCGCCCATGATGTCGCCCTGCGTGATGATTGGGATAATGACCTCGTGCTGGTATTCCTCCACCTCATCATCCATGACTGCGATATAGTCCTTATCGTTCCGAGAACTGCACACGACCTCGCGTGAATTCATTTTTTCCTCAAGTGCCTTGCTCACGGATTTCCCGAGAATTTGCTTGCTGCCTCCGCCTGCTGCCGCAATAAACTGGTCACGGTCTGCAATCAGCGCCAAGTGCCCTGTCACCTGCGAAAGGCTTTCCGCATACTGCTTTGCAAAGTTTCCCATCTCTCCTACCGGAGAATATTTTCTCAGGATAATCGAGCCCTCGTGGTCGGTAAAAATTTCCAACGGATCTGATTCCCTTATCCTCAGTGTCCTTCTTATTTCCTTTGGTATCACAACGCGTCCCAAATCATCAATTCTGCGCACTATTCCCGTAGCCTTCACCGGTATTTCCTCCATTTCAAATCTAGTTATTTCTGTTGTTCATAGTAAAACAGCAATTTGTTACGGCACCCTGTTTTACCGTATTGCTAGTATTTGTATATAATGGATTTTTATGCGTGATATTTGGTCTTATCCCAAGCCGAGCAGGTTTATCAGCAAAAGCCACGCTACGCCGTAATAGGTCACAACGCCGATTAAGTCATTGACTGTCGTAATCAACGGGCCGGACGCGACTGCGGGATCAACGTGTATTTTTTTGAAAAATATCGGAACGGATGTTCCTACAATGCTTGAAATGGTCATTGCAATCAACAGCGCGGCGCCTGCACAGAGCGATATTGCAAAGGCAAACTGCGGCGTGTTTTCCCGCACAACGCACAGGTACATTCCGATAAACAAAAAGGAAAGCGTTCCCAAAATCAGTCCGTTCGAAAAGCCGATACGCATTTCCCTGAAAATCATTGTGAACTTCTGCCCTGCCTCAAGGTTTTCGTCCATCAAAAGCCTGATGGTTACGGCAAGCGACTGCGTTCCGACGTTTCCCGACATTCCAAGGATTACGGACTGGAAGCTTACGATAATCGCAAGCTGCGCGATGACCGGCTCAAACAGGCTTGTGACGGTTGAGACGCACATGCTGAGCGCCAAAAGCACAATCAGCCACGGCAGCCTTTTTTTGATGCTTTCCATAAGCGGCTCCTCGAGTTCCGCTTCCTCCGTCATTGCGGCAAGCCTTGCGTAGTCCTCGCCCATTTCGTCATCGACTGCCTCCACAATGTCCTGCGCGGTGATGACGCCAAGCAGGTTATTTTTATCGTCAAGAACCGGAATGGAGTCCTCCGCGTAGTCCTTTAAGCGCTCAATACAGTCCTCCACGGTCTCATGGTCGCGCACATAAGGGAACGACTGGGTAATAAGCGTTTCCAAGTCAACGTAATTGCGCGCCACGATCAGATCCTTCAAATCAATCGCACCATAAAAGGTCTCGTCATCATCCTTGACAAAAATCGTGGTGATGTTGTCGTTATCCTCCGCCTGCGCAATCAGGGAGCGCATTGCCTGTTTGATGGTCAGGCTGCGCTCAATTTCAATGAAATTGGTCGTCATGCGGCTGCCGATTTCGTCCTCCTCATAGGAACGGATTAGGTTGATGTCCTCCTTTGACTCCTCGTCAATCAGTTCGATGAGCTGATTGGCAATCTCATCGTCCATTTCCTCGAGCACGTCTACCGCGTCGTCGGCGTCCATATTTTCGATAATGTCCGCCGCAAGCTCAAGCTCCAGTTCGCCGATGTATTTCTGCGGGTCGTCGAGATAGGCAAAAATCTCCGATACGCGCTCCACGCCCAAAATATGGTAAAGCACGGCGCGCTCGCCCCCGTTTAGTTCGTCCAGTGCGCTTGCAATGTCGTTGTCGTGGTAATTTGTCAGCTCTTCCGCTATCTTTTTTGCGGTGTTTTCACTGCGTAAAAGCGCCACCAGCTCCTGCACATAGTTTGGTTCGTTCAAGATTTCGTTTTCCATAAAAAAATCGCCCCTTTATTATAATATAATCGTATCAAGGGCGAATATCACAAGCTTTCCGTTTTTACCACAACGCGCAAGACCGCGCTAGAGCGTTCGTTTTTTTCCATAAAAAGAACACCCTTGTTCCGTGTATTCACCCATAATTCGCTGACCGTAACTGTCACAACTGTCCATACAATCCTACACATCCTTTCCGTGTTCTTATTTACTTTGTCTATTCTATTTTACACCCTAATATTCGATTTGTATACCGAAAAACGTGTAAAAAAATGCGCAAAAATCCCCACCCGAGAACAGATGGGGATTTTTTTATTCTTTTATTTCTTTTTAAAATCGTAGGTTCCGCTGCTGTTTACATAAAATGTCCTGCCGCCCTGATAAACGGTGCTGTCGCCTGCAACAGTCCATTTTCCGCTGCCAAGCTTGTAGCTTCTCTCACGGCGCAGCTTTTTCTTGCCGTTTTCCACAATTCCGTCAAGTACCCATTTTTCCCATACTTCTACGGTGTACTCTGTTTTATTGCCTGCCGCGTCCTCCGCAATGATACCAAACTGGTATTCGTCATAGGTGGGAGTGAGGGTAACTTCTGCGCGGTTATCCGTTACGGCTATGCTCTTGCCGTTTACGGTGACGGCGCGGAGGTTTTCGTCCATTACGGTTACATTCTGCGTACCGTAGTATGTCCCCTTGTTTTCTATGCCGCTGATAACCGGGGCTGTTTTGTCCGGTGCCTCTGTTGGCGGTTCTATCGGTTCTGTCGGTTCCTCTGTCGATGGCTCTGTTGACGGTTCGGACGGCTGTTCTGTCGATGGCTCCGTCGGTTCTTCCGTTGATGGTGGTTCTGTTGACGGTTCTTCCTTCACAAACACAACTGCTTCCACCCAGTTGCCTGCCATGTCGTCTGCCTTTATGATATATGCCTTCTCGGACGGCTTGAGCACAAAGTCTGCATGATTGTCAACAATTGACTGCTCTATATCATTTACCGTAACCTTTATCAGGAAATCATCGGTCACTGCCACTGGTATGTCGCCGTAATAAGTCATGCCATTAACCAGTCCGACAATTTCGGCATTAACCAATCCGACAATTTCAGGAGTCTTATCATCAATAAGGAACTGCTTCTGTTCTGCGGGATATTCCGTTCCGTCGGCGGCTTTTACATAAAGTATCACATTACCGCTCTGTGCAACCGTGACAGCTTCCGCCCATGCGTCCGTCTCCGAAAGGCGCACCTGATAACCTGCCTTTGCGCTGATGGTTACTGCACTTCTATACCAGCCTTCTGTACCTTGCAGACCGGAAATTTCGTACCTGACTTCCGGTTCTGCGGGTAAAATGCTGAAATCTGCAATCTTTACCACTTCTTTATAAATTCCGGTCGCCGCAAATACTGCTTTTGCCGTATAGCGTCCCACCGCGGTTGGAATTTCTGCCGTATATGTGCTGTCGTCCGCTCCTTCTGCCTTATAGTAGTAGGTAATGTTATCTATTCCGTTTGTTTCGGAGCTGACCTGCGGCGCTGCAGGCTGCTGCCCGAAATACCAGTCAGGCTGCCTGAAGTCTGCATTCCCTTCCTGTAAAGCAGACGGAAATGCCTGTAATTTTGCCTTCGCTGCGTCAAAGCTGCGTCCGATTGTGCCAATACCGTTCGTTGTATTCGTCCAAATCTCACTCGGGTTGTTGAGTGTATATTCCGAACCGTCGTAGAAAAGCTTCCAACTGCCTGCCTCCACTGTCGCCGGAAATGCCACCTGTACTGCATCGTTATAGTTTTCTGCGGTGACTGTTATGGTCAATCCTGTATCCACGCCGTTTTGGTCATATACATGGATTATAAATTCCAAGCAAGACCAAATCGGTTCAAGAATGGGGTTTTTGCAGATAACTATAGGGTCTGTTCCTGTTACATTATATTCCATATAAGCCGATTGAATGAAATTATCATTTGTCGCTACCCTGCTGAGCGAAGAGTGCTTCGCAATCGCGGGAAACTGTGGTTTCCCATCACTATCCACAGACCAAAGCTTCCAACTGGAAAGGGCATAAAATCTGTCGTCTCCTTGTCTGCCGTCCAAAATTGCCGCTATAATCTTTCCTGCCTGTGCGTCCAGATTCGCAGAGTCCGGCACAACACCATCAGCCATAAAATTCAGCTTTGAAAGAATATCCGCATCTGACTCCATTTCCTCTATCGGCTTTGTACCCGTATAAACATTAAATTTAATCTGCTCCTCTGTCAGATTATCATACAAATCTTCCGGTGTCAGTCCACCCGAACCATTCACCTGCGCCGTTTCCTCCACAGCTTCCCCCGGCACGCTTTCCGTCTGCAACGGTGTCTGCGCTTCCTGCAATGCTTCTTCCATTACAGGTTCCGTCCCTGTCTGCGGTGGTATCTGCGTATCAGGCTTGGCAACCGTCTCTGCTTCCGCAACCGTAACGGTTTCCGTAGCCTGCTGTCCCGGCGCATGTGGTTCCTGCAAATCCGCGTCCGAATCAACAGCCGTCTGTGGCTCCTGCACCGCGCTCTCCTGCGCGGCAGGCTGTTCCGGCGAAAGCGTCTCGCTCTGTGCAGGCAGTTCGTCCGCCGACACCGGGCTGACTGTCGCAGTCACCATCACGCACACCAATAGCATTGATAATAGTCCTTTTACTTTTCTATGCATTGATTTCATTCCTCTCTTTTCCATACTATAAACGTTATCCGATAACCCGTCCTGCAAGCTGCATTATTGTTCAACCCACTGAACGGTTATATTTTTGTTTACTTTCTTTGAGAAGTCATAATCCCACGCACCATTCTGAGTCGGGCTTAGCTTCGGCTGCGTCGCCTTGCTGCCCTTTTTCACCTTCTGCGTACCAAACGTGCTTCCATTATACTGGAATGTCACCGTGCAATACTGCGTCTTTGACTTGCTTCCGCCGCCTCCCGAAGAACCCTGTGAGGAGTCCCCTGTACTCGGTGCCGGACTTTGCGGCTTAGGCGGTGTGTCCTTGGGCGGTGTGCTCTGCGGCTCCTGCACCGCGCTCTCCTGCGGTGTTCCCTCCTGTGGCTGCTGTTGCTGTGTCAAATCCGGTTCATTGACCGCGCTCTCCTGCGGTGCTCCCTCCTGTGGCTGCTGCTGTCCGTTCTCCCGCCCTTCGTCAGGCTGCGTTCCTTCCTGTGCCTGCGGCTGTTCGCCTGCCGCGTTTGCCTGTGTATCTACATTCGCAGCCTTCTTTTCTGCCTCATCTTCGCCTGCATTCTGCGCACCATTCGGATTTTCAATACCAATCCCTTCTATGCCAAGCCCTTCTATACCAAGTTCCTCTATGTACTCCTGCATAACCTCCGGCAGGCTGTCATAGTCAATCTCGGTCACGCCTTCCATCTGTGCGGAAGCGATTGATGTTTCATCAATAATCAGCTCTTCTCCGGCTTCGACCAAAACCTCCTCGTCCAAAACCGTCCCGTCCGGCAAAACCGCCCTCGAGCTTACGATTCCCTGAAATACCGTCAGCTTCGTCTCCGGCTTCCCGTCCGCACCCAGCGCGACCTCCACGCGGAAAATCGTCCCGCGCACAGCCATGATGGAGTTGGGCGTATTCACTTCATAGGAAGCGTTTGGGCCAAGCTTGTTCTGAATTTCACTCGTAACCGAGCCTTCCTTCAAATCAATGCAAGTCCGTCCGTTCTCATCATCGCCCTCCGCGATAATGTCCATCTTCGTCCCCTGCTCCGCCAAGAGATACTTGTCATCGTCAAGCTTTAAGCGCATTGTACTCTCCGACGCCACCGCAACGCTGTCCCCGGAACGTAACATCAGGTTTTCATACGCCGCCATGTCCCCCACATTTGCCCGCGTAATCGTCGCGCTGCCGTTGACCTGATACACCATGATGGAGCGGTATGCCTCGTCCTTTCCTCCCAGCAAAGCCACGCAGCCTACCGCGACAGCCACCACCGCCGCCAAAACCGCGCAAACAACAACTCCCGTTTTCTTTGTCATGTTTTCACGACTCCTCTCCCTTCAAAATCCACGGATTTGCGTCGCCGCAAGCTGCCCGCGAATTCTAATTGTCATTTTTTTCACGAACTGCCGCTGCCAGATAGTCCACCAGACGGCTATCCAGCTTGCCCTCGTCCGCCATGCCTTTCAAAATGCCAAGCGCCTTTTCCTGCGAAACAGGCTTTTTATAGGGGCGGTCTCTTGCCGTAAGCGCGTCGTAGACGTCCGCCACCGTAATCATTCTTGTCTCTAACTCCAAGTCCTCCGCCTTCAGATGTCTTGGATAGCCCGAGCCGTCGAGCATTTCATGATGGGACGCCGCCCATCTTGGTATATCTTCATAGTTCTTGTTAAACCAAACCTTGCCTAAAATTTTCTCCGTCATCACCACATGGTACTCCATCTGCCTGCGGTCGTCCTCCGTAAGCGTCCCCTTCCGAATGCTCAAACGGTCCCGCTCCCGCTTGGTCAGATACGAAAGCGTCTCGCCCGCGTCGCCCGTGTAGACGTGCTGCGCAAGCTCCTGCACGCGCTCATAATCCGCGTCGTCCAAAACCCCCTTGCCATCAATCCTGTGAATAAAATCCATGCTCGCACGCAGATAATCAATCCGCTCTTTATATTCCGCCTCGTCAAGCTTGCCCTTCATATGGTCAATCGTGTAGTACGCCTCAATCAGCCGAAACCGCGTTTCCACCGTTCCAAGCTCCCTGTCAAGCCGCGTCGCGCGGTTCATAATCGACAGCGGCACGACCATTTTTCCGATGTCATGTAAAAGCGCCGCAAGCTCAAGCTTATCCTTGCGGTTTTCGTCAAAGCACTCCTCACATTCCCCCGCCATGTGCTGTTTATTGATATAATCCGCAATCAATCCGGCGTACTCCGCCACCTTTCTTGTGTGGGAGCCGTTGTAGGGCGTGCGCTCGTCGATTGCGGTTGACATTGCTTCCACAAATGAGCGCAACTGCCGCTTCACCTCCTGCACATATTTGAGGTTGGTCATTTCAATCGCCGCCTGTGCGCCAAGCGAGCGGATAATAATCTCATATTCCGCGTCAAACGGTATCACCGTCCCGTTCTCGTCCATTGCATTCAAAAGCTGCAAAACGCCAATCAGCTCCTCTTCATTATTCTCAATCGGAATAACGAGCAGCGACTGTGTGTGGTACCCTGTGAGTGCGTCGTATTTTTTTGGCCCCGAAAAATCAAAACGGGTGTCATTGTACACATCGGGAATGTTGATGATTTCCCGATGGAGCGCGGCATAAGAACATACGTTTCTCTCTGTCATCGGAACGGGCGGCATATTGTCAATCGGCTCACCGTCCACGCCGCGGCTGATGTTTTGGGAGAGCGTTTTCATAATCTTAAAATGCAGCTTGCCCTCCTCAAACAGATAAAGGGTGCTCGCGTCGCAATGCGTGATGTCCATTCCGCTTTCCAAAATAAACGCCAGCAGATGATCCCTGTTTTTCTCCGTGGACAGTTTAATTCCAATGTTCAGTATTCTCTTTAATTCCGCATTCGTCGGTTTTATTTTTTCCTCTGTCTTAATCTGCATAAATATTCGTGCCTTTCCGCGAAAATTTTTAATTTATAGGAAGGGATAGAACCTGTTTTCCTTTAAATATTCGATGGAACGCCTCTGCCGCTCCAAATCCTTCATCTCTATCAGAACGCTTGCCTGCACCGAAAACCTGCGCAGCTCCTTATCAAACGCGCCCCAGTCAAGCTTTCCCGTCCCAATCTCCTGGTGCAAATCGTTCACCCGGTCGTTGTCATTGATGTGCATGTGACGGATATACGGCGCAAGTGCTTCCACCCATTCCTCACACGCAACGTCCGTGACTGCCGCATGCGCATAGTCAAGGCAGACGCCAAACCGCGGCTCATGCTCCAGTCGTTTTGCAAGCTGCGCTAAAATGTCGGGCGCCTCATCGAACATATTTTCCATGAAAATCTGCTGTTTCGGGTACTCCTGCAGCAGTCCGCCAAAGAACGCCTCGTTGACATCAAGCCAGTTGTTCAAATACTGCTTATCCCGAAATCCGTGCAGCCTGCCCGTGTGGAACACCACGCCCCGCAGTTCCAAATCGCGCGCAATCTCCATCGACTGCCGTATCCTGTGCTCGCACACCTTGCGGATAAGTGAATCCTCGCTGTGTATGGTAATGTCCAAAAACGCGCCGTGCATGGTGTCATGCGTCCGGTCGTGCGGCTGCCGCAGGTAAAACGAAATCAAGCTGTCAATTGTTTTCTCGTCGTCGAGCACATTCGGGTTAAAAAAATCATTATATTCAAAGGCGGTGTGATACTGCTCCGCCAGCTCCAGCGTTTCCGTTATCCGGTTTCTGTCCGGAATGATATGTAGCTGCTCCATCTTCGCAAGTCATGCTCCTTTCACCTATCTTACCTCATCTAACTGATATACAAATACGCCCTGCGATTTGCCCTTGAGCGGGATTTCCCCAATCGGTGTGACCTCCACCCGGTCTTTTACCGCCTCATAGACCTCGCCGCTGATTAAAATCTGTCCCCGCTTGGCGTTGCTCTCCAAGCGCGCCGCCGTATTGACGGTATCGCCGATTGCCGTATAGTCCATTCGGAAATCGCAGCCGATGTTGCCAACAACCGCATTGCCGCAGTTGACACCGATACCAAAGCCGACGCTTTTCCCAAAACGCTTTTCAAATTTCTCGGCAATCGCGTCCGCACCCGCCTTCATGTCGCGCGCCGTGCAGACTGCTTTATAAATATAATCCTCCAAATCAAACGGCGCGTTAAACACCGCCATCGTGGCGTCGCCCACAAATTTGTCGAGCGTGCCGCCGTTTTGGAAGATGGAATTTGTCGTTAAGCTTAAATATTCATTCAGGATTTCCACAACCTCCTCCGGCTTGAGGCTTTCCGACATGGTCGTAAAACCGCGGATATCCACAAACAGGCAGGCAATGTGACGGTTCTCACCGCCCAATACCAGCTCAAAGTCCTTATCCTTGCTGATTTTATCCACAACCTGCGGCGCAACGTACTGCTTAAACACGTTGACAACCTTCTGCCGCCGCATGACCTCCTGCACATAGCCGTAGATTAAGTGAACGGCATAAATCAGGGCAAATGCAACGGGAAGTAGAATAACAGGTGTTACATATCCTCTCGCATAGAGCACCACCGCAAAAACCGGACCTGCCGCCACCGCCAAGACCACTGTCAGAATGGTCGCGGGGACAATCTTCATCTGCCGTATCGCAAGGTAAAATGCCGCCGCAAGCACTGCCGCCAAAGCTGCGAAAACACCAGTCGGAAGCTGCTGCTGTGTCTTCCCCTCCAAGAGTGCCTCCACGATATTTGCCTGTATCTCCACCCCATACATCTGCGTCCCGTGCGAAATCGCCGGTATATAGGAGTCCTGCATTCCCACCGCGTACGCGCCCACAAACACAATGCCGTCCGCAAAGATTGCCGGATTGACCGTGCCGTCCATCACGTCTGCCATTGATATGGTACTGTAGCAGCCTGTTTTTCCCGAATATGAGAACAGAAACTGATTGTTTTTATCCAGCGCCGGAAATTCCACCTGCGCGCCGCGGCTTTCCTGATACAACTGGCACGCCTGCGACGCAAGGCTGTAATTGCGCTGCCCGTTTGCGTCGTCTATGTATGCCATCGCGCGCCGCACGTAGCCGTCCGCGCCGACCAAGGTGTTGGCGTATCCCTGCTTCGTGGTTTCCCGCAGTGCCTCATAGGGCATGATGACACCGTCCACATGGTACTGGTTGAGCGTCATTCTGCCGTTTTCGTCATATTCCGGCTGTTCCTTAAAGCGATACGACATTGCCGTCACGACGTTTCCCGCCTCACCGCAGGCTTTTGCGAATGCCGCGTCGCCGCTTTCGTCGCCCTTCTCACTAAAAATAACGTCGAATACAAGCACTGCCGGCTTTGTCTGCGCATTTTCATTCAAAAGACGCACCAAATCCGCCGAGCGCTGCCTGCTCCACGACGTAATCGAGCCGTATTGCTCCAGCGTTTTATCATCAATTGCGATGATGTAAATATTTTTGTTGGCTACGGACGCCCGCTGGCATAATGCGTCCGAGACCATGACATCTATGGAATATCCCACCCGCGCCCATGCAAGCAATCCGGTCACCACCGCAATCAGCAGCGCAGTCAGGGCAATCCGCAGTTTTTGTTTTTCAGCCACTTTTTATCCTGCCCTCTGATAATTGTAAAAAATTACATATTCTCATTATTATTATAACAATTTACGCTTGAAAAACAAGTATTCATGCCCTATTTTTGTCGTATTACACATGAATTTTATGGTCGTTTTGTAAAAAAGGGAAAAAAGAAGCTTAAAAAAAGTTTTACCACCTGCAAATGTGTTTCCCGTCTTTAGGATTTAGCACCATATATCTTTGAGAGTTAACCATATATCATTTTTCAGCAAGTCAGCATTATTGCTGGCTTTTTTATTTCATCACCACTTTACAAGTTTTTAAATAAAAAAATATCGTACGGGGCTTCCTGTTGTATAATAAGTTTACGACAACCATTACAAAGGAAAGGTGATCCGTACGATAAACTCATTATACATCAAAGAAA